>BNTV01000016.1 GCA_025996865.1 Bacteroidia bacterium
TCCCATTTCGGTTAGTTCGGACACTCCTGCGTCCAGATTTGAAATATTTTGACCTATTTCTTTCATGTTTGCTAATATTGTAGCTGCTTTTTCCGTTTCGCCTTTACTCACGGCTATTTTATAGTCTCCAAACATTGTAACTGCTTTTGAGAACTCGGAATTTCTTTTTTCTGTCATTGTTTGTGAGAGAATTCTAGCATATTCTTCATCTTCCTTGCTGCCGAACTTGTAAGGCTGCACGCCCTGGTTTTCCCGCACCGGACTTTCAACGTAGCGATGACGCATGCCGAGCATAAGACGAGAATATCATTCTTTTATATTTTCAAATTGGATTGAACTTTCTAAAAGACGAGGGGCAAAAATTGTATCCGGTCTTAAATTCACTTCTAAACGTCCTAATTTGTTATAATATAAATATATAGCACGATGAATAAATAATTCTGAAGAATTTTTTATGATCCAGCCACCAAATATCATACTATCAGGTTTATTTTCAATAATCCATGTATTATTATCCTCTTTTACTAACGTATTAATATCTGATAAGTAGAAAATCCGTTTACCGGAAAGACTAATATATAATTTAGGTTGTTGTTCCATTAATATGGACTCATAACCTGGACCCAATAAAAATCCCTGTTTAATAGAAAGAGAGTTTTCATTTTGATCAAGCTCTTGGGTTGATTGTAAAATAAATGAATTAAATTGAGAATGTTTTTCTATATAGCTATTTATGATATTTTCAACATTTGCATTTAATTTTAATTCATTACAAATCTTACTCTTCTGGTTGCATGAAAAATTTGCAAACATTATTACAATTACAATAAATTTTAAATATTTCATGATTTATTTATTTTTTGTTGGATATTTTTTTAACCAAGGAATTAATTTTGTATTTCCATACAATAGATTTTTTCTACTTCCAAAATTTGGAATTGGTCTAAATCCTTTATCTACATAGACCAAAATGGTCTGAAATTTGTTCTTTTTCCATTGTATTTACTTTAAATAAACATATTATGTATTGATTCTCTCCCTTTCTTCACATAAGGGAGTTTTTTTAATAGATTCGGAGCTAATAGTGAAGTCACAATAATCGGAGTATTATCATTGTTGAGAAATAATTCATAATAATGCATCATATAACCTCGTAATGAACAATAATACGATTTGGCATAGCGAATATCTGATACTTTCACATTTATATGGATATTCCCGTTTTTATAGATAAATTCATCTAATTTATTATCTATTATTAAAATGACATTTTTATCATGAGAATAATGATTCCAATAAATAATTAATGGATAAATTACTCCATACAGAAAAAAAACAATCCAAACAATTGTAATCCAAAATAACTTTTTGTGTGTATCAGGTAAATTCACATCACTTATATAAAATTGATACAAAGTGAATAACAAAAATGCCAATGTAAGAAACAAGAAGCTAAGTTCCCGTATTAAATTATATATCGTAATTTTATATTCTTTTCTCATAACTTACCAAAAAGAGCCATAATATCCTCCTCCGGACATAAAATTTCGCATTTGCAACCATCACCGTTCCCGACGGATAATAATTCATGTCGTGATTCGCTTCTTTGTATTTGACTGTTCGTTTCATTCCCGATGCATCATAAGTATATTCTATGCGGTGTCCGTAACGGAATTGTACCGACTGTGGCAAAGTTAGATAATTATACTTGAACATGCAAATTTTCCGGTTGTAATCCACCGCCCTGAAATAACAAAATAAAATTTTGCTTTATGTAAAATTTTTCGTTACTTTTACCCTCGAAATAATCAGGTATAAATTTACTTAAAAACTATTGAGCTATGAGTAAAATTATTTTACCGGACAAAATACATCATGGTAGAAACGTCAAGTGTTTCCGGGAGATGTTAGAGATTAAGCAGGAGATTTTGGCCGAGCAGATCGGACTTTCACAACAATCTATTTCCCGAATAGAAAACCGGGAAAAATTGAATGATAAACTTTTATCTAAAATCGCGCTTGAAATGCAGGTGCCTGTTGAGGCGCTTAAAAACTTCAGGAAAGAAAACTTTATAAACTTCATTAAAGATTTTTGTCACAAAAAATCCGAGGAAAGTCCTGTTTCTCCTTCCAAATACATTTTTGAGCCTTTCGAAAAAGTAGTTGAACTCTACGAACAGATGTTGAAGGAAACTTCCAAGACCGCATCATTCGGCGTCGGCCGGTCGCCAGTCGGCGAAGGATTGACTGTTATGGGAAACAGGAAAAACTAAATGCTGACAGCCAAAAGCGGCCATCAGCATTGTTATATCTGTAAAAATTGTATTTTACGGATTTTTATAATGGTAATCATACTTTTCGATGGTATTGCCGGTGTGGTCCTTGATGTACTGCAAGCGACCGAAAGCATCGTATTCGTAATAAGCAGTGAAACCGCGGGGATCGGTGGTCGAGAGTATTCCGACCAAAGGCTTGTAAGTGTAAGTGGTGACTTGCGCACCGGACAGATTTGCATGGGTTCGCAAATTATTGATGGCCGTTAAATCCGCTGCGGAAGGAGTATAGGCATCTCTCACTCTGTTTATCAAGGTTTCTCCTAAAATATTTTTTACCTGGTCAAAGGTAGCATTCTCAATCTTGGCAATAGGATATTGACACTTATACCCCCAAAGGTAAACGACCTTCTCGGCATCATCTTTGGAAATATAGACTGGATTGCGATCATAACCAAAGTATTGAAAAGTAGTTCGTGTTTCCAATGCAGTTTGGTTGCTTGTTTGCTTCTTAATATATTGAGGCACAAATGTCTCCTCTTTTTCTTTCAAATCCATATAATCCACTTTTATCCTGGATATCAACTGTGTGCCTTTATATTCGGATTGCTCTACAACAGGAGACAGGATATTCTTACTTACCATTGTTGAATAGGGTGCTATTGTTTTGAAATCGTTTGGATATTTAAACTCTTTCTTATAAGTAGTATTATCACTAACAGTAACTACGTCTTGCGAGATTTGATTTTTGTCGTTATATTGATAAGAGTGCACTGTCGTGACAGGATTGGCCCCATTCATATCGTATTGTGTGGTGGTGGTTTGAGTCAATAAAGCTTGACCTGTTTGATGAAAATAACAGTTGGCATAAAACTTCTCGTAGCGACTGCCGGGTACTGCATAGTTGCCATTTGGTCCTGAAGACATTGAATAAGACAGCATTTCTTGTACTTCCCACCCATAGACTTGTGCAACATCTTGAGTGGTATAGGTATTCTCCTCGGCATAGACCTTCTGATTATTTGAATTATATACCTGTTTGTTTTTAAGTAAACCCCGACCATACGCTTTTCCCCAATAGCCAAACAAAAACGGATATATAGGTTCATGTATCTCGTGCCTGTCAAAGCCAAAAGATCCGCCCGCATAAATTGGACCGCAAAGCATATAAATAGATTCATATTGATTTGGATAATCATCGATAGAAAAAAAATTGTAACGTGTTGAACCATTTTCATCCGTTTCGGTCACATAAGAATAGCCAATATAATCGCCTCCATAAGAATACTGGGAGGTGTAAGACGATGAATTAAGTTCTATTACTTTTTTGTCATTAGCGCCAATTCCGTCAAAATATTCACCGGAATATAAAGCACGTGTATTTTGATCATATTCATGCAACCATAACTCTTTAGTTGTTTTAATCCCAAAAATCCCATTAATGATAGAACCACTGGAGTTATCATTTGATGGAGATTTGTATTGGTAGTTTTTTTTTGTAGCAAGTCCTCCACCCGACAGGTAGTCCTTGATTTCTTTGATTCGCAAGCCACCACAGGTTATATCCGATACCACGCCATAGTAATCATGCAGTTCATAGATAAATTCTGAATATCCCCCTGTTGGATAAGTTATTTTCTTTAGGGTATAAGTTTTTGCATACGCTGAAACAGGCACTTTACTAGCTCCCCAAGTATAACTAAAATGATCGGTCACTACTCCAGCCGGATACCGGTAATAGGTAATATCTTTTTCTACATTAGGAAATAATTTTTGCGGATTTCTTGCGATAGTAGCATTAGTAACCGGTCCATTGCAATATCCCCAATAATCGCTTCCATAATAAGCTGTTCTAAAAGGCATTTTATTCTCTCCGGAGGCATCGCCGAAATAGCTAAACGTCCATGTCTTGGTTTGGTTTTCAGTTACAGAAGCTAATCTCAGCCGTTTGTTTTGATGCATGTCTTCAGTAACAGAAGTAATTGTGGGAGAAGCAGTAAAATAATTATAGTCAAATTTCCACTGTTTTAATAGTGCATTGTTGTAGGAGATCGTTATTTTATCTAATTTTTTACTACCTGTCAAGTCTTCTCTTAATGTATCTGCGGTGAAATTAATTTCAAGCCCATTACTACCTGTTATTTTAGTTAATCTTTTTGTCTGATTCAGTATTTGCTGGTAATTCAAGACCTCATTGGGTAGCCAACCTGCACCCGAATTATATTGTATCGCATTATGAATGGTTCCTTCTACTTTTGTTTTATACTCTTGGTTTTCATTTGCATAAGTAAATGTGAGTACATCGGCATTATCAAGTGAACTTACTCTCGTCAAAAACCACCCCGTATTACAATACTCTTTTCTATGCTGCCAGTCAAAATTAGCAGTTGTATTAGTCGCATAATACCAGCTACATTGATAAAAGTTTGTTGTTGTTAGTTCTTGGGCTGTAAAATCATAAATTATACCCCGGTCATCCACTATGGAAAATGTTTTATTCGTTTTATTAGTCCTGATCTTTATTTGTTTGTTATTCCTTATTTCGTGGGCTTGGAAATTATTATCCAGGACAAATTGTCCGGAGTGGCCATTAAAATTGTAAGAATAAATGTCAGGTTGTAAATCCTTAGTGTAAGGATCTGTTAATGAATAAGCCAAGTCATTCTGTGTAGGGAATCTACCGTGATTTATATCATCCCAATTCTTAATATCCCTTGCATGCGGACTATTGAAATCAGAGGTACCCATAATGCTGGTGCTTATTATCCCACCCGCATTCAGGCTCCAACCCAAACCAACCCATGAGGCGATTTGCTCTACCCGAATACCTCCGGCATGATACCTCAAAGTGATGGGCAATGTCAATGAGCCACACTGTATTGTATAAATCGGAATGGAAATATCCGGCACACCGGTATAATGACTTACCGGAATCATTCCGTATTTTCCCAATTCGGAAACTGTCGGCGAGGGTGGAATAAATTGATTATTCTCTTGAATGGACTGCGAAAATGCTTGTGACAGACCCACTAAATAAAAAAACAAAACAAATAAATTCTTTTTCATATTAATAATTAATTTATGTATAAATAACCCCTTGCTCGGCGCAGCGCATTCGCGGGCTAAAAGCAAGTCTCCGGCTTGCGGAGCATCCCATTTGTTGTTCTTTATTTTGTAATTCATAATTGTTATATTTTTTTAGATAACAAGGGCTAAAAACAGATTTCTTAAACCCGCTTTGCTCTTGTTGTAATTTATTATTTATTAATCCGTTGAATCGCTTATTCAACTCGCGAGAGTTATAGGAACTTTTTCTTAATACCCCGCCCAGCGTGGTTGTGTAATGAACACGGGACGATACGCTGAGCGTGGGTTGCAGAGTATTCTATTTATTATTATTTTCCTTTTTTTACTCAATATCAAATAGACATTTACCTTCGTAAAAAATTAAACTATCATTTTCATTGACGAAATATTTTTTTTCGATAGTTTTACAATCTCCAATTTTTCTATTAAGCTCATATACATTAAAATGTGTAAAAGGGACTTCATCAAAATTTAAACTATCTTTTTTCACAAATTTATTTATTAATTTATTCGAATTATCGTTTAAGAATACCAAATAAATATCATGATATTTTTTGTATCCAGAGAATCCATTTCCTTCGGAGATTAATGATTTGCTACTATAATCTAATGGATTAAGAGCAGGTACAAGTATGGTGTTAAAAAATCTAATAACGTTATCACTGCTATCTTTACATGATGAAAACCATATTGTTACAAATGGAATTTCGTTAAAACACCGATCCATCGAATCTACTATATTCAAAATTTGTGTGTCAATACCATTGTAAACTCGCTCTTCATTAATCGGTTTATTACAACTAATAAAAATCGTGAAAACTGTGAATAATACCGTATAAATACAATTGTTTCTCATAATTTTCAAGGATTTACAATGTTTTTTATTCTTTGCCCTGATCCAACAGGCCATTTTCCGATGTTATGACTCCACGGAGCGTACTGATATAAATTTTGTGTGTAACGATGATATACATATAACTTTGGCATTTTATCACCCATTCTTTTATGATAACGAGCAGCAATGTAACCATCATCAAGGGGTGAATATTGAACTAATTTTCCATGCAAATCATATATATATCCACTTCCCCCTTTTGTCCCATTTTCTTTACTATGACTATGAACATTAAAAATCATATCTGGCGTTTTAAAAATAGAACCTCCATCTCCAACACTTGCGCCTCCATCCGAATGTTCTGTATTTAAATAAAATTTAGTTTTACCTCCATCTTTGAATCCTGATAAAGACCATTCAAAATCAGAAGCATCCGATGCAACTTTAAAGACATTAAAAGCATCTGTAGCATTTGATGTTACAGCATTATAAGATTTTGCATCAGGATTCTCAGCTAATTGAGATAATAAATCTTGATCGGTTACATTAATAAAAGCAACATTTTTATTCCCTTCCTTATCCATTTTGGAATAGTATAATCTATCTTGTTTATCCTCGGTTTTTAATGCTAATAACATTTTACCCTCATCTGTAAGAACATACCAATCCATTCCTGTTGGATCAATTCTATTCACCGGATTATTTCCACAGTACGCATACGGACTAATAGAATAATACTTCTCCTGCAAAGGATCCGGCACAGTAAACCGCATGATCGTCGGGTCATACTGCCGCGCCTCAAAGTCGTAGAAATCCAATCCATGTGACCTGTCCAATTCTTTACTGCCGAACTTGTAAGGCTGCACGCCCTGGTCTTCCCGCACCGGACTTTCAGCCATTACTACGCCGGACGGGTAGTAATTCGTCTGCTGAACTGCCGTTCCCGAAGCATTCATCACTATCCGGTTGTTGCCCAGGCGGTCTTGCAGGTAATAATAACGGGTGTAGGTATTGCCCGTTTTTTCAATGTACCCGTTTTCCGTCAGTATCAGTTTCAGCTGGCCGTCTTCATACACTTTGTTGCCGGTGTAGTCTTTATGGTGCTGATACGGGATAAAATCGCTCGCCGCCGGTTCGCGGTCATCCCACGTATAATAATTCATGTTGTGATTCGCTTCCCTGTATTTGACCGACCTTTTCATTCCCGATGCATCATAAGTATATTCTATCCGGTGGCCATAACGGAATTGTACGGACTGCGGTAAAAGCAGGTAATTATATTTGAACATGCAAATTTTCCGGTTGTAATCGGCCATCAATTCTCCCGACGAGTTATTAATGTATTCTCCCGGATTGTTGATTCCGTCCTTGAATTCCATCAGGTCGGCATAGTTCAGGTCGCCTGCCGCATCATCTACTTGACGAAGACTGTTGCCGATGTACGATGCTTCCGGCATGCTTAAATCATCGATTAATCCGAAGTTGTGGGTGTTGGGGTTGCCGGGGGCAGGTTCTCGCCTTCCGTACCGTTTAATGCTTAGCGGATTTCCCATTTTGTCGTAGGAGAACCTTTCGCTGTATCGCTCCGTATTGTCGCTTAAAGCGCTTCCTTCCCCGTAATCTGCTTCCTTCAACCAACCCAAACTGTTGTATTCGAAAGAATATCCTCTTGGCGTGGAATTGCTTGCGGGGGATTTCCATGTCAGAGCGGCGATATTTCCGCCATAATACTTGTTTCCGCCGGATTTCGGGTTTTCGGTGTAATACAGGTTTTCGGAGAACCGGCTTCCCGTCTGCGATGTTTCCCATCCGCGGAGGTTGTAGGCGTATGTGGCGGTTTCCAGTCCGCCGGTTGTCTTTGTCAACAATTGTCCGAGGGAATTGTAGGCATATTGGGCGATGGTGGCCGGGGTTCCATTGTTCAGGCTGTGCGTGACGCCTGTCAGGCGCAGTTGCGTGTCATAATTGTAGATGTATTCTTCCGTTACCGTTGATTGGCCGGAGGTGTTGTGTTCCATGTGTTTTTTTGTGATTAAACTGTTGTAATTGTAGGCGTAATATTCGCAGTCGTATCCGCCCAGCTGGTTGGTGGAGCGTTTCTGTACGATATTGCCCCTGTAATCGTAGTAATAGACGGTGGTTATCCATTGCTCCGGGGTTCCGTTACCGCCCAGTATCCGGCTCCGGGTTCCGGTCAGCAGGCCTTTGGCGGAGGACCACTGCTCGCCGTATCCGGCTTTTGTCTGGTAAGACAGGTTTCCGTACCCGGCGGCGGCATAGTCGTAGTTGTCGTAATAATTGACTTGCGTTACCTCTACCGAAGATAAAGAGGGGAATACATTCCATGTATAATGGTATTGGCTTGGGATGTTGACAGCCGTTTCTACGGAAAGGATATTATTGTTTTCAAACAGGATTCTCATATTAAACGCTTTTTGATTAACGTTTGTGTTGTTGTCGTCTCCGTGATACGTACCGGACAGGATTACACGCCCCAAAGCATCGTATTTGTAAAATATCCAACCTCGTCCGAAACCTATATCGGCAGCAGCGGTCTGGTGCATTACCAAACGGTCGGCTCTGTCGTAAATGAAATTCTCAACATCGGTGTTTGCCTTTTTTCTGTCAGCCATCCGGTTTCGAGAATCATATCCGTAATGTGTAGCATAAGCCTCTAAAAACGTATTTTCATAAGTGCCCCAGAAATCGTAGAATTGATCGGCTTTCAAATTATCGGAGGCAATAGGGGGCAATACGGTTGTAAGATTACCGGAGTCGTTATAGACGTAATAGGTGTCGTATCTTTTTCCATCCGCTATTTTCCGGTGCAACAGCACTTGACCCAGTTTATCTTTGAATTCGTAGGATACATTATTATCTTCATCTGTCGTTTTTGTTACGTATAATGTTCCGGCTGCATAATAGCCGCTTTTTTGAACGCCGCTGTTATTGCCGGCAACCATGTGATAGTAAGCACAAGCCAAAGTAGAATCATTGGCCGGAAGTTTGTTGGCCATGTATTCGGTTTTTATTTTGTGTCCGGTTCCACTACGCCATGACGCACCGGGGCCGTACTGTTCGTTGATGCGGTTCAGGGGCGAGGGTTCATATTTGGTCTCGCTGTAGGCGTAGCCGTCTCCCCCGTAGGCAGATGAAACACCGGTTGTGTTGTCGAAGGCGCCGTTGCTGTTGTTGTTATATACCGGCAGCCAGGCTTTCGATTCGCGGCCGAAGTTGTCATATTCCAGGCGGGTCACCAGATCTTTTCCATTGGGGGTGAATTGTTTTTGAACGGTTTCTATGGGGCGCCCCAAGCCGTCGTAGTATCGGATTACATCGTTGTGCGCCGTGGGGCTTGTATAGGTTTGCGTGACGATGTAATTTTGATCGGCGCTCTGGGCGAAGATCGGGGTGAAGGGTAAGAGGTACAGGGTGAAGGGCAAAAGGATCAGGACGAGTATTTGCCGTATTTTGTTTGTTTTGTTGTTGTTTTTTGTTTCCATCTTTTTCTGGTTTATTTTTTGACGATTTGTTCGGCGGCGTATTGGTTGCCGCAGGAAATTCGAAGGATATAGGTTCCCGGTGGGTAGGAACTAACCGGGAGTGTTTCCTGCCTGTAGCCGTTCTCGGCGGGACAGGTTTTGCGCAACACTTCGCGGCCGGAGAGTTCGTAGAGGCTGACAATGGTTTCCGCACCTTCCTGTGTGTTGAATCTCAGGTTCAGGATGTCGGTTACGGGGTTGGGATAGAAATTGTACGCTATGGGCTGTATGTCCTCTTTTTTGCTTTGTTCCTGCGCTTTTTGGGCTATGCTCTTTGCTGCTTTTTCTTTTTTTATTTTTTCGTTTTCAGTGTCCTGTCTCAGGAATTCCTGTTCATAAGGGACATAGACGTAGGTGGCTTCCCGGAGGGGAAGGGTTTTGTCTTTGAGTATCCGGCAGGATTGTACGGTTTCAAAGATGGGGTACCGGTAGCCTTCTTCGTACCAGCGGTAGGTGTCGGTGATGATTTGGTCGGCGGGTTCGCCGCTGTTTTCTAAGGAATCCCGGTTGACGGGGGCGTTTATGTCGAACATTCCGGAGAGGGGTTCGTAATAAATGTTTTCTTGTTTTCTTTCGTGTACCCGGACGACGGATTTGAGGGTGTCTCCCCGGGGTAGAATCATTTCCCCGTATTCGTCAATGGTGGTGGTGAGGGTACCGGTGTGGATGGAGGCGAGGCGGTCGTCTTTAGTGCCGCGGCCGGTGAATTCCGATTTGTATTCGGCGCCTAATTCCATGGGGTATTTCATCACGAGGGGCGGCTTTTGGTAGTGTACCCGCCTGCCGGGTTCTTCGTAACCCAGGTCGATGAGGGAATCTTTCACAAGCCGGGTTCGGGTGAGTTGCCGGTTTTCACTGCCCTGAATTTCTCCTTCTTTTTCTTCGTAGTAGGCGACTGTGTAGTCGGGAAGGATTTCTTCGACGGTGGATTCGTGGATTTTATCACCGATCTTGATTTTCAGCTTGTAGGTTTTTTTCTTTTCTTTTTCTTTCAGTTTCTGGAAGTTCCAGTTTTTCTTTTCTTTCTTTGTTTTTTCTTTTTTGATGTCTTTTTCTTTTGGGGTGTTTTCGACAAGGAAGAAGTTCATTTCTGTTTTCTCAAATTCGTCACCGCCCCTGGGCCGGGTGGTTTCTTTTTTCAGGCTGTGTTGGGCGGATAGGATTCCGCATGAGAACAGCAGCGTAATGATTGTCATGATTGTCTGAGTTTTCATCTTTTTTTAATCAAATTTTTTTTGCAAAGTAAAGCATATTTCTCCGGATATTCTACTCATTCTGCTTGTAAATTACTCGAAAAAGTGAGTAAAATACAACCCGGCAATTTTCACTCGTTCATGTGTGATTTGGGAAATTTCATTATTTTTTCCAAATTTTTCGTTGTAAATTGATTAAATGTTTATATTTGCAGGAAAAAAAAGTAAAATGGAATATACGCAGAATTTTATAGGCCTTTATACAAAAAGTTTTCGCAATCATTATGATTATCTTGCGCTGAGTAATTATGCTACAGATGTGAAGTTCACCTACGGCGATATGGCTAAGGAAATAGCGAAACTGCACATCTTGTTTGAAGAACAGAATGTGAAGCAAGGAGAGAAAATTGCTTTAATCGGGAAAAACAATGCCTGTTGGTGTATCATTTTTATGGCGTCTATCGCTTATGGCGCAGTTATTGTTCCGATTTTACAGGATTTTAGCGCTGATGATGTTCATCATATTGTTCATCATTCCGGCTCAAAGCTTCTTTTCGCATCCGATTCCATGCTGAAAAATCTGGATAAAAAGCAAATGCCTTCTTTGAAAGCTGCTTTTCCTTTTTCGGATAAAAATTTGTTAGATTTGCAGGATTCTTTAGACAAAAAATTTGCGAAGAAATATCCCAAAGGTTTTACAGCAGAAGACATTCGTTATCCCGAACTTCCGAATGAAAATCTGGTCATTCTGAATTATACCTCCGGAACAACCGGTTTCAGCAAAGGTGTATTGCTAACCGGAAACAATCTGGTTGGTAATCTGGGGTTTGCACATCAAGAGATGAAAATAAAAAAAGGAGATAATCTGGTTTCTCTGCTTCCCTTGGCGCACGCTTACGGCTGCGGTTTCGAGTTTTTGTTCCCGATGAAAGAAGGCTGCCATGTCATTCTTCTCGGTAAAACGCCTTCTCCCAATATTTTATTAGGCGCTTTCGGGGAATACAAACCCTCTTTGATTATAGCTGTACCGCTGATCCTGGAAAAAATTTACAAACGGATGATTGTTCCGGTAGTCAGCAAGAAAAGTTTTGCTATTGCGCTTAAAGTTCCTTTGCTGAATCAATTATTGTATTCGGTGATTCGGAAAAAGTTAATCAAAGCATTGGGAGGACAATTTATTCAGGTTGTAATCGGCGGCGCTCCCTTGAACGCCGAAGTAGAAGAATTTCTGCTGAAAATCAAATTTCCGGTTTCCGTGGGTTACGGAATGACCGAGTGCGCTCCATTGGTCAGTTTTTCTTTGTATCCACAATACGTACCGTTATCTTGCGGAAAAATCCTGCCGAATATGCAAGTCAGGATTGATTCTCCCGACCCTTACACAACTGCAGGAGAAATTCAGGTCAAAGGACAAAACGTCATGGTTGGTTATTACAACAATGAAGAAGCAACAAAAAACGCTTTCACGGCTGACGGTTGGCTTAAAACCGGAGATTTAGGCACGATTGATAAAGACAACAACGTTTTCATCCGGGGACGATCGAAAGATATGTTATTGAGCGCCACCGGGCAAAATATTTATCCTGAAGAGATTGAAGCCAAATTGAACAATCTGCCTTATGTTGGTGACAGTTTGGTAGTCTATAGAAACGGAAAATTGCTTGCTTTGGTTTATCCCGATTATGAAACGGTTAAACAAAACGGTGTTTCTCAGGACGGTTTACGGAAAATAATGGACGAAAATAAGGTTGCCTTGAATAAAATGGTTGCCTCCTACTCAAAAATTGCAGAAATTCAATTGACTGATGAATTCGAAAAAACCCCTAAAAAAAGCATAAAACGATATTTATATAAATAAAAAAAATCTTTTTTCACAAAAATTGGAAGAAAGTCAAAATATGTTATACAACATATAAAATAATATGCTTACCTTTGTTGCGGTTTTTCAAAAAAGACCAAAGACATATATAAATCGTTTTAATTATCAAGAAAAAAATGAAGAAGTTAGTATTATTTTTCGCTATGGCAGCAGTTGTTGCATTCAGCGCTTGCTCAAAAAAAGCAAAAGAAGAACCTGCTCAAGAACCGGTACAAACTGAAAAACTGGCTCCCGCACCTGGAGAAGCTGCTCCGGCTGCTACCGAAGCTCCGGCTGAAACGCCGGCTCAGTAAGCAAGTACAAATGAATTGAAAGGAAACCGCCCTCCAAATTTTTGGGGCGGTTTTTTTTGTCTGTTTAAAGAATAATGTGTAACTTTGCAGGCCGATTATTATTCAAAAGATGTAAGTGTTTGATTTTGACCTTTTTATTCCAAAAATTCCGATTGTCGAAAAGGGAAATAATTAAACCGATAATTTATTAACAAATAAAAAATTTTAAAAGTGGATACTTTAAGTTATAAAACCATTTCCGCCAATAAGGCGACCGTAAACAAGGAATGGGTTGTGGTTGATGCCGACGGACAACATTTGGGACGTTTGGCTTCGAAAGTAGCGAAACTTCTGCGCGGCAAATATAAACCGGATTTTACGCCTCACGTGGATTGCGGCGATAATGTGATCGTTATCAATGCCGAAAAGGTAGTATTAACCGGGAGTAAATGGACAGACCGTATTTATCTTTCCTATACCGGTTATCCCGGCGGACAAAAGGAACAGACACCGGCCGGTTTGCAGAAAAAAGGCAGCGATCGTTTGTTCAGGAAAGTTGTAAAAGGCATGCTTCCCAAAAATAAATTGGGCGACAAACTGCTTACAAATATGTACGTATATGATGGGACAACTCACAAGCATGAGGCTCAACAACCCAAAACAATTGATATTAATTCTCTTAAATAATAAAAATGGAAGTAGTAAATGCATTAGGAAGACGTAAAGCAGCTGTCGCTCGCGTTTACGTTAAAGAAGGTTCGGGAAAAATTCTGATTAACAAGCGCGAATTTGAAACCTATTTCCCTTCGTCTCTGCTTCAGTATGTCGTTAAGCAACCGTTGAATAAATTAGGTGTTGCCGGACAATATGACATCACAATCAACTTGCAGGGAGGTGGTTATAAAGGTCAATCCGAAGCAGCCCGTTTGGGTATCGCTCGCGCATTGGTGAAAATCAATCCGACCGACAAATCGGCTTTGAGATCCGAAGGATTCATGACCCGCGATCCGCGTGAAGTGGAACGGAAAAAACCGGGAAGACCCAAAGCAAGAAAGAGATTCCAATTCTCGAAACGTTAATTCAATTGAAAATTGAGAATTGAAAATTGAAAATTAATTCTCAATTCTGCATTCTCAATTATCAATTAAAGACAGTTTAGTATCTAAACCGGTTAGGACTTGTTCTGCAAGACGATTTGTCGAATAACTACTTAGCGGTTGATTTTAGACAACAAAAAAGAATGTAAACGAATAAAAAAATTAAACAAACATGTCAAGAGTATCATTTGAACAATTATTGGAAGCCGGTTCGCACTTCGGACACTTGAAACGGAAGTGGAATCCTTCGATGGCTCCTTACATCTTTATGGAACGTAATGGTATCCATATCATTGACTTATACAAAACAGTCGCAAAAATAGACGAAGCTGCTGCAGCATTAAAACAAATCGCTAAATCGGGGCGTAAAGTGCTGTTCGTTTCGACCAAAAAACAAGCTAAACAAGTGGTTGCCGACAAAGCTACTTCCGTCGGTATGCCTTATGTTACAGAACGTTGGCCGGGAGGTATGTTGACTAATTTCACTACCATCCGCAAAGCCGTCAAGAAAATGACTACCATCGATAAAATGTCGAAAGACGGTACGTTCGACCAATTATCCAAAAGAGAAAAGTTACAAATTACCCGTCAAAGGGCTAAATTAGAAAAAAACTTGGGTTCTATCGTTGATTTGAACCGTCTTCCTTCGGCTTTGTTTGTCGTGGACGTAATGAAAGAACATATTGCCGTTGCTGAAGCCAATCGTTTGAGTATTCCCGTATTTGCTATCGTAGATACCAATTCTGATCCGAACGATATTGATTTTGTAATTCCCGCCAATGATGATGCAACCAAATCAATTGACATAATTTTGAGCGCACTTTGCGACGCTATCAACGAAGGTTTGGAAGAACGCAAAATCGAAAAAATTGATTCCGTTGCCGGAGGCGATGAAGAACAAACTTCAACCCGTCGGGAAAGAAAAGCGAAAGCCGTGAAGAAAGGTCTTGCAAAAGACGACGAAGAGGCTTTGAATGCCAACGTAGTAAGTAAATTCGTCAAGGATGTAGAAGATTAAGTTCAATTACGAATTACGAATTACGGAACAACGTTCAACGAAGTTAATTACAAGTTAAAAATTAAAAAAATAGAAAGGAAAAAATAGTATGGCAGTTACAATGGCTGATATTACGCATTTGCGTAAAATGACCGGTGCAGGCATGATGGATTGTAAGAATGCACTGACCGAAGCGGAAGGCGATTATGAAAAAGCAGTAGAAATTATCCGTAAAAAAGGACAGGCTGTAGCCGCAAAACGAGAGGACCGCGAGGCTTCCGAAGGTTGTGTTTTGGCAGCTATCAATGGTGATTTTGCCGCTATCGTAGCGCTTAAATGTGAAACTGATTTCGTGGCAAAAGGCCCGGATTTTATCGCTTTAACCAAGAGTATTTTAGATGCCGTTTTGGTAAATAAACCGGCTAATCTGGAAGCTTTATCGGCGCTTAATATTGATGGACGTTCTGTTTCGGAATTGATTACCGATCGTATCGGTATTACCGGTGAAAAAATGGAATTAGGCGCTTATGAATACTTGACGGCTCCGACAACCATCGCTTATATTCATCCGGGAAATAAACTGGCTACGATTGCCGGATTCAACCAGGCAGGCGTTGAATTGCAGGTAGCTAAAGATATTGCTATGCAAATTGCTGCAATGAACCCTGTAAGCGTGGATAAAGATACTGTCCCCGCGACCGTCGTTGAAAGAGAAAAGAAAATCGCTCGCGAAAAGGCTATCGAACAAGGGAAGCCTGAAAATATTCTTGACCGGATCGCTGAAGGCGCTCTCAACAAGTATTATCAGGAATTTACGCTTTTGTCGCAGGATTTCGTAAAAGATTCGAAAATAACGATCAAAGAATATTTGCAGAAGCAAAATAAAGATTTGACAGTGACTGATTTTAAGCGCTTTACATTGAACGTGGATTAAATTCTTCATTATCACAAAAAAAGCTGTCTCAAAAGTCCAGTTTTGTTATTGCGAGCCGCAGGCGAAGCAATCCAATGTGTTGATTTTCAATGGATTGCTTCGGGTTTTGCCCTTGCAATGACGAGCAAAAACTCTTTTGAGACAGTTTTTTATTTTGTAGATTATCTGAAAAAACACTACCTTCGTAAAATAATATAATACTTTAAAATGGTATCTGACAATAAAATATGGGGTGCAATTGAAGTGGAACAGCAACGCTACAATGCTTTAGGATTGGACGAA
This sequence comes from Bacteroidia bacterium, assembly GCA_025996865.1. GTDB lineage: Bacteria > Bacteroidota > Bacteroidia > Bacteroidales > Azobacteroidaceae > Azobacteroides. Next base: position 16,392 of record BNTV01000016.1, read on the forward strand.
ATGAAAGATTATAATAAGTTTTATATCTATTCGATTATCGCTCATTCGACAGCTATTGAAGGCTCCACTTTAACCGAAAAAGATACCCAATTGCTGTTTGATGAAGGTATTGTGGTAAAAGGAAAATCTATTGTGGAACATTTGATGAATCTTGACTTAAAAGGCGCTTATGAATATGCTGTTTCGGAAGCCGGTAAAAAAACGAGAATAACGCCGGATTTCCTGAAACAATTAAATTCGCTTGTCATGAAAAATACCGGCGGAATCCATAATTTGACTATAGGTACATTTGATTCGAGCAAGGGAGATTATCGCTTGTGTGGTGTGACGGCGGGAATCGGAGGTAAATCCTATATGGACTATAAAAAAGTACCTGATAATGTGACCCGAATCTGTGAGGAAATTAACAAGCGTTTAGATTCAAAAGATTTGAAAGAAATCTATAATTTATCATTCGATGCCCATTTTAATTTAGTGGCCATTCATCCGTGGGTGGACGGCAACGGAAGAACATCTCGTTTGCTAATGAATTACATACAATTTTACAGAGGGGTTGTTCCGACAAAGATATACAAGGAAAACAAAGGTGAATATATAAAAGCATTGGAAGAAAGCCGCGAATTGGAAACAACTGTTCCTTTCAGGAGTTTTATGGCAAATCAACATTTAAAGACTTTGCGTCAAGCAATCAACAATTATATAAAAGGTCAAAAAAAAGCAGACGGCTTTACTTTGCTTTTTTAAGGCAGTCGCGTTATGTTATCAGAAATGAGTCTTGAACCGATGTTTTACAAGACTGAAATTTTCACTACCTTTGTATGCTAAAAAAATAATTTATGGCTGTATCTTATGATGCTGTTGATGTCCCTTTTCCGAAGATAAAACGCAGAGTAACAACGAAATGGATATATCTTACGATTGAAAAATATCATAAGAAAGCCGGCGCTGTTACTTATATTTTTTGTTCAGACGAGGAAATTTTGAAAATCAACAAACAATATTTGAATCACGATTATTATACGGATATTATTACTTTTGATTATACCGAAGGTGAAGTTGTTTCCGGCGATTTATTTATTTCGTTGAATACGGTAAAGTCCAATTCGGAAAAATTTGGTACAGCTTATGAGGAAGAACTGCATCGCGTAATGATTCATGGTGTTTTGCATCTTTGCGGATTCAAAGATAAAACGCCTGCCGACGAAAAAATAATGCGTGAGAAAGAAAATGAAGCACTATGGAATTTGAATATGATGTAATTGTTGTCGGCGCGGGACATGCCGGATGCGATGCTGCGGCAGCAGCTGCCAATCTCGGTTCGAAAACCTTGTTGATAACAATGGATATGAACAAAATTGCCCAGATGAGTTGCAATCCTGCCGTTGGTGGAATTGCCAAGGGGCAGATTGTTCGTGAAATTGATGCTTTGGGAGGACAGATGGGGATCGTTACCGATATGACTGCCATTCAATTTCGAATGCTTAACCGTTCCAAGGGTCCGGCGATGTGGAGTCCGCGTGCGCAAAGCGATAGAACACGTTATATTAACAAATGGCGAGAAACACTGGATTCTATTCCTGATTTGTTTATTTGGCAAGATTCTGTCGTGCAGTTGATTGTAAAAAATAATACGGTTGTTGGCGTTCAAACTGCTTTGAATGTTGCTTTTCATGCAAAATCGGTTATTCTGACGGCGGGTACTTTCCTGAATGGACTTTTGCATATCGGGAAAACGCAAATGAGCGGTGGCCGGATTTCCGAACCGGCATCGTTTGGTATCACCGAACAATTGGTCGATTTAGGGTTTGAAGCCGATCGTATGAAAACAGGGACACCGGTTCGCATTGACGGACGAAGCGTAGATTTTTCTTTGACCGATGAGCAAGTAGGGGAGACTGATTTTCACAAGTTTTCCTATTTGAATTTTTCTCCTCGTCCTTTGAAACAGTTGAGTTGTTGGACGCTTTATACGAACGAAGCAGTTCATGAAGTTTTGCGAAAAGGCTTGCCGGATTCTCCTTTGTACAATGGGCAGATAAAAAGTGTAGGTCCGCGCTATTGTCCGAGTATAGAAACCAAGATTGTGACTTTTGCCGATAAGGCGCAACATCAGTTGTTTCTCGAACCGGAAGGTGAAAATACGCAAGAATATTATTTAAATGGATTTTCATCTTCATTACCTTTGCAAATTCAGTTGGAAGCATTGCGACAAATTCCCGCTTTGCGAAATGTACAAATTTATCGTCCGGGCTACGCCATCGAATACGATTTTTTTCCACCGACGCAATTGCATCCGACACTTGAAACGAAACGTGTTAAAAATTTGTTTTTTGCCGGACAGATTAACGGGACTACCGGTTATGAAGAAGCGGCTTCACAAGGTTTGATGGCGGGAATCAATGCCCATATCAATGTACATGGAGGAAGTCCGTTTGTCCTTGCTCGTGATGAAGCTTATATCGGTGTGCTGATTGACGATTTGGTTACAAAAGGAGTTGACGAGCCGTACCGGATGTTTACCTCGCGTGCCGAGTATCGTATTCTTTTGCGTCAGGATGATGCAGATATGCGGTTGACTGAAAAATCATATCGTTTGGGTTTGGCTGATTCGAAACGTTACGAATTGTTGAAAGAAAAAAGAGATGAAATTGAACAGATTGTTTCTTTTGTTCGTAGTTATTCGATAAAACCGGAGCAAGTAAATCCGGCTTTGGTAGCTTTTGATACAACTCCTTTGCGACATGGAGTCAAGTTGATTGATTTGATTCTTCGTCCACAGTTGGATATGGAAAAGGTTGCATCTATTGTTCCGGCTCTCAAGGAACAATTAGAACTCATTTCTAATCGGAAAGAAGAAATTGTTGAAGCAGCGGAAATCCTGATCAAATACGAAGGCTATATCGCAAGGGAAAAGATAATTGCTGAGAAAATCAATCGTTTGGAAAACATCAAAATACAAGGAAAGTTTGATTACAGCACCATTCAATCCCTTTCGACGGAAGCGAAACAAAAGTTGATGCGGATTAATCCTGAGACGATTGCGCAAGCATCCCGAATACCGGGCGTATCTCCAAATGATATTAATGTTTTGCTGGTTTTGTTGGGAAGGTAAAAATTGTTCCACGTGGAACAATTTAAGTTTTGTGAAATCGAAAGAATAAAAATACAATGAACATAGAAAAACTAAAAAACGCAATCCGCAACATTCCCGATTTTCCAATTCCGGGAATTCAGTTCAAAGATGTGACGACTTTATTCAAAGACGCACAGATTTTATGTGAACTAACTGACGGTTTGTCCGAAATGTACAAGGACAAAGGAATAACCAAAGTAGTAGGCATCGAATCCAGGGGATTTATCATGGGGCCGCTTTTGGCTGTTCGTCTCAACGCCGGATTCATTCCCATTCGCAAACCGGGCAAATTGCCGGCTGCCGTTTATGAGGAAACGTACAGCAAAGAATATGGCGGAGATTCGATTCAAGTCCATCAAGATGCAATTAATTCGGGAGAAATCATTTTGCTGCACGACGATTTGTTGGCAACAGGCGGGACGATGGTTGCCGCGGTGAATCTAATCCGTAGATTTAATCCTCGAAGAATTTATGTGAATTTCATCATCGAATTGGAAGATTTGAAGGGTAGGGGAGTATTCGATTCCGATGTGCAGATTGACTCGATTCTAAAATTTGAATGACAATTATGTCGAATGAGCAGAATTTTTCGACGATCTTATCTGTCATTCCGGAACAACCGGGATGCTATATGTATTTGGACGAAACCGATACGATTATTTATGTGGGCAAAGCCAAAAATCTTAAAAAAAGAGTTTCTTCTTATTTTAATAAAACGATAGATAATCCGAAGACCCGGATAATGATTCGAAAAATCCGAAATATCCGTTATTTGGTGGTGGAATCGGAAGAAGATGCTTTCCTCTTGGAAAACAGTTTGATTAAAAAACACAAACCAAGGTATAATATCATGTTGAAAGATGATAAAACCTATCCGTGGATTGTGGTGAAAAACGAGCCGTTTCCCCGTGTTTTTCTGACTCGCCAGAAATTGAATGACAAATCGCGTTATTATGGTCCTTATACTTCAGTCAATAGCATAAAATATCTTTTGCGTTTGCTAACGACTATTTATCCGATTCGAAATCGTAATTATGCACTTACGAACGAAAATATTGCCAACAAAAAATTTCGTGTTTGCCTGCAATACCACATTAAACGTTGTTTGGCGCCCTGTATCGCGAATCAAACAGAAGAGGATTATAACAACAGTATTCGAGCCATTGAAGAAATATTGAAAGGAAATATCCGCGCAGTAAGCCGGCAAATTTACGATGGAATGATGCGTTTTTCCAAAAATTTGCAGTTCGAAGAGGCTGAATGGATGAAAGAACGATACCGGATTCTTGAAAATTATTCTTCCAAATCGGTGATTGTTCACCCGAGTTTGAACAATATTGACGTGTTTTCTTACGATGAATACGAACAATCTGTTTATATTAATTATTTGCATATTGCTTCGGGAACGATTGTACAAGGTTACACGATTGAATATAAAGTCCAATTGGATGAGCCTAAAGAACAGATTTTAGGTATGGGAATCGTTGAATTGAGGAGCCGTTTCCACAGTACGGCATCTGAAATAATCGTTCCTTTTGTGCCGGATATTACGATTAATTCGGCTATTTTTACCATTCCGCAACGAGGCGATAAACGGAAATTATTACAACTTTCCGAGAAAAATGCACAACAATACAAGATTGACCAACTCAAACAAATGGAAAAATTGAACCCGACACAACGGGCAACACGTATTTTGAAAACTTTGCAAAATGACTTGCATTTGAAAGAAATGCCCGTATATATCGAATGTTTTGACAATTCAAATATTCAGGGAACGAATCCGGTTTCAGCCTGTGTGGTTTTCAAAATGGCAAAACCGGCGAAAAGAGATTATCGGCATTTCAATATCAAAACCGTTATCGGGCCGGACGATTTTCAATCCATGTATGAAACCGTTTCCCGTCGCTACCGGAGATTGTTGGACGAAGAACAACCGTTGCCTCAGTTGATCGTGATAGACGGAGGGAAAGGGCAACTGCATGCAGCCGTTGATGCTTTGAAAGACTTGGAGTTGTACGGCAAAATTTCGATTATCGGGATTGCCAAGCGTTTGGAAGAAATCTATTTTCCGGAAGATTCGATTCCTTTGTACTTGGATAAAAATTCGGAAAGTCTGAAATTGATCCAGCAGCTACGCGATGAAGCTCACCGTTTCGGGATTACTTTCCATCGCAACAAAAGAAGTAAGCAACAGGTTGAGTCTGAGTTAGATAGTATAATTGGAATTGGTAAAGTAATGAAAGATAGGCTGTTGCAAAAATATAAAAGCGTGAAACGAATCAAAGAAGCGCCGAAAGAAGAAATTGTCGAATTAATTGGGAAAAACAAGGCGGAGATATTGATGAAAAGTTTGGAAAAAAACTAACCGTTTGGTTACAAACCAAATGGTTTCAAACCGTTTGGTTACAAACTATTTGGTTATATCAAAAAAGTTGCTTACCTTTGTCAAAAATAGATATATATTATGAAGAGAATGCCTTTTATTTTTGGTAAATCAACTAATTTTGAGAACTTTACGGATAGAGAAGAAGAAGCTTTACGACTAATTCAAAGTTTCAAATCGTTGATAAATACGACTATCATTTCGCCGCGACGTTGGGGAAAAACCTCATTGGTGGAAAATACGGCTAATCGAATAATGGCAGAAAACAGCAAAATAAAGGTTTGTTTGCTGGATATTTTTAATGTTCGTAGCGAAGCGGAATTTTATGAACATTTTGCAAAGGGCGTTTTGAAAGCTACCGCAAGCAAATGGGAGGAGATGGCTGCCAATGCCAAGGAGTTTCTATCTCAACTCGTACCGAAAATTAGCTTTTCGCCCGATTCGCAAGCCGAAATATCGTTTGGGATCGCTTGGGAAGACTTGCAAAAAAGTCCGGACGATATTCTCAATCTCGCTGAAAATATTGCTAAATCGAAGAAAATCAACGTTATAGTTTGTATTGATGAATTTCAGTCGATAGGTGATTTCTCCGACAGTTTGGCTTTTCAGCGAAAACTTCGTTCGCATTGGCAGCATCACCACAATGTAGCCTACTGTCTTTACGGCAGCAAGCGGCACATGTTATTGGACATTTTTTCAAATGTTGCGATGCCGTTCTACAAATTTGGTGATGTTATGTTTTTGCAGAAAATCAGTAATGATGTTTGGGGTGGATTTATAAGGAAACGCTTTGAGGACACGGATAAAAAAATTTCGCTCGAACAGGCGGAATATTTAGCCCAATTGGTTGATAATCACCCGTATTATGTGCAGCAACTGGCACAGCAAGCCTGGTTGCGAACAAAAACAAGTTGTTCGAAAGCGATTATTGACGATTCGTTGCAAGGGATTAAGAACCAACTTAGTTTGCTGTTTGTCGGTCAAGTTGAGGAAATGTCCACTACGCAAATCAATTTTTTGAAAGCGGTGCTGAATGGTGAAACCTCTTTCAGTTCGCAGGAAGTTCTGAAAAACTATCGCTTGGGTACTTCTGCCAATCTGAAAAAAATAAAAGCGGCGCTTTTATCGAAGGAAATTATTGATATACAAGGTAAAAAGATAGAAGTTTTGGATCCGATATTCAAGCTGTGGTTGATGGAAGATTATTTTTAGGAAATAACTATTACCTTTTTGGTTGAACATATAAAAATATTCATAGTGTAGCAAATTTACAAAAAAGCATGAATGATGGATTACAACTTTGGATAAAGCAGACAAGCACTTCAAACACGAAGAAACAGAGAGGTTAATACAATTTTAAAAAAATATAAATAATCTTGTGCAAGGTCCTACTTCGCACCGGTTTCCAAGCCTGATTCATACCGTAAAATATTGGGATGCATTATTATAGCTATTAATTTAGCGGATCCTATCGCGGAGCGATTGCACTATTGTAGTAGTAGAGAACAGTCATTCCCCTCCCTAAAACCGCAGAGCGGTTTCATTATTTTTCAGCATAAAGACATATAACCTCACGCTAAAATATAGTATCAAAAATCATTTTATCCCATTTAAACCTCATTTTATCGAATCAAACGTATATTTCATACATTGAGGCAATTTTACCCTTTGTCCTTTCGGTATTTTTCCGTAATATTGCACCCGATTTCAAACAATTAGCATTATGGAAACAAAATTTTCAATTAATATTACAGTTTATCTTGGAAAAGTATGACAGACAATTATCTGATAATCACTAACAGCAACGAATTGGTGCGAATCCCGACGGACAGAATAGCTTATATCTTGTCGGACGGTGACTATTCGACTTTGGTGCAGACAGATAAGATTGAAAAGATGTTTACCGTCAGTCTCGGCTCTTTTGTAAAATTGATTGAGTTGCAATTGAAAGGCGAAGCGGAAATTTTTATCCGTATAGGTAAAAGTCTGATTGTTAATAAGAATTACATTTATAGCGTTAATCCCAATAAACAACAACTGATTTTGTCGGACAGACATTTTCAGTACTATTTTGAACTGACGGCTTCGAAAGAAGCGTTGAAACAATTGAAAGCCTTTGTAGAGTCAACATTTAAAGCGTAAAAAAATGAAAGAATTAATTATGTCGGATGACGAAATTCAAGTCCTCGGGCAAGATTGGAAGAGATACAACAATCGTTTTTCACAGATAAAAAAATGCTTGTTGTGGGTGGTAATTTTGGCTTTACTTGTTATGGCGGTGGCTTTTGTTTTGAAGTTATAGCTTGGGATAAAAGTAGTTGTAAAATATTGTTCGGTTTATGGTTTTTAGAAAATACATAGGTTGAACATATAAAAATATTTAGAGTGTAGCAAATTTACAAAAAAGCATGAATGATGGATTACAACGTATCATTTCAGAAAAGAGCCAATAATTTAGTGGATCCTATCGCGGAGCGATTGCACTATTGTAGTAGTAGAAAACAAGTCATTCCCCATCCCTAAAACCGCAGAGCGGTTTCATTATTGTAGCCGGTTGAATTATTACAGATCGAAGAATTGAAACAAATAAGAATCCTCGTATGGAATATTAAATTTTTCCAACAATCCCAAATATTCTGTTTTGAAACCCATTTTCTGATGATGTTTTTCCTGATTCAACACATAGTTGTAAATTTTATCCAAATGGGATCGCCCGTATGAAAATCCGCCGTAGCCCTCTTGCCATTCAAATCTATAACGGCATAGATGATTGGAATTAATAAACAAGGAAGAAGCACGTTTGATGTCACGAACGGTATCGGAAATTGAAATCTTCGGATTTAATCCCAATAAAATGTGGATATGATCAGCCATTCCATTAACCGCAATGGATTTGTGAGACATTTTATCAATAATTCCTGAAATGTAGGAAAACACAATAGGTCGCATTTCTTCGTGTAACAATGCGTTGCGATGTTTCGGCGAAAAAACCAATTGGATGTAAATTTGAGTATAAACATTCGGCTTCGGCATAACAATATAAATAAAATGATTAATAAAATTTTGATGAGGCAAAAATAAAACAAAATTTTTTGAAAACAAAATTTTCGATAGCATAATTACAATAATGAAACCGCTCTGCGGTTTTGGAGGGTGGGGCATGACTTGTTTTCTACAATAATGTAATCGCTCCGCGATAGACTACTACAAATTAATGGTTAGCCTTATTTAATTTGCGCAGACCCAATAAGGCGATTTTACCCTTTGTTTTGTCTTTTCGATATTTTTCCGTAATATTGACCTTGTGAAACATAAATTTCTTGCAAAATAACAATTATTGTTTTACTTTTGTGCTAATTTCAAAATTGCATAGCGTTGCATTATTTTGAAAGGACATTTTTGATAACGTAAGCGTTTTAGATATTATCCAACATCAATCTCGCAAAGTTTGAACTCTACAAGGGATAATAGCAACAAACGCCTACGTCTTATATAGATATATCTTGTTATATATCCATATATAAGCGTAGGTTGCTGTTGTTTATCATTGTAGAGGGTTTTGCGAGAACCGGATGTTGATAAACATTTAACAGTCCCTACGCTTTTGTTGTGTTTAAATATATCAACTGCCGATTTGAGGGACAAAGGCAAAAAATAACATGAGATTATGTTTAAGGCTGTATTTTCGTTCAGTGGTCGTATTAGAAGATTGGAGTATTTTCTCTCTTTAATTGGTGTTTGTATAATACATTTAACTCTTAATTACATCGGGGATAGTTTAATAGAAAGTTTAGACGAAGGAGAGTATTGGTTTTTCCTTTTATTGTACATTTCCATAAATGCTGTTTTGTTGTGGATTCTTTTAGCGCAAGGTGCAAAGAGATGTCACGATTTTGAGCAAAGTGGTGGAATGCAGTTAATTCCCTTCTACGGCTTAGTGATGCTTTTTAAAAAAGGAGATGATGGTTCAAATGAGTATGGAGAAGGAACAGAAGAGGAATTTGACAATTTTTATCAGGAGAATTCTAAAACGAACTCGAGAATAAGAAAAAAAATAAAGAAGAAAATTGACTGGAAAAAACCGTTCAAAGCAATTTCGACTTGGAAAAACAATCTAAATCAGGCGCAAAGAATCATTATTGCAATTTGTATTCCATTAATTTTATTTGTTTTAACTTATGCAATGGCAAGTTTAATGTATGATGATCATCATAGTGATTGGTCGGATATGGAAGGAACATGTGTCTTTGGATTTTATGTTTTGGTCATTGGTATATTTGAGTATTTTTTATTCAGTGATAAAAAAGGAAAAAATTTGGAATCAGAAAAAAATAATGGAAATAAAAACAATAGTAATAATTTTTAGTTATGAATATTAAAATAAACATAAATGTAACAATTGATTTTAACAATAAAGTTGGGATGTGTGGTAACAAGGAAGATGTTTTAAAAAAATATCAATCCGTTTGGGAAAATGCATTAAAAACAACTATTGAGAGTGAATTACAATATAAATGGATAAATTCTTGTGAGGTTAAAATAGAACAATCATACTCAGGTTCGTGGTTTATGGAGGTTATTACTTATTTGTCTGTGTCAGATTACATGTCTATTGGGATGCTTGTCCATTCAATTATAAAAGACCTGAGAAATAAAAAACTTGAAAAGAAATTTGAGGAAAAGGTAAACGAAGCTGTAGCTAAACAAATTTCGAAAATAAATCCATCTCAGACAAATCAGATTATCATAATTAAAGAATTTAAGCCGACGACTATTATAATAAACAATATTATTCAATAATTGTCCGTAAAAGGAACGGACGTAAAATAAAAAACATGAAAACATTTCTTGGTATTTTAGCAGTGATTGGTATTTTAGCTGTACGTTTGGCAATAATAATGGTAATAGCCTGTTTAGTAGCAGCATGGCTGTGTGATATTGATTCAAATAAAACCTATTCATGGTATTCGGGAATCTGGCATGGATTATTCTGTGTCCCCAATTGGATAAGGTCTTTTTTTAATGGCGATGTATTATGTAAAGCTAATGATTATACTTCTGCGTATAATTTTTGGTGGTGGGTTACTTTCATTAGTTCTTTGCTTGGAATCTTGGGTAGTGGAAAAAAGAATTATTAAAAAGAACGGACTTAAATATGATGTTAATATACGAAATCATTGTCTGTATTGCCGCTATTATCATCGGCATTAAACAAAGAAACATAACGATAATATTTAGGATCATCGGTGCATTAATTATTGGGTATATATTGTCTTGTGCAATAGATTTCGTTGCCGGATCTCTATTTTCATTTATATTCCCTTGTAAAGGATTTTTAAATGCATTATTTAAAGCTAGTTTATTATCAACGGTTGGAGCCCCATTATTTTACTGGGTGGGTGGAGGTCTTGGATTCTTGATGGGAAAAATTACAGAAGGTAACAAAATTGCCGCTTTTGTTCCTATTCCTTTTTTTGTATTGCATTTCGTTAAAGATAGCATATATTGGTTTTCTATGCCAGTAAATTACGATTTTTGGAATATTACATTAGTGTTGTTGTTTCGTTGCTTAGTTGCAGAGGTTTATGTAGTACTAACAATATTGGCTTTTACTAAAAAACAGTGATATGAAGAAATGCTAAATATGAATAAACTAATAAAAATAGGACTATCATTTTTGTTGTTACTTTGTTTGCTTGATATGCCTTACGGTTACTATCAATTCGTGAGGTTTATCGCATTGGTTGGTTTTGCTGTCCTTGCCTATTTCTCATATCAACAAGGTAGAGATGTCGAAATGATTGTTTTCATTGCTTTGGCTATTCTTTTTCAGCCATTTATAAAAATAGCACTCGGCAGAGTCTTGTGGAATAGCGTTGATGTAGTTGTAGGTATCGGGCTGTTAATAAGTTTGTTTAGACTAAGAAACAAAAGCTAATTTTCATTTCACCCCACCCATAATCCATTTCGCCGACCCAAATACTCATTTCATACAATGAAGCAATTTCGCCTTTTTTCTCCCGTAAATTTTCCGTAATATTGCAAAATAATTAAACAAAAACAACAAAAATTATGAGCACAAATGAAACAATCGTAAGCGATTTCGAAAAACTAAGTCTTAAAAAAATAGACGTAACAGGCAACGTATTAGGAAAATTCTCAACCTTCATGATTCAACAGGAATACGCAAACAACACCAACGCCGTGTTGGAAGTAACCTATACGTTCCCCATCAGCGCAACGGCGACGGTGACCGGTTTTACCGCCACGATTGGGGATAAAATCATCAAGGGAAAAGTGAAAGAAAAGGAAGAAGCCAAAAAAGAATACCAAAAAGCCATGCTCAGAGGAGATTCTGCCTACATGATGACGAATGACGAATCCAATATTTTCCGGATGAATATCGGTAAAATCGCTGTTGGCGAAACGGTGATTGTGAAGATTGATTACATTGACAATTTCGACATCGTTGATAATCAAATACGAATGATTGTTCCGACACTCGTTCCTCCAAGATACAAATCGAACATTACCAACAGACTTTTTTATCGCAAGAACGAAATCGAATACCGAGGCAATGTAATTATTCATTTTGATAAGGATTTGAAAATCAACGATATTGAATCTAAAACGCATAGCATAAAACTCGAAAACAACACGGTTTCCGCCAAAAACATCAAGTTGGACAGGGACTTTGTTTTGGACATCAAACTGGCAGAACAGGCATTTTCCAAAGGTTATTACAAAGAATTACCCAACGGAAAGAAAGTGGTTTATCTCTCGTTTTTCCCCGACATTGAGATAGAACAAAAACATACACCCAAAGATTACGTGTTTGTAATTGATATTTCCGGTTCAATGACCGGTTTTAAATTGGAACAAACCAAAGGAGCGGTACTCAAATGCCTCAAACAACTCAATCCTAACGATCGCTTCAATGTCATTGTATTTGACCATGAATGTGAATTTTTCCGCAATACTTTGGTAGAATTTAATTCAGACAATTACGAGGAAGCGAAGCGATACATTCAATTGCTGTGCGCCCGTGGCGGTACCGAATTGTTTAAACCTTTGCAAAAAGCCATACAAATGTTCGGTAAAGAAAAAATTATCTTCCTCTTTACCGACGGTCAAGTAGGAAACGAGAGCCAAATCGCCGGATGGATACGGCAAAATATCGGTAAAAACACCTTGTTTATTTTCGGGATAGATTCGTCGGTGAATAAAAAGGGTTTGCAGGATATTGCGGAAGCCGGCAGAGGCAAAGTGGAATTTATTGTGAAAGATGAAATGATTAAAGACGTCGTTTTACGTCAATTTTCCCGCGTATCAGCCGCTAATTTGTTTGAGATAAAGATTGACTGTAAAACGAACAAAACAGGCGATAAAATCGAAAAATCTCGCGTTCTTTTTAACCACGAATTTTACGATGTATTGGTCGAAATTGACGATATTGCCGACGATTTTGAATTGGTATGCAAAACGGACGACAAAACTTTTTCTTTTGCTATTCCGAAAAATGCTTTGGAACATTCGGAACTTCCGCTTGATAAAATTTATGCTTCGGAACAAATAAAGCGGGCTGAAAAGTATATCGAAGTGCGTAGATATGATGACAGCAAAGGTTACAAAGAACAAATCGTCGAAATAGCCGTTCAGTACCAAATTGACTCGAAATATACGGCATTTATCGCTGTGAATGAGCGGGATGAAAAACTAACCGATATTCCCGAATTGCAGGATACGGTTTTGGAATCGCCAATGGAATGGGATATTGTACATCAGAAAAGAACGGTGTCTGCTAAAGTGTCTGCTAAAGTGCCTGCTAAATCCGCCGGTTTTTTTAACAATATTAATATAATGATGGATAATTTGTTCGCAGTATCGGAAACAGACTATTTGTTCGAAATGATCAAATCGTGTGAAGAAATAATCACCAACAACGGCGATTATAAAGACTTGTTGGATGAGATTATCGAGGAATTGAAACCTGATTTTTCTTCGCCGAAAAAGGAATACAAAGCCCTCTTCAAAAAAATGAAGAAAAAAACGCCGAAAGTTTATGCTTTGATAGAGCCGTTTTTAAAATAAATACCCTTTTAAGACAGCCTCATTTTTTGGGATAAAAGTTGAAAAAACACTATATCTGACCACACAGGAGGTTAGATTATGAAAAACTTTGCATATTTCTTTATATTTATATTTATTAATAAAAAAAAATACTCTACCTTTGCAAATCGAATATTTGTTAAAAAAAGTATAGTTCATTACACATATATTGTAACATTTTTTATTAATTCTAATTTTTTTATGAAACCGAAAAAAATCAGGTTTGGAATATGTAAAGTTTTTACCATACTTTGTATATTCTTTTTTAGTTCCCTCTCTATCTTTGCTCAAAACAAGGAAATAAAAGGAAAAGTTATAGATACCGGAGGAGAGCCGGTTATCGGAGCAAATATAGTTGAAAAGGGGACTTTGCGCGCAACGGTTACCGATCTCAATGGAAACTTCACGCTGTCTGTTTCGCCGAATGCCGTATTGCAGGTATCCTACATCGGTTATGTGTCGCAGGAAATTGCGACGGATGGCCGGAGAACACTGGAAATTACACTTGCGGAAAATACGAAACTACTCGAAGAAGTAGTAATTACCGGCTACCAGACAATCAGTCGCGAACGTGTCACGGGTTCATTCGGCGTCATCAACCAGTCGAAGCTGGAAGAAAAACTTCAACCGGAATTGAAATCCATGCTGGAAGGGCAGATTCCGGGTTTAGTCCTTGACAGGAACGGCAAAGTCGAGATTCGAGGCGTTTCTACCTTTTCGGCAGTCAAGACACCTCTGCTTGTTATTGATGGTTACCCTGTGGATGCTACCATGAACGATGCTTTTTTCAGTTATCGCGACGGAACTTTCGAAAATATCAATGCCAATAATGTCGAAAGTATTACTGTTTTGAAGGATGCCGTCGCTACATCCATCTACGGTTCGCGTGCGGCAAACGGTGTTATTGTCATTTCTACAAAAAAAGGCGTGGAAGGAGATCCGAAAATCGCCTATCGCGGCACATTCAGCGTCGTTCCCACCCCTGATTTGAGAAACCTGCACAAAGCAAGTTCATCCGACTATATTGATGCTGAAATTGATTTATTCAAAGCATCGCCAACGGCCAACCTGAATACAGCTGCAACGCAGGCGACTTACATTCTTATTCAGGAACGGGCGGGAGTTATCACGCACGAACAAGCGGAAGCGCAACTTAACGCCCTGCGGCAATTAGACTATGTAGGACAGGCTGAAGAATACCTTTTCCGTTCGAAACTGAGCCAACAACACAATCTTTCCGTCAATGGCGCTACGAAAAATCACAGCTATAATGTGGTACTTAACTATCTTGGGACAAAGGAACATTTTATAAATTCCGATAATAACCGTACCGCTATCGATTTTCGCGATGAATGGAAAATAAATAAATTCCTCACTTTAAGCGCGAACGCCAATGTTACATATTCCGAGAATAATACTCCCAAAATAAATGCCAGTAGGATCATGTTTGATAATCCGTCAACTTCAGCTCAATTACAGGCAGGAATATTCCAGTTTCAAGGTACTAATTCCCGTTATACTCCTTATTGGGAAATTGTGGACGGAAACGGCAACCGGACACCTTCATGGCTTCCCGGATGGCCGGCGAGAGAAACATTGTATGCCACTATTCCCGGAGCGAAAAGTATAGAATTTGTTTTTTTGGACGAATTGGAGCGAGAAACGATCAAGACCTCGGAATTTCAGAGCCGTTGGACGGGAACTTTGAAAGTAGATATTTTAAAAGGCCTTTCGGCTGAGATAGGCGGTAACTGGCAACGAGGCAATTATGTATGGAAACAAACCTCCGACGCGGATTCCTATACCGCGCGCATCGCATACTCCAACACAACCTCGCGGTCTAATTCCGCCAACCATTATGTTCCCGAAGGCGGCATCATCGATGAGCGGCGTAATATCAACGAAAGCTGGACGCTGCGATCGCAAATCAATTTCAACCGCGATCTCAAAGAGGGCTTACACCGTATAAACGCATTGGTAGGGAATGAAGTCCGCCGGATGACCTACGACAATAATGCTTATGCTACCCGGGTAGGTTACAACGCGGTCGCCGGCTCTTTTGTCCCCGTAAACGCGCTTGACATAAATCAAGGGAAAAATGCCAGCGACTGGTACGGATATCCGGGGATTACCTTGGAAACAGGAGAATATAAGCGTATCGACAATCGTTTTGTGTCGTATTACGGTAACGGTTCGTATGAATACGACAACCGGTTTATTGCCAGCGGAAGTATCCGTCTTGATTTAACCAATTTTTTCGGTACAAGTTCGAGATATCGCTACCGCCCTCTCTGGAGTGTTGGAGGCACCTACAAATTGAGTGAAGAGAAATCTTTTGACATAGATTTCCTGAATCGTCTGCACGTTCGCGGCTCTTATGGTATAGGCGGAAATATATCACTCAGTCAAGGTCCGTTCCTTATCCTTGGCGTCGGGTCGTATAACACGACAACCGGCGGTACTTCTTACAGCATTTCTTCGCCGCCGAATGACGAACTGCGGTGGGAACAAACGCGAACAACCAATTTTGGCGTTGATTTGACGGCGCTTGACAATAAACTGAAGATTTCGCTTGATTATTACGACAAGTTGAGTACTGATGTGCTTGCTCCCGACGCTGTCGATCCGACGACGGGATTTACGAATATTACTAAAAATGTCGGTACTATCAGTAATAAAGGCATAGAAATCGCGATAAGCGCCAATGTGCTTAACACCCGTAATTTTAAATGGGACATTACTCATATTTTTGCTTACAATAACAATAAAGTGCTGAAATATAATGTAACCCGGGCATACGCCACAAGCTACACAAGTGGTGCAATTAATGTTAACGGCTATCCGCAAGACAGTTTTTGGGGCGGCAGGTTTGCCGGGCTTGATAATACAGGAGCGGTGCAGGCGTACAAGGCGGACGGTACGATTGTTCCTATCGGAAATTTATCCCCCGACGACGTGGTTTTTCTCGGCACATACCGTCCTAAATTTGATTTGTCGTTGACGAATAGTTTTACCTATAAAAACTGGAATTTGTCGGCCATGATCATATCCAAACTCGGACAAAAATATCGCAAGGATGCTTTTACCGGCTCCAACATACAAAACCGGCATGTCAGCGAGCGATGGCGTGAAGCAGGCGATGAGGCAACCACCATATATCCGAAATTGACATCGTGGAATATGGATATGTTTTATTTCCCATATACCGATGTCTTGATTGGCAATGGAAATTATGCAAAACTTCGTGATGTAACCCTTACCTATAAATTCGGTAAAGAATTTACGAAGCGAATCGGACTTGGAAGTGCAAATATTTATTTTCAGGCGCGAAACCTGCTGACAATAACGGCGAAAGGTACGGATATCGACCCTGAAAGTTTTGAATACAACATTACCGGAGGCACAGGTGCAACCACCGATCAGGCATACTCGCAATTACCTTATCCAAAGGAATTTTATATTGGTTTACAAATTTCATTCTAAATACAAATCATGATGAAGACATCTATCATAAAAAACGGAATTATACTTACTTTGGCGGTATTATTTGCCTCATGTAACGATTTTCTTAATGTTGATCCGGTCGGAAAACTCATACCTGCTAAAGTGTCGGAACTCGAAAATCTTCTTAATAATGTAAATACAGTTGATTTTCAATTTCTTGACAACAATCGCGGATGTTTTTACGCCTTGCTCGGCGATAATATTACATTAAGTCCGAATCAGGCGGAAAGGATGTATTATGAAACGCATCCGAACATAGACAGGTATCATGCCTATATTTTTGCATTGCCTTATACAAATCCGGAAATTACGAACTACTTCTGGAACTGGGGGATTTACCGCTCCGTCGGTTTGTTTAACACGACAATCGCCAGTATTCAAAATCTTGCGGCAGCGGAAAGCGGTAGCGTTCAGGCAAAAGAGGTTATTGCAGAGGCAAAAGCGGGGCGAGCGTGGATTTATCTACAGGGTGCGCTGGTTTACGGACCCATGTATAACCCCGACGGCGCAAACGACAAAAAAGTGATTCCCTATCGTGTGGACGAATCTCCACTGGTTCCGAATCCGCAGTTATCTACTGTAGGAGAATTGTTTGAACTCATTTTACAGGATTTAACGGACGCGCTTGATGCTCCCGATGTTGTCGGCAATCCTATTCGCGCCGGAAAAGCGGCTGTTTTGGCGCTTCATGCACAATATTACATGTACAAGCGGGATTGGAACAAAATGCTTTCATTTTCCGATGAAGCATGGAAGCTCGCCTTGCAACAGAAAAGCGGCGACGTCGGCAAGTTAATATATGATTTCAATGATTTTGAATATATTAAAACATCCGAAGCGGTTGTGGCAGGAGCGGATTCCGCCGTCAACTGGGATTTGCGGCACAAAGGCGGCGACACCGATTTCAAACTGTCATACAATCGCGAAAACCTTCTTTATCGTATCTCGCCGACAGGTACAAGTCATTACCCTTCGGATGAATATCTGGCATTATTCAATACAGTTTCGGATTTAAGATACAAATTGTTTTTAATGAAAACCGAGGGTTATGGAGGCGCTATCGACAAAGGAGGCGACGGTATAAGACGTTACAATTACCGGGGCAGTAAATTGCTGTACAATGAAGGTTTGACATACCCCGATTTGCTGTTGATGAGAGCGGAAGCTTACGCGCGGACAAACAATAAGGCCGCCGCATTAACCGATTTGAATACATTACGCAAGTATCGTTACGACAATTCCTTGTCCACCGATTTGCCAAACGGCGCGTCTTTGAGCAATGATGAATTGTTGTATGAAATCATCAAGGAACGTCGTCGCGAACAACCGTTTGAATCGTTTCAACGCACCTTGGACATAAAGCGATATGTTTATGATACCGGCAAAGCGTGGAGCAAAACCGAAGTAGTTCACGAGATAGGCAACAAAACATATACTGCTCCGGTAAATGATGAGTTTTATACGTTACCGATAGATAACGCCATTATTTCATTGAATCCACAATGGGGACTTACTCCGGATACGAGACCGTATATTCCTAAACCGCAGTAAAAAATACATTTGCTAAGGTAGTTTACAATTGCAAATATAGTTGTATCTTTGTGGCAATATATATTATGTATTAATTTATTAATAATTTTTATGATAAAAAACAAATGAAAAAAGTATCATTATTTACTGGATTATGTGTCGCAACGCTCTTGTTGAGCCAATGTGGAACAAAAACCGCGAACAACGAATATGAAGTCAACGGTACAATAGATGCGGCAACGGAAAAAGTTTACCTGTCGTACTATCAGAATGATTCGATGAAAGTTGATTCAGCCATTGTGGAAAATAATATGTTTGTGTTTAAGAACGTTATCGACGAACCGTACAGAGTTACGTTATCCGCAAGCACGGAGCCTCGGATTGCCCGCTTGAATGCTGTTGCATTTTATGTTGAACCGGGGAAAATAAAGGTTACCGTCACCGATTCCATCAAAAATGCCGTTGTTTCATCGCCAATCAACGATGACGCGGCCAAGTGGAAAGAACTTTCAAAACCTGTCCGCGAGGCAATTTCAGCGCTGAATCAGGAATATATGGCCGCTTCGGATGACGACAGCAAGGCAAAACGGGAAGATTTGAAGAATAAATATGACTCTATCAGCAATGCCGAAAAAGAATTGGCGAGAGCGTTCATCAAAGCAAATCCCGATTCTTACTATGCTTTGGCTGAGCTTTTCAATACGATTGCCGGCTATGATCCCGATCCCGATGTCGCTGCCGAATTGTTTGCCCTGTTTTCCGTGCGCCTTGATTCTATGGAACTCGGAAAGAAAATACAAGCGAATATTGAGCGTTGGCAAGCCCGGTCAATCGGCAGAGAAGCTCCTGACTTTACACAAAATGATGCGGACGGTAAAGCGGTTAAATTGAGCGATTTCCGCGGACAGTACGTACTGATTGACTTTTGGGCGTCGTGGTGCGGACCGTGCCGCGGAGAAAATCCGAATGTTGTGAAAACCTACAACGCTTATAAGGACAAAGGCTTTACCGTGTTGGGCGTATCGTTGGACACCGACCGTGAGAAATGGCTGAAAGCCGTAGAAAGCGACAAGCTTACATGGACGCAAGTTTCGGATTTGAACGGATGGAAAAACGAAGTCTCCGTACAATATGGCGTCAGAGCCATTCCTACAAACTTTCTCATTGATAAGGACGGCAAAATCATAGCAAAAAATTTGCGGGGAGAAGACCTGGAAAAAGCGCTTAAAGAACATATATAATAAGCGGAAAATAAGGATAAAAAAGAGAGGATGTGAAAAAATAGTATCCTCTCTTTTTTGTAACTATTGTTAACATAAATGCTTTGAAAACAAAAAATAGTAAAAAAACCACATTATTGGTACTAATAATGTGGTTTTTTTACTATTTTTGTGGGGCAAAATAAAAACAAAAATATGCAACGGAAATTATTGAAAGAACTTTTGGTGTGGAAAAACAATCCGAAACGCAAGCCCTTGTTGTTGGAAGGTGCACGGCAAGTTGGGAAAACCTACTTGTTAGAAACCCTTTTCGGCAGGGAGTATTACAGCCAAACTGTTCGGGTTAATTTTGAAAAAGCCGATTCGGAATTGCTTTCTCTTTTTGAAGGAAATATTGAGCCGGGACGAATTATCAACTATCTTTCGTTAAAAGAACAGAAAACGATCAATCCGGAAAATACGCTACTTATTTTCGACGAAATACAGGAAGTTCCCCGAGCTTTGACTTCGTTGAAATACTTTGCCGAAGATGCTCCCGAATATCACATTGCCGCCACCGGAAGTCTGCTTGGAATCGCCTTGCACAGTGGTACTTCGTTTCCTGTTGGAAAAGTTGACAGATTGCGTTTGTTTCCTATGGATTTGGAAGAATTTTATTGGGCTTTGGGTTTGAAAAATTCATCCGACGAAGCGCACGAGGCAATCAACAATCTGCATCGACCGCTTTTTTCTTCTTTGTTCCGCGATGCTTTTTTACAGTATCTTGCCATTGGCGGAATGCCGGCAGTTGTAAGTGAATGGTCTGAAAACAAAGATATTAATTATGTTGATTCAATTTTAAAAAATATCCTTTCCGACTATAAAGACGATTTCAGCAAACATACAACGAACAGCGAATCACGGAAAATTGCCGATGTGTGGAGTAGTATTCCGCGCCAATTTGCCAAAGAAAACCACAAATTTATTTATAAAACAATTGAACCGTCAGCGCGGAGCCGCGATTATGCCTTTGCTCTCAATTGGTTGCTTGATGCCGGACTTATTTACAAAATCGACCTTGTGACTCACGGCGATAAGTTGCCACTGTCGTTTTATGCCGACACCAATGATTTCAAAATTTATACACTTGACGTCGGATTGTTGCGCCGGTTGGCCGGTTTGCCTTCGTCGGTAGTTATGGGAGATGACAATATCTGGTCGAACTTCGGAGGTGTTTTTGCCGAACAATTTGTGTTACAACAACTTTTTTCATCAGGGATTGAAGAAACATATTATTGGACAGGCAACGCCGACAATCCCAAACAACCGAAAGGAAAAAGCGAATTGGATTTTGTATTTTCGATGGGAAACAACATTATTCCAATAGAAGTAAAATCAGGTTATAATGTTAAAGCTCAGAGTTTACGGGTTTACAGAGACAAATACAAACCCGGATTAAGCATTCGGTTTTCGCTAAAAGATTTAGAATACAACGAAGGTTTGCTGAATATTCCGCTTTATTACTCTTTTTTGCTGAAAGATCTTGTCAGCCAGAAAGATAACTTAATGCAATCACAGTACATACCTGTTTTGCCATTCAACAAGAATACATTATAAGAAAAAAGAGACTGTCTCAAAAGGGTTATTTTGCTCGTCATTGCGAGACCCCAATAAACACGTTTATCAAAAAGGGATTGCCCACCGGACAATCCCCTCTTTCAAACAACTTAAACGAATTATTTCTCCTTCACCCCGGTCATAATAATTTCAATCGCATTCTTCGCATTCAGAAGATTTTGCACTTTTTTTCGAATATCTGCCGGCGTTACAGCGTTCAATGTCTTCACATAATCGGTGTAACTGTTGGTATTCTGACGATAATATTCAAGCATCGCGCCTCTCCAGTACGAATTTTCCTGCTCGTTTTCCTGTTGTTTTTTCAACATGTATTCTTTTACTTTGTTGAAATCAACTTCACGCGGGCCTTCTTTCGCCATGTCTTGAAGTACCTGATGAACAATTTTGTTCAAATAATCGGCTTTAGCCGGTTCCGTTTCAAAATAAATCTGGAACATGGATTGTCCTTTCGGATAGTTGGAAATATTTCCGGATACACTCACTCCGTAGGTTCCGCCTTCTTCTTCACGGACTTTTTCGGTATAAACGGTACGCAAAATTTGTTGAAGCATGTCTATTTCAATCCTGTTCTTCAAAGTGTAATCGAAGTTCGCCCAATAAATGTCGATTACATTGGTTTTCGGATTTTCCACTTTCTGGTCGAAAATGCTTTTAATCAATCCCGGACGGTAATTTTCATTAACCTTCGCAAAAGTTTCTTTCCGGTGAATGGATGGAAGTGAGCCTAAATATTTTTCAATTAATGGCTTCGCGATTTCCAAATCAATGTTTCCGGTGAAAACGAAAGTAAAATCGCTCGCATCGGCGTAACGGTCTTTCTGCCATTTTCCAATCGTTTGATAGTTCACCTTTTCCAAGTCTTTGGCTTTCAGGCGGAAATGCCGGTTTTGATCCACATACAAGTCTTTGGCAACCGTATCGTTCAGCACTATTTCCGGATTGGCTTCCATGTTTTCCAATTGAGATTTTATCCGTGTAATTGTCGATTGATAAACTTCTTCGTCGCTTCTCGGCGCCGTGAAATTCAGATAAATCAATTGAAGCATCGTTTCAAAATCTTTTACACTTGAAGAACCGGTGAATCCTTCGTGAGTAAGACTCATGGTTGGGCTTACCTGTACTTTTTTACCGGCCAAAACTTTACTTAAATCCGTTTGACTGAATTTACCCAATCCACCGATATTTGCGATGCTGCTGTACAGTTGCGCATTTACCATTTCCGATTCGGGGAAAAGCGAAGATCCGCCCGGACTGGTTGCGCTCATCAGGATTTCATCGGCTTTCAATTTTGTCGATTTGATCGCTACTTTTACGCCGTTTGACAAGGTCAGAACGGTAGCATCGAAAATTTTATCCGGCGTTTCGGAAACGATTTTACCGCCCTTCGGAAGTTCCGACAACAAAGGTTCGTTGCTGGTTTTTTCTTCCGGAGCTTTGATGTCTTCGCTACGGGCTTGGTTGAACCATGCCAATAATTGTTCTTTGGAAGGAACCGTTACGTCTTCTTTTTCGGGCGCCATCAAGAAAATAACAATGTTTTTGTCACCGATTAATTTTTCAATGTATTGATTGACAAATTGTAACGGAATCTGACCGGATACAGCTTTGACGGTATTGTATTCCGCTTCGATACCCGGAATGTATCCTCCTTTTAAGAAATGATCTACATATTCGCTCGCATAACTGTTATTTTTTGTTTTATCCCGCTCATTGAACGCATTTTCCATGAAAGTGAGGTAGTTGCTTTTAGCCCGTTCGTATTCACTTTCGGTAAAACCATACTTTTGTACGCGCATTAATTCGCGGGTAAGCGTTTTCAAGGCTGTTTCGACGTCGTTATCCTTCACCATGGCCCCTGCACTCCAACTTTCTTCTGTATGGGCTACCAAAAAATCGCCGTTTCTGCCGGATGCTCCGATGAAGGGCGGATTTGCTTTCTGTGTCAGATCTGAAAATCGTTCGTTGAAAACCCTGTAAGCAATTCCGTTGAGATAATTCACAATTAAACCTTGGATCGTTCCTCTTGCTTCTTTGGGCAAAGGTTTGTGTTTGAAATCAATTCCTACGAGCGTTCGTGTGGATTCCTTATCTGTAACTACGCCAACCAATGGTTCATTATTTTCTTCTACATCGTAATATATCCTTTGAGCCGGATTAACAGGAGCGGAAATATCGGAAAAAATAGCTTTCAATTTGCTTTCCATTTGATCAACATCAAAGTCGCCGATAATGATAATTCCCTGTAAATCGGGTCTGTACCATTTATGATAGTAATCACGAAGTTCTTCCGGTTTGAAATTCATGACAACTTCTTCCGTACCAATAGGTAAACGTTTGGCGTATTTACTGTCCGGCATGATTAACGGCAATAACTTTTCGATCTGACGCATATTGGCATTATTTCCTGAACGCATTTCTTCACGGATAACGCCGCGCTCTTTGTCAATATCTTCCTTTTCCAACGATAAAGCGTTCGACCAATCATGCAGGATTAACAAACAACTGTCAATGGATCCGGCTTTGGTAACCGGCACATCGGAGATGTTATAAACGGTTTGGTCGAAAGAAGTATAAGCATTCAGATTGGCGCCGAATTTTACGCCAATGGTTTCCAAATACTTGATCAGGCCGTTTCCCGGAAAATGCTTGCTTCCGTTGAAAGCCATGTGTTCAAGGAAGTGCGCCAGGCCCCTTTGGTTTTCTTCTTCCTGCATGGAACCGACTTTCTGGGCGATGTAGAAATCCGCCCGGTCTTTCGGTAATTCGTTGTGACGAATGTAATACGTCAGTCCGTTACTCAATTGCCCGTATTTGATTTTCGGGTCGATGGGAAGTTCCTGCTGCAATTGGGAAAATGCGGCAGTGAAACTGATTAAGAATAGTCCTAAAAATAATACAAATTTTTTCATGTGTAATTAATTTGTTATTTGAAATTCTTCGCAAAAAATCCCAGTGTACATTTGTACATATCCATCCGGTTTTCTTCGCGGGCAAAGCCGTGTCCTTCGTTGTATTTTACCATGTAGGGAACGTCAAAACTGCGTTTGCGAAGCGTTTCAACAATTTGGTCGGCCTCGTTAATGTTTACACGCGGGTCGTTTGCTCCCTGAACAACAAACAGCGGACGTTGAATTTTATCTATCTGATATACAGGCGAAACTTCGCGTGCAATCGCTTCTTCTTCCTTTACATCGGTATCGTACCAGATTTCTTTCAACATTTTGAGATAGGGTTTCCAGTATTCGGGAATGGATTTCATAAAGGTAAAAATGTTGGATACGCCTACATAGTCCACGCCACAAGCATACAGTTCGGGCGTTTTTATCATTCCCATGAGCGTTGCATAACCGCCGTGCGAGCCGCCGTAGATAGCGATTTTGTCCTTGTCGATCCAACCTCGGGAAAGGATGTAACGAACGCCGTCTTCTACATCATCCATACAGGCGCGGCCTACCTGTTTAAAGCCCGCTTTAAGGAAATTTGTTCCGTATCCGCCGGAAATCCGGAAATTGACTTGTAAGGTAGCGTATCCGCGGCTGGCGAAAAGTTGTGCTTCGGGATTGAAGCCCCAGGAGTCGCGAATGCCTTGCGGACCTCCGTGCGGATTCACAACGAGCGGAACTTTTTTACCTTCAAGAGCGGCTTTCGGCAAAGTGATATATCCGTGAATGGTCAGTCCGTCGCGGCTTTTGAAAGTAATCGGGCGCATTTCGGCCATATCCGCTTCTTTCAGTTGCGGCATTAAATCATGCAGCAAAGTGAATTTTTTCGTTTGGTTATCATATTGATAATAAGTGCCGTAAAGCTTATCGGATGTAACGGACATCAGAAATGTATTTTCATCGTCGTCGAAATCCACAACGTGTACTTCTTTGTTTCCGAATTGCGCTTTCATCCTTTGGCTAAGGTCTTTGTAAAAAGGACTTTGCGGAACGATTGTATATTTGTCGCCTTCATAAGCAAAATAGTCGATTTCATAACTGCGTTTGCGCGAGCGTGAAATTCCCGATGCATCGTAATTGGGGTTTGAAAACACTTCTTTTACGATTTTGTTATTCTTGAAGTCATAAAGTGCAATCCGTGCTTTGTCGCTTCCAACGTTGGTAAGCACATAAGCGTAATCGGGATTTTTGCCGGAATAATCGAAACCTGCGATGCTGAATCCTTCGTACCAAGCGCCGTGATAGATGAGTTTAAATTCGTTCGTTGTCAAGTCTTTATACCAAAGTTCCGTTTCCGTTCCGTTTACCATTTTGGAGTATGCGCGGAGATTGCCGTCTTTGTCGAAATCGTAGCCTGCAATCGGATTTTCAAGGTCTTTATTTTCATAAAGTTGAGTCATTTCTCCGGTAACCACATTCAGTTTGTAGGGGTCGAAAACTTGCTTGTTGTTTTTATTCATTTGAATAATGATGTAATCTTTTTGTTCTTTGAGCAGGTCGAGGATGTTTGCCTGAATTTCGTCAAAGGGCGTCAAATCAATATTGTTTGAGCCATCGAGATTTACGGCATAGATATGATAATTTTCGTTTCCACCCTTATCCATCGCATATATGAGGCGGTTTTCGTTTACCCAGCCGTAACCGCGAATCAATTCGTCTTTTTCTTCGATGATTCGGGTCGTTTTTTGAGTTTTAACGTCTTTTACATATACGTGGCGTTTGGTCGTTCCATCTTCTTTTTCCATGTACGACATGTATTTGCCGTCGGGTGAAATTTTGAACGAGCTTGCTTTCGGCCTGGCAAAATAATCTTCCACGCTGTATTTGTAATTGCCTTTATCGAGGGCTGCAAGCGCGGTTAAATCGGCTTCCGGAGTTACTAATGCCGTATTTCCCGGCAGTTTGCTCTCGAATTTCTTCAGCGTAAGCGGGAGTTTCATTCCCATTTGTTCGAAATTTCCCTCGATGGTTTCCTTATCAACTACTTTTCCGTTGAATTTTGCTTGTAAAGCGGCCGATTCCATCGACAATTCACCGTTTTCAAATGTGGTTTTTTCGATGGGTATGCCGGCTGCGCCTTGCATCGGCACATCAAGAGTGGCAGTCAATGAGCCGTTTTCTTCTGCAATGTGGAAAATCAGTTCCAGTTTCATTCCTTGCACTTCTATATTGCCTTTCCAGTCGCCGGCAATTTGTCCCTTGGTTGTGATGATTACTGAGGATAAAAACATAAATAATAATACGATTTTTTTCATTTTCAGTTTATTTTTAATAGATTGTGTTATAATTGCAGTCGTCACTTAATGAATGACGACCGGTGTAACGGCTTGTTTGACGTCAAACGTTTGCCAAGCTTTCATCATTTGTTTTTGTTTCAAGGCTTCTTCTCCGATGAAAACGGACAAAATGCGTGTTTCTGCGCCTTTCATGGATTCTTCCATCAATTGGGTGAAAAAGTCTTTTTGTTCGGGATATTCTCTAATGGAATAATTTTCGATTTCAGCCAATCCGGCGGCTATTTGGATTGCTTTGTCGATTCCTCCCAATTCATCGACTAAACCGTTGCTTAAAGCCTGATTTCCGGTCCATACACGGCCTTGTCCGATGGAATCGATTTCTGCCTTGGTTTTTCCGCGGCCTTCAGCACAGCGCGTCAAAAATGTATTGTAGCCTCTTTCGACGAAAGCCTGAAAAATGGCGGATTCATCGGTATTTAACGGACGAGCCAAAACACCGCTCACAAGAGGTAATTCAATCGTTTGTCCAAGGAAATCCGACATTTTGTTTGTCTTGACATGATCGTAAGTCGTCCCGATTTTTTCAGACAGTTGGACGCCGGAGGGAATCAGTCCGAAAATACCGATGGAACCGGTTAATGTGGTCGGTTCGGCAACGATTTTGCGGGCGGGAGAAGAGATGTAATATCCTCCCGATGCGGCGTAATCGCCCATGGAAACAACCACCGGTTTCACTTCGTTCAAGGCTTTTATCGCGTGGTGAATCTGTTCGGATGCAAAAGCGCTTCCACCCGGAGAATTTACCCTGAATACAACCGCTTTGATATTTTCGTCTTCTTTCAGTTTATTTATTTCCTTGACGTATTTTTTGGCAGTAATTGTGTGGCCTGTATTGAAAATAGTGTTCAATTCATCGGCAATAATCTCTCCTTCGGCGTATAAAACGGCAATTTTATCTTTGTTCAGTTTTTCTTTGCTTGCCGGAACGGATTTTATGTCGTTTACATCGGCGATTTTTAAATCATCGTCTTTCGTTAGATTCAATTTTTCTTTGAAATAGGATTCCATATCAGCCCTATAAACCAGGCTGTCGATTAATTGGTTTGTCCTGATGACTTCCGAACTGGCAAATGTCATGCATTCATCGGCATATTGATTGAGTTTTTCGACCGGAATGTTCCGGCTTTCCGAAATATCTTTCAACATAACACTCCATATATCGTTCAAATAAGCGCTTCGTTGAAGTCTGTTCGGCTCGCTCATTTTATCCGAAATAATCGGTTCCACCGCAGATTTGAATGTTCCGACTTTGAATACTTGCCATTCGATGCCCAGTTTTTCAAATAAGCCTTTTGCAAATTGAATGCTTGACGACATGCCTTGAAATTCAAATATTCCTTCGGGATTCATAAAAACTTTATCCGCAACTGAGGATACGTAGTAGGCCCTTTGAGAATAATTATCTCCGTATGCAACGATGAATTTGCCGCTTTCTTTGAATGAGCGTAATTCGTTCCGTATTTGTTGGGCAGAAGCCGGACCTGTACGGAGAAAACCTGCTTTCAAGTAAATTCCTTCGATTTTATCGTTCTTTTTTGCCTTCTTTATGGCAGAAAGAATGTCGTTTAATCCATGAGCTTTTACCTCGCCAAATAAAAAATCGAACGGATTTTCTTCTACGCGGTCATTAATAACCCCTGTTAAGTCTATTTCAAGTACTGTTTTTTTCTCCAAAACAAAACTTGATTTGCTTCCCATGGATGCGATCCCTGCGAGCATCGCAATTGACAGGATAAATAAAATAAATCCTGCGATGAATACGCCTAAAATGGAGGCGAATAACATTTTAAAAAAATTCTTCATGTTTTTATATAATTTATAATTCT
Source organism: Bacteroidia bacterium (assembly GCA_025996865.1). GTDB lineage: Bacteria > Bacteroidota > Bacteroidia > Bacteroidales > Azobacteroidaceae > Azobacteroides. Next base: position 44,956 of record BNTV01000016.1, read on the forward strand.
TAATTTTCAATTCTCAATTCTCAATTCTCAATTCCTTTTGTCCCTCATACTCCAGTATATCCCCCGGCTGGCAGTTCAGTTCCTTGCACAGCGTTTCCAGCGTGCTGAAACGGATGGCTTTTGCCTTGCCGGTTTTCAGAATAGAGAGATTTGCCGGAGTGATTTCGACTTTTTCCGAAAGCTCGTTCAACGAAATCTTTCGTCGGGCCATCATTACATCCAAATTTACGATAATTGACATAATACTCTCTATTTTATATTGTTAAATCTTGTTCTTCTTTCATTGTGTGCGATATTTTCATTATTTCGGCGAATAACAAAGTGACTAATCCTATCAGAAGAAAATAATAATCTTCGCTGATGCTGAATACGATTTTGTAATTTTCGAGTTGAAATAATTCTTTTGCTTCCGCTGTGAAAATGAATGCGGTATATAATACACAGGCAAAAACGGCCAGAATAGCATATCCGATTCTACGAATGCGTTTTATATTGGTAATGTCGAAAATATCGTTTTTTATCACAGAACGAATTACTTTGTAAACCTGAATGGGAATGTAAATCATAAGAAAAAGCAGCAGGAAAGAAACGACTACCAGAATGATTTTACCGGTAAGCAACCAAAACGGAAGCTTTGTGGAATTAACGGTTCTAATGCTGAATAACGGAACTTCGCTTCGCATCCATTTCCCATTTTTCAAGTTGAGAACCGTATCGGGATAAGTGTAATATCCTTTCACCGGTTTTACATAGAAAAAATAAGAGTTGGGAAATATGCGATGCTCATTGTCTTTCTTTTTATCTGCAATTTCTTCCCGAATGCTTGAAGTAAAGGTGGGAATCATTGATTTTACGATTCCTTCGCCTATAATATACAAATAGGCAATTCCCAACAGGACACAAAGAATTTTTAATCGCGTGTTCATAATTTTTATTTTATGATTGCCCTAAATAATAGATGAATTCTCCAAGTGCATGTCCGGCTTTGAATATAAAAAACAGGGACAAAATTGTTGCAGCTATTAATGCTGTTTTGTTTTTTGTTATTATATTTTTTGCAACTTGGATCAATTTATTTAAATCTTTCATACTTCTTCTAATTTTATTTTTATTATTTACTATTGTCTTTACTTGTTTCCGAATCTTTTAGCTTCAATGCACTCGGAATCCCCGGAATCGTTTTCATAATATCCGTGACGGGTGCAATTGACGAAACCAAGCCGGTCAGCATGTTTGTCAGGGTGCCGCCTTGGGAAGTATCCATGATGTTTACGTTTCCTAAGTTGATGTGTTCGAAGGCTTTCACCTGTTCGGCTGCAATGTCTTTCCATTGTTCGACCATTTTCCATTGGATCGCGACTTGCGGATTGTTTTCGGCTACTTTCACCATGGCTTCAAATCCTTCGGCTTGCGCCATTAAGGAGGCTTTTTCGGCAGCCGCTTTGGCCAAACCTTGTTGTTCGATGACTTTGGCGTGTGCCAAACCTTCTGAAGTGATGGCGTCGGCGCGGCCTTGGGCTTCAATTCGTTGTTGGTTGGCGTTGGCTTCCGCTTCTTTTTCCAATTTCAACTGGTAGCCTTCCGCATCGATCAATTTTTGCTGCCTGGAGATTTCTGCCGGAACGATTTGTTCGGCTTTCAATGCAGCTTCCCTGCGTTTTGCGCGAGCTTCTTCGGCTTCGCGACGGGCTAATTCTTTGTTCTTTTCGATTTCGGCGAGTGCGCGTTCTTCGGCCGATTGCGCCAAACTCTGTGATTGCGCCTTGATCACTTCCAATTCTGCGTTGGAAACGGTGATTTTTTTGTTGGCTTCGATTTCACCGATACGCGCTGCGGAGTTGTAAGTGGCAATATTGATGTCCCTGTTTTTCTGGGCTTCGGCCACTTGCGAGTCTCTTTCCGATTCGGCCCTTGCGACTGAAATGCTCTGGTCGCGTTGCGCGTTGGCCATCGCGATCTGCTCTTCTTTTTTCGTTTCGGCAACCGTTGCATTTTTGATTTTCATCTGTTCGGCGACTTTGATTTCCCCGTCGCGTTCGGCGGTAGAGATTTCTACATTGGCCTGATTGATGGCTTTCGCTTGATCTTTCTTTCCGAGAGCGACAATATAGCCGGCTTCATCGCGAATATCCGTGATGTTGATATTGATGAGGTATAAGCCGATTTTGCGCAATTCGGTGTCAATAAGCCCTTTGGCTTTTGCCAGAAATTCGTCGCGGTCGGAATTGAGTTTTTCGATTGTCATGTCGGCAATGATTGTTCTCATCTGGCCATAGACAATGTCTTTTACCAAATCTTCGATGTCCTGGCGTCCCAAGCCCAAGATTCTTTCGGCGGCTGCTTGCATCACGTCCTGTTCGGTGCTGATGCCCACGGTGACGGTTGTGGGAACATCGACCCGGATGTTTTGCGAGGACAAGGCTTTTTGCAGGTTGCACTCAAACTGAAGCGGTTTCAGCGACATGTAGGCATAGCCTTGCAGGATGGGAATGATGAACGCGGCGCCACCCTGAATGCACCTTGCCGAGCGGTTTCCGCCGGTTTTACCGTAAATAACCAGGATTTCATCCGATTTACATCTTCTGAAACGTGATAAAAAACCGATGATAGTCAAAAAAACGATGAAAGCTAATGCTCCAATAAGAATAACAATACTTGTATCCATAATAAAATTATAATTTTAAGTTATTAATAAAATTCATATAATAAATTCGACCGGATGAACGCTTTTTCTTGTTCCGGAAACTTTGAGTTTCTGTCCTTTTTCCAGTTCCATTCCTTCGGCGCCTTCCAATGTAATGGTGACAGGGCGTCCTTCCAAAGAAATAAACACTTCTCCGATTTTCCGGCTCTCGTTCCAGAAATAAACTTCGGCGTCCATTTCTACGATTTCATCGGTATATTTTATGTTTTGTTGCAGTTTCGTATAAGTTATTTTGTACAAATAATACAATACGAACACAAAAACAACTCCGGCAATAATGCCGATGCTCACCGAAGTAATCGTCACTTCTTTCATCAAAGTCAGCGTTAAAGAGAACCCTATTGCAAAATGCAATAATCCTTTGAAAGAAAAAATATCTCCTCCTAAGAAATCTCCTCCGGTATCCACGTCGGTATCAATATCGATATCCATCTCTCCGAAAATAAAAGAACCTATCGTGGTTAACAAGAACAAAGCCGCTGAGGCTATCAAAACAATTACATACCAAGCCATAATTTTTTCAATTTATATTAATTGTGATGGGCAAAGGTAAATACAATTTTCCGAATAAAACAAATTTTTTATCGAAAAACGATAAAAAAATATTGAAAAATAGAATTATTAACGTTCGTTAACGAAATAATATCCTATTGAAGTTGAGATACGTATTGTTTTTACCGTTTTATCAGCGCCTTTACTATAATCTTCTTATATCATCTTCCGAAGCATTTTTCCCCCTATATTTTTTCTCAGAATTATTAAAACGGTAATTGAGAGTAAGAATCAAAAAGCGAGTTTCATACTTTGATCGCTGAATATAAGCCACATCATTCGTTTCAATCACGGTTTTATCCTTTATCCATTCAAATATATCCGAAACTTGCAAATTAACTAACAATTTATTTTTAAAAAAGGACTTACGAAGACCTATATCCAAACTTTCATATTCGCCTTTTTTTGTTGCATATTCATTGCTTTTCCCTTGATAAACAAAATTGAGAGAAAAAATATAATTCTTTGGAAAAACAACATCATTATTCATTTCGTACAGAAATGACATTTGATTTCTATCCTGTTTTATTCCTTGGTAGTTTATGTTGAAAAACGACTGCTGCAATCCTAAATTTATTTGTGAACGAATTATTTTGTATTTCAAGCTGCCTGTAAATAATGCATTAATTTCTTGATACTTAGGATAATTAGTGTATGTCATTACTGTTTGGCCCGAATTAATATGATTGCTTTTTATATTCATCCCGATGGGATTTTTTTTATACACATATCCTAAATTGAAATCAAATATTTTATACCTTAAATAAGAATCTGCCTGATAAATATCTTCATTTGTCAGCATTGGATTTCCCTTTTGAAGTAAAAACCGGTTTATATAATAATTATTACTGTTAAGTTGAGAAAAAGAAGGTCGTTTTACTCTGCGAGCAAAAGACAATCCTGTTTCCATATTATTCTCAAATGTACGAGAAAGGGCAAGGCTCGGATAAAAGCGGTGAGAACTTCGGTTAATATTGATTCGTTTTACGCTGTCTTCCGTTGATTTCATAAATGTGTATTCATATCGGATACCTGTTTGAAACTGCCACTTTCCGAATGAACGGCTATATCCAAGAAAAATAGCCGCTTTTTCTTCCAAATTCGTATAGATGTTGTTTTCTATGTATTGTTCCGGGTTGAATTTAATTTTGTTGAAATCACATCAAAAGCTTGTCCGTTAGTCAAAACATGTTCCGAACCGCTTCCGCTTGCTTTGTCATCGTGGATAGTTCCTTGATATTGTCCACCTATTGTCTGTTTAGATGTGATTGACCATTCTGTCCCATGGGTATAACAAACCTGCATCTTCTTGGTCATTCAGAAAATGTCCCTTTGCTATGGTTTCGGAAATTTGTACTGCCCAACCATCTTCTTCTTTTTGATTTGTCTTAATCAGCAAAACCGCACGTCCTTCCGCATCATATTTTGCTCCCGGATTGGTAATTAATTCTATGGTTTTAATATCAGTGGATTTGAGGCGTTGTAACTCATTCGCATCATATAATTTACGGTTATTGATATAAATAATTGGGGAACCTTTGCTGAAAACCGTTATTTCATTTCCCTTTACCAAAATTCCCGGCATTTGTTTGATAACATCATTGGCTGTTCCACATCAAGCCATTTCGTCAAGTATCCCAAACAAGAAATTTTCAAAAAGATTTGTTTTTGAGAAACATTTTCAAAATGGAATGACCCTGATTCGGAACTCGCCATTCCTCGTATTAAAGAAGAATCCGCAGGATTCAGAAGAACAATATTAGCATATTCGACAGGGATGCCATCTTTATCAATTATAGTTCCCGAAAGATTTTGGGATTGAAGCGAAGAAATACACAAAAAAGCTATTGTTATAGGGAATATTCTTTTCTTTAGAAAACTTAATATTAGCAAATTTGAACGCATTTCATTGATGATTTAATATGTGAGCTAATCGCTTTCCTGATTTTCTGAAAACATCCATTATGCTCAATGGACACAGCGACAAAGATACTGGAAATATTTGAGAGAAGTTCATAAAAACGAATAACAAATCTACAAAATAATGTCGAATGAAAAAAAAAACGTATTTTTGTCTTGGAAAAGAACGGAATTATGCATCAGGTATTGGATTTTTTTTCTCCTTTCAGCATCAGCACTGTTATATATTTCATATATATTGTGTTGATAGCGGGTACTGTTATCGTGGTTATCTCCGAAAACAGGACGCCGGTGAAATCTATTGCCTGGTTGGTGGTTTTGATATTTGTGCCTATCGCCGGATTGGTTATTTATTATTTTTTTGGACAGGATACCCGGCGAATGCGGCATATTTCGGAGAAAAAATACAAGGAAATCAAAGATCTAAGTTTTAAAAACCTTATTTATAGTCGGAATGTTAAAATACTGCCTGAATACGCCAATCTAATTAATCTTCTTAAAAACAGTAACCTTTCGCCTGTTTTGCAAGGCAGCCAGATTGAAGTCCTTACCGAAGGAACCGAAATATTTAATGCCATGCTGAGGGACATAAACCGGGCAAAGTACCATATTCACATGGAATTTTTCATTTTTAAAAATGACAGTACCGGCAAGCGAGTCAAAAAAATGTTGATGAAAAAAGCGTCCGAAGGCGTGGAAGTCCGTTTTATTTACGACAATGTAGCGAATTGGTTGGTTCCGAAAAGATTTTATCAGGAAATGGAAAGGAGCGGAGTGCAAATCACTTCATTGATGCAGGTTCGTTTTCCGAAGTTTGCCAAGCGCGTGAATTACCGGAATCACCGGAAAGTAGTCGTCATTGATGGCGTTACGGCTTACATGGGTGGTATGAATATTTCCGATAATTATACGATTAATCCGAATTGGCGGGATACGCAGTTGCGGATTAAAGGGCAAGGTGTTCTCGGCTTGCAGGCCAGTTTTTTGATTGACTGGTACAGTTCGGGTGAGGCATGGTTGGATGATGAAAAATATTTTCCGGAAGTGAAAGTCTATACAGGCAATTTGATGCAGATTGCAACCGGAGGGCCTTATAGTTTGTATCATAATCTGTTGCAGGCGACGGTGAATATTATTATCGGGGCGAAAAAGTATATTTACATGCAAACGCCTTATTTCTTGCCGTCCGAATCTTTATTTCAGGCTTTGCAGATGGCTTCGTTGAGCGGTGTTGATGTCCGGTTGATGGTTTCCAAAAAATCCGATTCCCAATATGTTGACCCTGCCGCACATTCTTATTATGCCGATTTATTGGAAGCGGGCATGAAAATTTATGAGATGGAAGGTAAGTTTATTCATGCCAAGACCATTGTTGCCGACGACATGTTATCGGTTATCGGTTCGGCGAATCTGGATTTCAGGAGTTTTGAGACCAATTTTGAAATCAACGGTTATATTTATGATCCTCAGATTGCCCAGCAGAACAAGGATATTTTCTTCCGGGACATGCGGGAATGTCGTGAGGTTTTGTTTGAGGACTGGATGAAACGGCCGAAATGGAAGAAGTTTTTTGATTCTTTGATGCGGTTGTTTGCGCCGTTGATGTGAATTTTGTTGGTTTTCAAAAAAATCGTACTTTTGTAGTTGTGTTTAATATGATATGTATTCATAATTATGGATAATTTAGCTTCTTATATTTCCATTAATCCTGAAATTCGTTTTGGGAAACCGTGTGTCAAAGGTACTCGTATTACAGTAGCTGATATTTTGCAGTGGTTGGCGGCAGGCATGTCGCTTGAGGAAATACTCAATGATTATCCCGCTTTGCAGGAAATTCATATCCGGGCAGCGTTAAGTTTTGCAGCCGACAGAGAATCTTTTATAAAAATAATTTCAACCTATGCGAATCCGGCTATTGCTTGATGCAAATTTGTCATGGAGATCAGTTACTGTATTGAAAAATCATTTCGATGATTGTTGCCATGTTGATAACATCGGCTTGCCTATTCCTGCAAAAGATATACAAATTTGGGATTACGCCAAAGAACAAGAAATGGTGATTGTTACTAATGATGAAGATTTTTTGCATTTGTCAATTGTTAAGGGATTTCCCCCTAAAGTTATATTGTTACGAACCGGAAATCAAAATCGGAAATACGTAGAACAAATTTTGACCAATCTCAAAACACAAATTGGTATATTTATAGAATCAATGGAACATGGTGTTTTGGAGCTAATATAATTAGATTAAGTCCGAAATGGAAGAAGTTTTTTGATTCTTTGATGCGGTTGTTTGCGCCGTTGATGTAAATTTATAAATAAAAATCCTTAGTCAGCGCAATGTATTCGTCGCTGTAAACTTTCGGCGATTTCTCGATTAAAAGGACATTTTCCTCATGATCCGTTTCTTTATTTGAATACTCTAATAACACTCGTTTAGGCGGCTTATGCGGCAAAGATGAAACAAGCATTTTCCGGCAAAGAAACAACCGGTTTTTCAAAGCTAAAGATTGAAAAATCTCGCATCCATCGAAAGGTAAGATAACTGCTAATTTTCCTCCCGGATTCATTAAAGAAATACTTTTTTCGATCAAATCGGTAAAAAGTAAGCTGTCGTTGTGGCGGGCAAAACTGCGCCTGCTGTCGGGTGATTTTAAAGAGTCGGAAAAATAAGGTGGATTTGAAACCAATAAATCAAATTTGAGGGCGGTTTCCCAATGTTGAAAAGCTGCTTTTTCTACGATTAATCGGGCAGAAAACGGAGAATTTTCGAAATTGATTTTTGCTTGTTTGCATGCGTTTTCGTCTATGTCGATGGCATGAACCTGCGCGTCGGAACGTTGAGCCAGCATTAAGGCAATCAATCCCGAACCCGTTCCGATATCCAATATCGCTTTTGTCCGGGTACAATCCGCCCATGCGCCGAGAAGTACACCGTCGGTTCCGACTTTCATGGCGCACAAATCGTGATAGACCGTAAATTGCTTGAATCGGAAATACGGATTACTCATTTATGTTTTCAGGATTGTACGACGAAGGGTGCAATAGGATGATACCTGTATTGGATTTAATCTTATTGCAGTAATCCGCCAATGATTCCGGGTTGATGATTACTTTTTTGGCGGTGGACGAGGCGTGGATAAAAGTTAATTGTCCTTTGTGGCGATAGGCAAGTCCCATGTGAGAAATATCCAAGCCGGGTATGGATGTTGTAAAACAAATAATGTCTCCATTTTTTATCAAAGATTGATGCTCTCCGATTTCCTGTTTGGGTATAAAATAATAGCTGCCGCGCCGGTTGATTTCATGTTCAATAACTTCGATTTCTTTCACCGCTTCGGGATTATCTTTTAAATGTTTGTATTTCTGATAATTTTCAGACATGAAAGACACATCGGGTTTGAATTTTTTTCCACCCAAAGCATGAGTTATATCTTCTATGATGCCTTTTTTTACATTATCAAAAATCCAGTCGGAACTATAATGTAACCGGGAAGTATAGCCGTTTATAACGCCGTTCCGGTAACGAATCTGTTTCAATTCTCGTTCGAAGTAGTCCATGCTGGGATCCGGATAGCGGAGTACACGGGATAAAGCCAAACAATTTTCAATAAAAATCATGCAATCCATTTCCCGGAAATTAATTACCAAATCTTCGATGTCGAAGGTGTCCAAAGTATGAGCGACATAAGGCGTGTTCAGGAAAAAGAGGGCTGTATGAATCATGTTGCTATCGACCGTACTTCGAGGCGTCGATTGGAGGAATTTTCCCAGAATTTCCAAATCGCGATTCCAATCGGAGCTTACTTGGGCGGAGATATTTCCTGAAAGCGCCGAGAAAAGGGCTGATATTAAGAGGAGTTTAGTTGATTTCATTTATAATACCGGTTGATAAAACATGTAATAATCTTTTGGTGTTACAATTTTTGTCATTCATAAGCGATTCCGATACACACAAAATAATCTTCCCTGCAATGAAAAGTTCATTTACAATCTTAAAAGGATAACTTTTTTGAATTAAAGCTGAAACAATTACATTGGTATCAATGACGACTTTTTGCATTTTGTCTGACGGCTTTTACTTCGTTTGTAATTTCTTCCATCGTCATTGACGATAACCCGTACTTTTCGGCAAGAGCTATGCACCGGTTTAGATTTTGGCGCATTAATTCTCTACTGATAAGATCGGTAAAATCCGTAAAACTTAGTCGCTCGCTTGAAATACCAAATTTGCTATATTCAATATCAGATATAGATACACTTAATGTCCTCATATTTTTTGCTTTAGAATTACAATGCAAATATAGGCAATATTTTTATATCACACTCGCCTGCTGAATAAAATACGCATTCAATTCCGCAATTGCCTCCGGCGAATTATTCAGGTCTTTTTTGACGATACCCTTTTCCAACAAAACCACACGGGAGGAAATATCGGTCGTATAATTCAAGTTATGACTTGATATTAAGACCGTTGTATTCAGTTCTTGGTTCATTTTCAAAATCATATCCCGGATTTCGATTTGCGACGAAGGGTCTAAGAAGTTGAACGGCTCGTCTAAAATCAAGATTTCCGGACGAATCATCATGGCTGCCATAATGCCGATTTTCTGTTTGTTCCCCGCCGAAAAATTGCGGATGTATTTTTTCTGTCCCAAAATCTCATTGTTCATAAAACGACCGAAAGGTTGCAAGCGTTCGTGAACAGCTTCCTTATTTAATCCGTAGGTTTCGCCGACAAAAGAGAAATATTCTTCGGGCGTCAGAAATTCTATCAGGAAACGGTTGTCAATGAACGAACCGGTATAGGTTTTCCAGTCTTCCGATTTACTCACATCGGCGCCTTTGCTCAACACATATCCTTCGTCTGCTTTCAGCAAATCCAGAATCAAGCGGAAAAGGGTCGTTTTGCCCGCACCGTTGTTACCTACTAATCCCAAAAGGGTTCCTTTCTCAATATTTAATTCGGATACGTCCAACGCAGTTTTATTCCCGAACCGTTTCACTAAATTTCTGATCCCTAAATCCCCTGAAGGGGACTTTGCCGAATACGTGTTATTATTTTCTATGTTCATATTATTTTATAAATGTTTTCCTCTCCCCTTTAGGGGGCGGGGGGTGATTAATTGCTTCTAAATCCTTCCATATTTTTGTGTTTCCGTTTCAAAAAACGGTTGTAAATCCATGCAAGCCAATATTTTGAAGTAAGCGTAAATACCAATCCGGTGATCAGCATAAAGCTATTAGATACTATTTCTCCAAATACAGCATTGAGTATCAGCACCAATATAATCGGTACGAACATCGTAATCATCGTGATGGCTATCATATTTCCCGATTGGCCTTTCCAGTTCCACATTCCCTTGTCAAAGAGGTCAAAATACGTTTTGTTGTAAACGGCATTTTGAAAAATAATAAAATAAATAGGGCCTGTCACGTAAAAAAGCAATGAGACTAACAAAAAACCGCTTATTTTCCCTTGAAAGGCGGGAATCAACAACAAAAGCGTTACCAATAACGAATAGGAACAGTATAAAATGTATTTGCTTTTCAACAGTTCGAATACGGGTATTTTACGAGAAGCCAACCCATCGAAAAACGATGATTCCGATGTGAAAAGGTATTGTCCCATAATGATTCCCATTAATCCGACGGCCATCATTCCGTAGAGAAGGAAAATGAACGGGCCGCTTGCTGCAAAAATATTCTTTGGGGCATATAACATGTAGAAAAACAAACCAATAATTAAAAATCCCGAAAAAACGACCTGCTGTTTCAAACGAGGCGAACGAAGAATCATTTTCAACTCTAAATTGATAAAATCGCCGATTACACCGAATCTATCCAAGAATGACAGACTCGAAAAAGAAGAAATTTTATCCACTTTATCGCCTTGCAATTCGTAATACAATCTGTCGCGCATCTGTAGCCTGTTTATGTACCACAAAGCGAGAAAAAACACGATGAAAGCGGCGTAAATCCATACATTGTAATTCAGAAACATTTCTCCCGATTGAGCAATATAGCCGCCCAAATCAATTTTACAGCCGAAAATCAGGAAAAAAGGATAAGCGACTCTGACAACAGGCAAACTGTAAAACCAGAAACTTTTGCGGATCAAATTATTGAGGATGCTTACCAAAAGGCTGTTCGCCACACACAAAAGGAAGAAAAGCAAGATGTACAATACTGCGGCGGGAAATCCAAAGAAGGGTGTAACTGCCTTAAATGCAAAAGGAACTACCAAAAACAGGAAATAAAAATTCCAAAAATTAGTAAATTCTTTTCGTAGCAGAAAGTCAAACAATTTGTTCCGTTTGACCGGCAAACTCAGATAGGGTGCAATTTGCATGGATTCATTGGTCTTAAAGAAAAATTTAATGATGAAATCCAAAACAAAAAAATAAGGCAAAATGGCGTTGAAAGTATCAATCGCCCGTTCATACGGGCCTGCTTTCAGTAAAAACATGTCAAGGACAAACCCGAAACCCAGAAACTCCACTGCTATGAGTCCGAATATGAAGTACATGAATATCCTCACGGCCAGATTCCGTTCAAACATCGGATTTCGCCGGAAAGCCTTCCATTGATGTTGTCGTAGTTGTTGTTGAAGCATAATATAATATTTTGTTATATTGGTCGCAAATATAATGAAAAACTGACAAATAGTATCCGATTTATTCCCTAAAATAAATTCTTTTTACCCGGGGAGAAATAGAAGTCAGAATTTCGTATGGAATTGTTTCCAATTGATTCGCCAAATCGGTAATCGTGATTTCATGTCCAAAAATAAGGGCTTCGTCGCCTTCTTCCGCATCGGTATCCGTAATGTCCACCATGCAAATATCCATGCAAATATTCCCGATGAATAGGCATTTTTTCCCTTTAATGAGCGCCTGCCCGAACCGGTTTCCCAAGCGGCGGTCTAAACCGTCGGCATAACCGATGGGTAGGCAAGCGATGCGGGAATCCCGTTCCAAAACACCATTGCGGCTATAACCTACGGTTTCGTTTTTCTTGACTTCCCGAATTTGCAGGATACGGGTTTTCAGTGTCGCAACCGGTTTCAAAACGCTCGAATCCACCGCAGAAATTCCGTACAGTCCAATTCCCAACCGTACCATATCCAATTGCATTTCGGGAAAACGTTCAATTCCTGCCGAGTTGAGAATGTGTTTGAGAACAGGATATTCAAGTTCTTTTTCCAACAAGGAGGTTTCTTCCGTGAAACGTTTGATTTGATTCTGCGTGAAATCGTCCAGCGCCGGCGAATCGCTTCCCGCCAAGTGCGAAAACACCGATTTCACCGTAACGCCTTGTTGATTATCCAATTTTTCGACCAATAGCGGAATATCGTTTGCATTGAAACCCAAACGGTTCATTCCCGTATCTAATTTGATGTGAATCGGGTAATGCAGGATTCCCCGCCTTTCGGTTTCCCGGATAATAGCGTCGAGAATGTTATGATTGTAAATTTCAGGCTCCAAGCGGTACTCAAACAAAGTCGTGAAAGCATGTTCTTCGGGATTCATCACCATGATGGGCATGGTAATGCCTTCGCGCCTCAATTCGGCGCCTTCATCGGCTAAGGCGACCGCCAAGTAATCGGCGCCTCTTTCCTGCAAGGTTTTCGCCAATTCGTAAGAACCTATGCCGTAACCGAATGCTTTGACCATGCAAATGACTTTCGTTTCCGGTTTCAAAAAAGAACGGAAATATTTCAGGTTGTGAATCACGGCGTCAAGATCAACTTCCAAAACGGTTTGGTGGGCTTTTTCTTCCAATTGTTCGGAAATCCGTTCGAAGCGCGATTGCCGCGAACCTTTAATGAGGATAATGGAATCTTTTAATGTTCGCCAGCTGCCGGAATCCAAAAAACTTTCCGTAGTCGGGTAAAATTCTTTTTCCATGTCGAACAAATTGGAATGTGACATCAGGTTAGGCCCGATTCCAATGATGTGTTCGACTTTTTCTTTTTTAACCAACTCCGCTACTTTCAGGTAAAATGCGGCGGGAACCATTCCCGATTGAAGGATGTCGGAAAGAATTAAAACCCGTTTCAGTTGATTGCCCGAAGAACGCCTTCCCATGAAATCCAAAGCGATAGACAGGGAGTTGATGTCGGAATTGTAGGTGTCGTTTATCAGCGTGTTGTTGCGGACGCCTTTGCGGACGTCTAAGCGCATGGCTACGGGGTCGAGTTTTGTAAAGAGTGAAGAGTGAAGAGTGAAGCGTGAAGCGTGAGGGGTACACGAGAGGATTAGTGCCAAGCAGTGGATGGCGTCTTCGATGGAAGCGTCGTCGGTAAAAGGGATTTGTATCGTGTACCGTGTACCGTGTACCATGTACCCAATAACTGTTCGGTCGATTCTTTTGTCGATTTCATCAATAAAAAGATTGGCATTGGGGTTGGTTTTTGACCAGGCAAATGTTTTGGAAAGCAGGTTTTTCTTTTCCAAACAATATTTTACCAAAGTCTGGTCTTCGTTGTAAATAATTTTTTCCGATTGTTCGAACAGTTTCAGTTTTTCGAGGCATTTTTCTTCCCGGGAAGTAAAATTCTCCTGATGGGCGTCGCCGATAGTCGTAAAAATGCCGATGGTTGGCTGAATAATGGATTCCAAACGTTGCATTTCGCCCGGCAGGGAAATGCCGGCTTCGAAAATGGCTAATTCGGTTTCTTCGTTCAATTGCCAGACTGACAGAGGAACGCCTGTTTGGGAATTGTAGGAGCGGGGAGAGCGGACAATCGTAAATTGGTCGTGAAGCAATTGGTATAACCACTCTTTAACAATCGTTTTCCCGTTGCTGCCGGTAATTCCGATAATGGGAATATGGAATTTTTTTCGATGAAATGCCGTCAATTGTTGAAGAGCGGCCAGCGTATCGGAAACCCAAAGCAGGTTTGCTTCGGGCATTTCGTTCATTCCGGTGAACGGATGTTGTACGACAAAGTTACGAACGCCTTTTTCGTAAAGACTGCGAATGTATTTGTGTCCATCGTTTTGTGCGGTGGATAGGGCAAAAAACAAACTGACAGCCGGATCGGAAAGAGACCGGCTGTCGGTTAACAGGATTTGAATA
>BNTV01000017.1 GCA_025996865.1 Bacteroidia bacterium
TCGGTACACGTTATAATCCCAATATTGAAAACAATCTGGAAGGCCGGATTGCGGGATTAATCAATTATAACGGCAAAACAACCATTCGCGGAACGAGCAGTCTGTATGCCAATAACGCGCCTTTGGCAGTTGTGGACGGACTTCCTTTCGAAGGTGGGTTATCTGAATTAAATCCTTATGATATAGAAAGTGTTACGGTATTGAAAGATGCTGCGGCAACGGCTATATACGGCGCGCGGGCATCCAACGGCATCATCGTTGTCACAACCAAACAAGCGAAAGAAAAAGGGAAGACAACGGTTGATGTTTCAGGAAATATCACGGTTTACCAAAAGCCTGATTATAAGGACTATAATTATATGACACCCGCTCAACAAGTGGATGTGGAGAGCCGTTACTACGATTACTACTTCAATGGGGGCGTGATTGCCAATCCAATCCCGACAGTTGCGGATTACATTAATAAGGGAAATTCAATTACCCCCGTACAATATGCCTATTACCAATTGGCACAGGGACTTATTTCGCAATCTGAACTCAACAACCGGTTGGATGATTTCAGGCAGAACGATTTTGCCCGACAATTCAGAGATAATGCCTTGAAAAACCGGATTCTTCAGCAATACAATGTCGCCATACGGAGCAAAAGTGAAAAATTTCAATCCAATTTGGTATTGAATTTCAAAACGGATAATTCGGGGATTATTTATGCGAAGGACAATCAATTCAATTTTTTCTACAAGGGCGCTTATGAAGTAAAAAATTGGATGTCGATCAATTTCGGAAGCAACATAATCATGGGTCATACCGAATCAAGCAACAGCAATTTCGCCGCTTCGCCTTTCAACGTATCTCCTTATCTGCGGTTACTGGATGGAAACGGAAACCGGGCGTATTATACCTCAAACGTTTACAATCCGTATAATACGCTCACGGAAACTACTCCCGAACTGCAAAGCATGTTGGTCAACCACCTCGACGAATTGGCTTTAGACCGCAGTCGAACTTCCGAAAATAATATGCGTTATTATGCCAATATGACTGTTAAAATCATACCCGGACTTAGTTTCAATCCTCAATTTCAATATGAAAGCAGTCAGGTAAACAATTCAAGTTACTCCGAATCGGAAAGTTTTATAATGAGATACTTAAAAAATATTTATACCATTCAAGAAGGAGATATCTATACCTGTCTGCTGCCAAGAAACGGTGGAAAATTAGCCTCGACAAATACAAACAGCAATAGTTGGACGGCGCGCGGGCAACTCAATTTCAGCCGCACATTCGGCAAACACGCTTTCGATGTAATCGCCGGTACGGAATTTCGCCAGACACAGTCCAAAGGAACGCGGGGTTTATTGCTGGGATACGACGACCAATTGCAATCTCACGCAACCACTTCCGTTAATTACCCGGCGCTCAGCGCGGTAACATCCACGACCCTGTTCAAACCCGGTTTTAATCCTACCGGTGCCTACACTTCCTACTTATATAATCCAACCGGCGTGATTACGGAAACCATTCACCGGTTCAATTCGGGATATACCAATGCTACCTATACTTATAACGACACCTACAACGCATTTGTGTCTTACCGGAAAGATTACGCCGACATGTTTGGCTTAGACAAGAAGTTTAGAGGTAAACCGCTTTGGTCAACCGGATTGGGTTGGAATTTACATCACGAATCTTTTATGTCGGATGTCAATTGGATTAGCTTTCTTAAATTCAGGGCTACTTACGGTGTAACCGGCAATATATACATGGGAGCGACAAGTTACCTTACAGCCAATTCAAGTTTATATAACGCAGCGACCAAACTGCCTGTGTCTGTGGTTGAAAATGCCGCCAATCCGGAACTTCGCTGGGAAAAGAATGAAACCCTTAACACAGGTGCGGATTATGCCTTGTTCGGCAACCGGCTTTCCGGCTCCATTGACTGGTACCGTAAAAAGGGAAGCGACTTGTTTTCAACTACACGGATTGACCCATCGGAAGGATTTACAAGTCAAATCATAAATAATGGCGATTTATTAAACAAAGGTTTGGAAATCAGCATACAATATGATTGGTTCGGGAGAACAAACAGGGATGGATTACAATGGTCAACATCGGCGGTTGTGACACACAACAAGAATGAAATCGTGTATGTGGATGAAACAGCAACCACACCGTTGGCATTGGCGCAGGGCGGTTTCAAAGTCGGTTATCCGGTCAATTCACTGTTTTCTTTTCAATACAAAGGAATCAATGAGAACGGTCAACCGCAATGGCTCAAGGCCGATAATACTTTAACTACCATTTCATTAACCGGATCAGATATGGATGCGGTCGTTTATTCGGGAGAGAGCGATCCCGAACTCAATATGGGCCTCACAAATGATATTCATTATAAAGGATTCAGTCTGAACGTGCTGTTGGTTTATTACGGCGGCCACTATTTTCGGGCTTTGCAACCGGCTTCCTATCAATCGCCGCCCTACGGACCGCTACCGTCTTATATTCTTGACGGTTGGACGCCTGAAAATACAGAGACAATCATTCCGGGATTCGGGCAATACGCCGTTACAACCATTCCGAGCGGCCACTTGGATTATTCGGACGCTTTTGTACGTCCGGGCGCTTTTATCAAAATACGAAACATTGTACTGGGGTATGACCTGCCTTTGAATTTTACCAAAAAGACAGGTTTGAATCGAGTCAATCTGAATTTTCAGGTAAACAATCTGAAAGCGCTTTGGTTGAAAAACAAGGTGCATATCGATCCGGAAACAGGAAGTCCGCAATCTCCCGCATTTTATATATTCGGCGTTAATATCAACCTTTAAAAAGACAAAAATCATGAACAGAAAAAAAATAATATATCGCATCGTTTTAGCGCTGGCCGTTATGTTGGCCGGTTGCAGCGAATTTACGGAGATAGAGCCTAAAGGCAAAAATATTCTCAACCGTGTATCCGATCTTGATTTGCTGTTGAATTTCGATTTCAGTATGAATGGAAGCATCTCCATTTACGATTCTTCGGTCAAGACAACGGCAGAAGGAGCATTTCGTTTCAATGATGTAAATCTATTGGTCAATGATATTTATCCGTATGCAACAAATGTAATTAATCTGATAAGCGCACCTTCCAAAACCTTGGAAGCCGTGTTGGTTACCTCCGACGAATCTGCCGACAGAACCATGCTTACCCCGACCGATATTAAATACGAAAAATACTATTTTATTATTACCAATGTGGCGAATATTGTGATAAGCAATGCAGACCAAGCTTCGGGAGACCGGGAAAAAGCAAGGCAACTGAAAGCCGAAGCTTACATACTCAGAGCGTATCTTCACTATTTATTAGTCAATTTTTACGCCAAAGGATATGATCCCGCCACGGCAGAAACAGATCCGGGCGTACCTTACGTGAAAGAAGACAACCGGATTGGAGAACCCAACAAGAAATCCACTGTGGCTGAAGTTTACGCCCATATTCTCGCAGATATTGACGAAGCCTTGCAATTGAAAAGTCTGCCCCAAACGCCGGTCAACAAAATGCGTGTCGGAAATGCGTTTGCTTATGCCGTTAAAGCCAAAGCGCTCCTTTCCATGCACAAGTATCCCGAAGCGCTTCAAGCGGCGGAAGCCAGTCTGGCAATAAACAGTGAAACGCTCGACCACCGTGAATTTGCACCCATTGGAACAAAAGCCTTGGCGCGTCCCGCACTGACTTGTCCCGAAGACCTTTTTTATGCGACCTACAACGGGCCTCCGGTACTTCAAGGGGCGTCTCTGGAAATATTGAATGACTATTATGAACCGGGGAATATTTTCAATGCCATTGCACCCTTTCATCCGGCAGGCGCTTCGGTTACTGGAATTAACGGCGTTAAATTGCTGATGACGGCAACCTACAACATCAACAACGGTGGATTGAGCACCGTTGATATGTACCTGACGAAAGCGGAATGTCTGATTCGGGCGCATCAGGTAAAGGAGGCGATAGATATAATCAACTTCATTCGTGAAAGGCGGATTCAACCCGATGTTTACGCCCCGTTACCTGCCGCCGTTTCCGAATCGGAAGCGATGGCAAGCCTCAAGAAATTGTCCAGAATCGAATGTCTGTTTACCTGCAAAAATTACCTGAATATCAAACGGTGGAATACGGAAGAGGCGTATAAAGAAACCATCAGCCGTACAATCAACGGCGTTACCTACACGCTGAGACCGGAATCGCCTTTGTGGATATTCCCGTTTCCGCAAAATGCGACCAACTATAATCCGAATATGACACAGAATTATTAGTATAAAACGCTAAATTAAAGAATAAAAAATGAACCGATTATTATTGATTTTATCCTTATTCGCCCTCGTATTTACTACGAAAGCGCAAGAGCAATCCTTTGAGTTGTCCGGAACAATTACCGGAAAAAGCGCCGGTACAATTTACCTGACATTGACTGATTTTTATCACGAAAGAATTTCAGATTCCACCCGTATTGTAGATGGAAAATTCGTATTGAAAGGCAAAATACCTCATACGGTAATGGCTTTCCTTTCTGCCGATAAATCCGTTCTTTCCGTCGAAAAGGAACCCAATGCGATTTCCTTTTTCCTTGATCCGGGGAACACGCAAGCGGAATTGGTATATAATGATTTCAAAAACGTTATTCTTACGGGAGCAGTAACCAACAACGAATTAAAGGCGTTTGAAAAATCGGATAAAACGCCGGAAACTGCCATTGACTACATCTCCAAACATCCAGATTCTTTCCTGTCTGTTTATCTTTTGCAGGGGAAAGTGGCGTCTATTAAACAGAAAGAGGCGCTTTTCAGTCAGCTTTCCGAAGACGTGAAGCAGAGCGGATTGGGCCGTCTGATTCAAAGAAGTATTGATGAATCCAAATTGGGTCTTCCGGGAACCAAAGCGATTGATTTTACAGCTGTGGATATTAAGGGCGAGACACTTAGCCTTTCCGGTTACAAGGGAAAATATGTGTTGATTGATTTTTGGGCGAGTTGGTGCCTGCCATGCCGGGCCAGTCACCCGCATCTGTTGGAATTGTACGCCAAATACAAAGACAAAGGGTTCGAGATTATTGCCGTAGCGGATGATGACAAAAATCCGGCAGTATGGCGAAATGCGGTGGAAAAGGATAAGGTAGGCGTATGGAAACACATACTGAGAGGCTTGGATATGGGGCGAATAAAAAAAGGAGATACCAATTATACTAATTATCCGAATGAAATAAGCGCCAGCAGGTATGGAGTTACAAGTCTGCCCACCAAAGTATTAGTGAATCCAGAAGGAATGATTATCGGTCGATATACCGGAGATGTTGAAGCTTTTGAGAAGCAATTGGAAGAAATATTCGGGTTGTAAAATAAAAGATTATCCGGATGACCCTCATAGTAAGGCGCCCGGTAAAAAAGACGGCGGGCTAAATTTTAGACCCGCCATCCTGCACATAATTATATTAATCCGGTACTAATACTAATACTCCATCTCTATATTCAATATGTGCTCCTCCATTAATTTCCAACATTTCATTTTCGTTCAAAACATACAATTCCTGATTTTCAAAATTTGTTTCCATAACTTAACTATTTAATTGATTAATATTGTTAATTTTTATTATGGTGCAAAGGTATAACTTGTTTTGTTATGATTTTGTTATGAAATAATTATATAAAGTTATGAAATTGTTATTATATTTGCAGCAGAAAAATAATATCATAGAATCGTTTAAAATAACTTTCTTGTTAGTGAAGAACAATTACATAAAACTAATCACTTTTGTAGCGCTTGTTTCGATTCTCCTTTTACAAGGGGGATGGTTATACAATACGTATAAACTTATGGAAACAGAGTTTAAGGAAAATATAAGTAGCTTGTTTATTCGTTCTTTGGAGCAAGAAGCTATTTTGCGAATAGAGGACCCTACAAAAAAGGGGATGTGGAAACAAAAAGTAGTAGAGGGATTTCGGGTGGGAAATGACCAGTACACAAACAATAGATATCTTCAAGATTACTTATATATAGAAGATTATCCTATCTTTTTAGAAAAAGCGGATAGTATTTTTAATGAAGATGTTAAGAAAAACTATGAGTCCTTGGATTATTCTTTGTTGCTGATTGATTCGTTAGGCAATCAAGCGGATTCAATCAGTCATGGACAACGCCATTTCAATGAGTATTTCAGTTACAAAGAAACCGTCCAATTAAGAAATATTGCTCCGGAATATATGATGCTTACTGTTTTTTCTCCGCATAAAATCATATTCGGGAAAATGCTTTTACTGCTTATCGGCTCGCTCGTTTTGGCTGTTATCGTTTTGTATGGACTCCTTTTGCAGATAAGGATTATTGCCCGACAAAAAAGAATTGCAGAATTGCGGCAGGATTTTACACATGCGATGGTTCACGATATGAAAAGTCCGCTCACAACAATACTCATGGGCATTCGTTCCTTAAAAAGCGGCAAGATAGATGACAAACCGCAAATGAAAGAACAGCATTATGCAATCATCATTCAAGAAGGCGAACGTATGCTCGGTCTTGCCAATAAAATACTGGAGATTGCACAATTTGAAGGGCAACAGGTAATTCTTTCCAAACAACCGGTCAATCTGCCGGATTTAATAGGAAGTTTAACGGAAAAATATCAACTGAATGTAACGAAAAATGTTCATTTCCATATTGAATCAGGCGTTGAGTATATTTATGCCGACCTCCATTACATTGCTGAGGCTTTTGGCAATATTATTGATAATGCAATAAAATATTCAAAAGAAAATGAGGATGCGGAAATTTATATTACGAGTTCTTATGAAAACAATACCGTTCGACTGGCTTTTAAGGATAATGGAACGGGAATTTCCCCAAAAGATCAACAGAAAATATTTCAAAAATTCGAACGCGCCGATTCCGTCACAAGAAGCAAAAAGAAGATAAGCGGTTTTGGATTGGGATTGACCTTTGTATCTCAAGTAATTAAAGCTCATGACGGGGAAATAAAAATAAACAGTCGTTTAGGCTCTTTCAGTGAATTTATAATTAATTTACCATACGATGAAAACAGTAAAATTATTATTGATTGAAGATGACATTCATTTGGGTTATATTATAAAAAGCGGCATGGAAGATGTCATCGGAGGCTATGAAGTCAGTCTGGCTTCCAATGGAAAAGAAGGACTTGAAAGTTTGAAGTCTTTCAGTCCCGATGTTGTTGTTTCGGATATTGAGATGCCGGTTATGAATGGGTTTGAGATGGTTAAGAAAATCAGGCAAACCGATTTGGATTTACCGGTTATTTTTGCTACCGGTAAAAATAGCCCTAAAGATGTTACTGTCGGTTATGATGTCGGCGCGGATAATTATATCAAAAAGCCGTTTACGCCCGAAGAACTTGACGCGCATGTCAAATCGCTGATTAATATAAAGACTAATAGTAGATTGCGATTAAAAAACGCCGTTCACAAAATCGGGAAATATACATTTCAACCTAAAAATTTCACCCTGACTTATGATGATTCCGAAGAAAAGATATTGACGGCAAGAGAGTCTCAAATCCTTGAATTGTTATTGAGACAGAAAGGAGAAATTGTGAAGAGAGAGGATTTTCTTGAAACATTCTGGGAAAATCAGGATCCGGTTTATGCTTCCCGGAGTCTTGATGTGTTTATCACTAAATTGAGAGCTTATTTATCAAAAGATCCTTCTATTTCAATCAGAAATGTCAAGATGACCGGTCTTATCCTGAATTTTGATTGAGGTATTTATTTAGTTCCTCGTCATAAAAAAATGATTTATCTTTGCCGAAGGTATTACTCAATATACCGGATAGTAAAACTAAAAAAACAGCAATAATAATGGCTGCTTTTTTTGACTGGAAAGATCATTCATACGTTAATCCATTTTATTTACTACAAAATTAACTAATTCTACTTAATACAGGTATAATGTTCCAAATAATATGCAATGATAATGGGTGTACGACAAATTTCCCAATTAGTGTTTACCGATTATCAGGAGATGTCTCCACTCGCTGCGCTCGGTCGACAGGACGAGGAACGAGGAGGCGCATGGAGACATCTACCGATAATCGTTAAACACTAATTGGGAAATTTGTCGTACACCCAATGAATCCTAAATAAAATGCTTTTGGTTGTTCCTCCAAAAGCATTTTATCAATCTCATATTTAAGCAGATTAATTTTGATTATTTCCGGTAATTTCCAAAAAATCGGCAAACAAATTCTTATTAAAATTAATTTGGTTTACTTCTTCAACAAACTTTTCGCCTTTTTGAGATGCATAATAATAGAATCTGTTATGAGCGTCATTCAATTGGTAAATTATTTTTTCTATGGGTTGGTCATACGTTTTTTTATTTTTATTCCAAAGTAATAATTCCAAAGAAACCATATTGCTTACCAAATCTTTTTTCTGTTGAATACAATATTGAGGAATCCGGTTGTTCTCGCTATAATCGGGATAATACCGACCTGCTTTATCATGCCATACATACTTGGGATTCCGATTCCACACGTACACTTCTTTTTTCAAGAAATCTCCTTTTTCGTCATAAGTATATTTCGATATCGATTTCTGTTCGTATAAACCGAAATATCCTACTACATACTTGATTCTTGAAACCATTCTGCCATTTTCCCATTTTGTATCGTAAAACGGTTCCTGCGCTTTCATTACAAAGCCATTCAATAAAAAACTGATAACTGCAATACATGCAATTCTTAAAAAAGTTGTTTTCATACTTATTTTAAATTAAAAAAAAAGAATTTTCAATGCAAAATTATTTCATCGACACCAAACAATGAGTTACTTAGAATTTATCAAATGTTAAGGTAATGTTATAATAACAAAATTTAGTATATTTGCAATCTGTAAAAGGAAGTAAAACAAATAATTTTTGCATGAAAAAATTTATCACCATGCCGGTCGCCTTGTTTCTGTTGTGCGTGACGGCAATGCCAACAGTAGCTCAAGATACGAAAATCACGGAAAAAATTATCGGTATCGCAGCAACGGACAACCGGACTATGCACCATTTAGATGTACTCACCAATCGTATAGGCGGGAGATTAGCCGGTTCGGATGCTTACACAAACGCTACTTATTGGGCGGCAAATCAGTTCAAAAAATGGGGACTTGAAGTGGAAATCCAGGAAGTTGGCGAATTGCCCGTAGGCTTCAACCGGGGACCCTGGTTCGGTAAAATGCTTGACGACGACGGCATGACCCTCCATTTCGCCACGCCATCCTACAC
The DNA here is from genome assembly GCA_025996865.1 of Bacteroidia bacterium. Lineage (GTDB taxonomy): Bacteria > Bacteroidota > Bacteroidia > Bacteroidales > Azobacteroidaceae > Azobacteroides. Next base: position 9,278 of record BNTV01000017.1, read on the forward strand.
CGCCGGTACCAAAGGCGTACAAAGGGGACATGTGGTACTGGAACCGAAAACCCGCGACCAGTTTGAACGCATGAAAGGAAAACTGAAAGGCGCCTGGGTGTTGGTGACCGGTCAAAATGCCGGATGGCCGATAGATTTTTCGCCGGCGGGCGACTCCATGAGAATAGCCATTATGGAATATAACAGAACCTTGGGGCGTTACAACGATTCCATTCAGGCTATCAACAAGCAGAATCCCAATGCAAAACCCATTCCCCAAAAGAAACCGGAAGATACCCCCGCCCTATTCTACCGCGAAATGGTGGACGCCGGTATTCTGGGCATCATCCAGTCTTCGTCAACACCCATCCGAGTTTTGTACGACAGGAAAAACCTGATGAAAATGGATTTTGATAGCAATCTGCCGACTTGTCCCGACATCAAACTCGACGAACATCAATACGCCATTATCGAACAGAAAGTAAAGGAGCGCCGGTATTTTCAATTGGAATTTGACATCCGCAACCATTTCAAACCGGGTCCCGTAAAGTATCACAATGTACTGGGCATTATCCGCGGAAGCAAATATCCGGATGAATACGTGATGAGCGGTGGTCATTTGGATGCGTACGATGTAGCATCCGGCGCGGTGGATTGTGGCACAGGCGTTGCACCCAACCTCGAAGCGGCGCGTCTCATCATGGCTGCCGGAGGAAAACCGCAACGTACCATTATCTTTTGCCTTTGGGCTGCCGAAGAATTTGGATTGTGGGGGTCAAAATATTGGGTACAACACAACCAAGATAAATGGCCTAAAATATCCAACTATTTCAACCGCGACGGCGGACCAACCGTTGCCAATGCTCTAACAGTGACACCTGCCATGCACGAGGCCTTCAAGGAAGCGACCGAAAAACTGAACGACATCAATCCCGATTTTCCGTTTACGCTCAAAATCCGCAAAGGCGAACCGCCCGCAAAACCGATATCAGCCGGAAGTTCCGACCACGCCTATTTTGTCATGAACGGAATACCGGCCATCAGCTTTGAAACCAACGACCCCAAAGGATACGATTTCAATTACCAGGAAATATGGCATACCGAAAGGGACAGTTACAACATGAGTATCCCCGAATACATGGAACATTCGGCGGTCGTAACGGCTGTCGTTGTTTACAACCTGGCGATGCAGAAGAAAATACTTTCGAGGGAGGGGATGTATAAGGAATGAGCTTTTCACGCTTTCGCCCAAGGATTACCGCGATTCGGCGAATAAATAACCACGCCGTTTCCCCGTAGAGACGCGATGCATCGCGTCTCTACCAATCATTGCCCGTAGGCCAAAGCCCTGAAAGCATACGTACAAAACGGTACGATGCACGTCGGTGGCCTGACCGCAGGCAAGCAGTGGTCGGTATATAACATTTCGGGTGCATTGGTGTATCAAGGTATCGCAAGCGGCGATGAGGCGGATGTGCCCCTGTCTGTTCGAGGCGTGTATATTGTTAAGTCAGGCAGTAAAACGATTAAAGTCGTGTACTGACAATAACGACAGCTAAAACATAATTTTTAAGCAAGGAGATTATCCCGCAAATACCGGGGTAATCTCCTTGCTTAATAAATATTGGAGGTTATTTCGCGTAATCCGCGTTCAGAAGTTCTTACTTCAAATTTCCACTTTCCGCATCCTGAATCATCTTTTGATTCGGCACAATGTAGATTTCCACGCGACGGTTCTGTTGTCTTCCTGCTGTGGTTGCATTATCTGCTACCGGTTGAGCGGAACCCATACCTTCAATTGTCATACGTCCTGTCACGATTCCTTGTCCTGCCAAGAAATTTTGAACCGAACCGGCTCTTTCTTTCGAAAGCGGAATATTGATTTTATCGCCGCCGGTACTATCGGTATGACCATAAATGTGTACATCCGTATCCGGATTGGATTTCAATGAATTAGCAAATAGAGTCAAAGAATTTTTGGATGCCTGATTCAATGTACTCGAATTTGTTGCAAACAAAATACCCGAATCGAAGGTTACTTTAATAGCTTGACCATCATTAACCGATTCTACTTGCGCATCTTTGATTTGTTCCAATTCTTTTTTCTGTTTGTCCATCTTGTTGCCGATCAAAGCGCCTGCCGCACCTCCGACAATCGCTCCGATACCTGCGCCCCAAGCGGCACCTTTACCACCGCCGAGAAGTGCGCCGACACCGGCGCCTACCGCCGCTCCGCCGCCACCGCCGATGGCTGATCCTTTCGCTGTGTTACTTGCATTACATCCACCTAAAATAATAGCAATGCTAATCAATACACTTACAAATAAATTAATCTTTTTCATTCCTTTTAGTTAAAAATTAAACGTTAATACTCATTATAATTTCACTCGTCCATATCGCCGTAAATCGATTCAAAATAAGCTTCTTCTCCGCGTAATATAAACAAGATGTCTTCTCGGGTAAAGTTTCCTACTTCATCTTTTTCTGCTTCCTTGACAATGTATTCAATCAGTTTACGTTCTTCCGCTTCATCATCTGTCTCAAAAAAATCGCTCTGTTCATAAAAGTCTTCACTGACATCCAAAATATAATAAATGTCATCGTCGCTGACCTTTTCTTTCAACTCCAAGGGCAGGTAGTTTCTGATAAAAGCGACGGCGTCGCTGTCATCATATTTGTCCATAAAATTTTCTTCACTCATATCTATTCTTCTTTTTTGGTTTCTTGTTCTTCATTTTTTTCACTCTCCTGTTCACTTTCTTCCTTCTTTTCAAAATCCGCATTTCCGGTGTTTACCAACAGGTTATACCAATTCATGATTTTTTTAATATCGGAAGGATACACTTTGTCACGGTCGAAATTGGGAAGAATTTCCGCAAAATAATTTCGCAGTTCGTCCGGTTGAATGGCAGGGTTGAAATCTATCGGCTTACCGCTTTCTTTCTCTTTAATCTTGTTAAGAATCTGAGACAAAGGAACTTCTTCCTCGTCTGTATAAATACGGATGTCTCCCAACGATACCACTTTATCTTTCGGATAAACAGGAATTCGCTTCCGGTCGATTAGTGATTCTGCGATAAGCATGTTTTTCCCTTGGGAAACCATTTTGAATAATCCGCTTTTCCCGGAAACGGATAGAATTTTCTTCATCATAAATCTCTAATTAAATTTTTTTACACTGCAAAATTAATTAAATTTTTTGCATGTTCAATACATTCAACAAATTTTCCACTTGCGGAATTAAAGCGCTTGCTTCATCATTCAAAATAACGTAATCCGACAAGCGGTTTCTGGCTTCTTCCGGAATCTGACTGTTGATTCTTGCTTGAACTGTTTCGCGCGAAACCCGGTCCCTTTTTTCAACCCGCCGGATACGTATTTCCGAAGGAGCTGAAACATTGACGGTTACGTCAACAGTCTTATTGAAACCCGAATCAAACAAAATCGCCGATTCAATGACAGCAAAAGACGACTGCGTTTGCCGCTCCGCCCACTGCCGGAAATCATTTAACACAGCCGGATGAATCACCGAATTGGCATACCGCAAATTTTCTTTATTCCCGAAAATCAATGAAGCAAACATCGCTTTATCGAGTTCGCCGTTCTTGTATAATTGCGAACCGAATGCAGCAATCAATTGCTCCCGGATGAGCGGCGAAGTATTTACTAATTTTTTCGATTCGGTATCCGCCACATAAACAGGAACTCCCATAATTTCCAGCAAGCGGGAAACGGTTGATTTTCCACTACCTATTCCTCCGGTAAGTCCGATGATTTTCATTAGTTCCTACCGGAAGTTGTTTTATTTGCTTGCCTGGGCATCGCTACCCAAAACAAAAACCGACGCTTTATCCACTTTGATCCGAACGTTATCAGCTATTTCGATGAGAAAATCGGAATCGTTGATTTCCTTGATTTTCCCATGGATTCCGCCGGCGGCAACGACTTTATCGCCAACTTTCATATTTTCACGCATTTTCTGAATTTCTTTCTGCCGTTTTTGTTGGGGACGAATCATCATAAAATACATGATGGCAAAAACCGCAACCAACATAATGAGCATAGACCAGTTACCGCCACCGCCTTGCGGGGCTGCCTGTAATAAAATGTACGATAAACTTGAAATCATAATTGTATAAATAATTATTTAGGTTCATTCATTTTTAAATAATTTTCCTTCGCTTTTTAATTCCTTGACAATCGAATCGAGAATTCCGTTGATAAAATTCGGACTTTTCGGTGTGCTGTAATACCTCGATAAATCAATGTATTCGTTCAAAGTAACGCTAATCGGAATACTCGGAAAATTCAACAATTCGCTCAGTGCAATTTGCATGATGTACAAATCTATCTGTGCAATCCGGTCGAGTTCCCAATTATTGATTTGCCGGTTGATTCGCTCGTTACTTTCTTTCTCTTCCATGAGTGTCTGATGCAACAGCTTGACGGCAAATTCCTTATCTTCCTCGTCTTTGAACATCGGCAACAATTCCTGTTTCGCGCCTGTTTCGCGCGTAAACCGCTTAATCGTTTTGAGAACAAAAGTACCGACTACATCCAAATCGTCTTCCCAGTAAATACTCTTGTCTTCCAGGACTTCGCCCAACTCTTCGTCTTCCATGATGGTATGCTTGAAAACCTTTCTCCAGAACTCTTTGTCCGATCCATACGAATCTTCCGACGCCAAATATTCCTTATAATAATCCGACTGAATGATTTTTTTCAGGAGATTGCGCACAAATAATGAATTATCGTCGTTCCACAAAGTACCTCTTCGCATGGAAAAAGCCGTTAGTTTGCCATTGACTCTCAATTGTTCGGCAAAACGGTTATCGGCCAATCGCCTGTTCGGATTCAATTCATCTTCGGTTGCAAGCAGCTTGTTCTTGTTTTTATCCAATCGCTTTTGTTCGGCGTCTGTCAAAAGGACGATGAGCAATAGAAGATAATGATACAAATCGTATGTCTTCTCCAAACTGAATAACAACTCATTTTCTGCACTCACCAAATCACGGGAATTTTTCTGATAGTATGCATACACTACCTGAAGCACTTTGATGCGAATAATAATACGATTAATCATTGTTTTAACAGAACTCTATTTGTGCGCAAAGGTAGTAATTTTTTAATTAACGTAAGCTCAATTTTACATTTTCTTATTATTATGTTGAATTTATATCCGCTAATCGTCCATTACCCGAAAGTGCAACCTCATTCTGATATCTATTACAAACGCTTCTACTCTAAACCCTGCATCTTTGAAAATTTTTGCAGTTGAAAGTGGAACATCCTTATTTCTCATCGTTCCCTCAACAATAATATTGAATTTATTCTTTTGAGCTTCTTGTATCAACTTTTCAGTAAAAACATTGAAAAATATTTGTGCCTTTTCTGAAAAAGACAAAGTGTCTTTAACTAAAGATTTGTATTGTGGATGGTGCATACGGAACAGGTCGCCGTTTACAATTAAAAAGTTTACACCAGGATGGGTTTCTTGTGCTCTAAAAGTCAACTGACTTTTACCGGCTGCCGGTTGTCCGCCTAAAATAATGGCAAAAAAAACTTGAAATTTATCACAAAAACAAACCTCATAACACCGAATAAGATACAATCAGTAAAGTTTAGATGAGTTCTTTTAATGACTTGCGATTTGTATTATAATAAACTAAAAAATAAACCGTTATTATTATAAGTTTAAGTATTAGGGTTTATATTCAAAAATTGAATAAAAGTGTTCCTTTCCATATATTTGTGGAATCATTTCGCAATTTGTAATCTACAGAAGCGGATTTTGCAGCTTTCAAAGACTTAACTGTTAATAAAAATATAACATTTACTTTTACTTATTATGTTTAATAAAAAATCTATCGTATTAGTAATTATAGTTCATTTGTTTTTAGTAAACTCATGTTCTGACGATGATGAAGAAAAAATTCATCTTGAAGTTGCCGATATTCATTTGAAAGACATTGGAAGAATATCTGCTAAATTTGAATTTGATATAACGTCAATCTGTGATAGCGTAAAAAAATGTACAATGCGAACACATGCAATTAAGAAAAATGATAGCATAAAGTCTATAGAAGCATCCATTCAAGGTAATAATTTGAATATAGATGTTATATCATATCCCTTTGATTTCGATTGTGCTGATGATAGCTGTTTTACCGTACATGATATAAGTTTTAATTTAGTCGGTATAAATAAAGGCTCTTATAATGTTTGCGCAAGGATTAATTATAGTGAAACAAATACATTTTATTATAATATTAAATAAATATAACATAGAGTTTTGTAAAATGAAGAATCAGACCGTATGCTTACATTACAGACGGCAAATATCACGACAGTAATGTGAAAGAAGCGATTGCAATTTAAAAAGCGCCGGCGTGAATCCGGATTTAAATTTGCAATCAAAATTTCAATAAAATATTTTTTTATTTTTTGAACTGTTGGGATGCTCTTACCTGTAAGCTTTGCAGAAATTTCAGAAAACAATGCCGGAGCTGCTATTACAAACGCTTCTACTCTAAACCCTGCATCTTTGAAAATTTTTGCAGTTGAAAGCAGGAATCCGTTTAATCAGCGTACCCCCATTCCCCCAACTTTATAATTTCCCCTCGTCTCCTCACCAAACCTTCTTCCCCGAAACCTTCAATAAGAACAAAAACAACGGCGCCCCAATCAAAGAAGTAATGATGCCCAAAGGGATTTCCAAGGTCGTAATCGAGCGGGCTAAATCATCTATTATCAGCATAAAACCGGCACCTAACAAGAACGAGGCGGGCAATAAGATGCGATGATTGGCTCCTACTATAAAACGGGCGATATGCGGAATAATCAGTCCTACCCAACCTATCAAACCTGTGATGCAGACAATGGATGCCGTTATCAAAGAGGCGCAGACGACTATTGTCATGCGCAATTGATTGGTGTTTACTCCCATGGAAGCGGCTTCGCCATCGCCAAATGACAGCACATTCAATTTCCATGAAGTCAATAATAAAGGTATCAACGCAATGGATACAACAGGGGCTACTACGGCTAATTCACTCAGTGATACTTGCGCCAAGCTTCCCATCAACCAAAAAGTAATGTCGGGCAATTTGGATTCGCTGTCGGCAATGTATTTCATCAAAGAGAGGAGTGCGCTAAACAACGACCCGACTACCATTCCCGATAAGACCAACATCAATATCTTGTCGTGATTTTTACCTACTAAACGGCTGACAAACAATGTGAACAATACCGCTCCTACTCCTGCAACAAACGCCATCGCTTGGATACCCAATATGCCGAGCGACAGTATGATTGCCAAGGCGGCGCCGAAACCGGCGCCCGAACTGACGCCCAATAAGTCGGGACTGACCATCGGATTGCGGAACAATCCTTGATAAGCGGCTCCCGAAATAGCCAAGCCCCCGCCCGCCAATATCGCACCGATGATACGGGGCATCCTGACTTGATGAATCAGTATCGGAATATTCTCGTCGGTATAATTTCCTCTAAATAAATAGTTGAATATATCGCCTGCGGAAATCGGGTATCTTCCCAAAGAAAAAGACACCAAAGTGATTATCATCAGTATAACCAATAAGGCAATAAGCCACAGTGTATCAGTTGTGTATCGTTTCATCAATATCTAATTAAATGAATAACGCTTCGTAAAAAAAACTAAAAAACGCAAAGCTCTTGCAAATCATCGTCTAAATCCAAGAGCATTTGGGCATATTTTCGCTGAATGACAGCATATCTGTCCAACATTTTTATACCAAAATTCGTAAGTACTGCGCCACCGCCATTGCTGCCACCTCTTTGCCGGCTCACTACCGGCAAAGGGGCAGTCGCATTGATGTCTTTGATAATTGTCCACGCTTGTTGATAAGACATACGCAATTCTTTGGATGCAGCCAAGATAGAGCCTCTTTCGTGGATAAGTTGCAACAGTTCCACCCGTTTGGGGTTGAGAAAGCAGCTGCCATTCTTGTCTATTTCCAATTTGCTGATAATCTTATACGGATGATACATCGTGTTGGGGTTTACTTGTTTTCCTAAGTTGGGGAATCGATTCCATACACACTTTGGGCGCCAATTCGCCGAAGCGGTCGCCCAAGGCAAGCAGTTTTACCATCGACCAAAACTCCACTTTATCGTCTATATTTCTGCGGACAGCCTCTTTATCCAATTTATCTAACGTATCTTTATCTGTAAAACGGTCATAAACGACTATCGTATTTTCACTTAGCGCTGTCACAAAATTCAATTGGAGGACAGGATAGGTATAATAGATAAAACTTCGCTGAACGCTTTCCGGCTTTTGACACAAGAGTAAAACGTTGACAGGCTCAAACCATTCGATAGCCGAAGTCTTGCTGTAATCCAACTGAAAATACACAGCCAATTCTTCGGGTGTAAATTCATCCGAAGCAGTTACGATACTTCGTTCACCGTCCTCGTCAATACCTGCCGAAAGGATAGCCATCTTCTTATCAGTCAGATAAAAAAAGCAAGGGGCTTTCGGCGTTTTGGCAAAGACATAACCAGTCCAATATTTCCCAAATCCATAGCCATTGGCTACGAATAATCGGGTCCATTTCCGCATATCCATACTATCTTGATGTTATTGATTAAGCAATCAGATACTCTTCCACCGCTTTGCCTTCTTCCAAAGCATCAAGTACTTCATCAATTTTGTCTTTTGTCATGCCGCCATACCAATAGTTGTTGGGTTGAACGACCAACACCGGTCCTTGACTGCATAAACTCAGACAGGCAGTAGTGGTAACTACGGCATCAATGCCTCTATCGGCACATTCTTCGGTGATGTACTGTAAAAAGGAAACAGCTCCCTGTTTGTTGCAAAACCCTTGTGCATCTCCGGCAACCCGGTACGAGTTGCATACTAAAATTAAATAATCCGGCTTCTTCATTGTTTTACTATTTAATTGTTATTTCGTAATTCGTAATTGATTTCATCCGCAACCATTGCCTGCTCCCCTGCAACTCTCGCCACACTTGGTATATTCGCTTCGGCAAAGGGTTTTGATAGGCAAATGGAGATAGACCGCATCCAAACCGGCATCTATCAAACCGCTCATTTGTATGACGCGAATGCCATTTTGCTGCATCACTTTCATCGGCGTTTCGCCTATGCCTGCCAACAAAATGGCTTGACAATCGACCAACGTCTTGCTTGCCAATTCTTCCCATCGTGCCATTCCCCTGCCTTCCGGAGGCGTGTTGCGAGTTTCTACAAAATGATAGCCGTTGGACGATTTTTCAAAGACAAAAACCTTTCGAGCTTCGCCCAAATGAAGATTGACCAACAATCCTTCGTTGCTCGCTACGGCTACACGTGTGCGACCTTCGCCCCTGTTCACCACCATAGTAGAAAATTGTCCGATCATATCCATGGCTTCCGTATTGTCGTGTCCCAACAAACCGGCGGCATCAGCGCGACAGCGAGCGCAATGCGCCATCGGTTGAATATATTTGGAAATAGCCGCTTTAATGCCTTTCATCATCTGTTTAGACGGTTCGGGCAAGAGCGCAAATTCTGTATTTTCAGTTGGATACATGGGGAGGCAATTCATCGTATCCGCTCCCAAAGAGGCAACTTTTTGGGCGATTTCTTCCACTTCATTGTCATTGACGCCCGGACAAATGACCGTATTGATTTTCACAACGATACCTTTTTCTTTGAGCTTGACGATGTTGCCGAGTTGTTGTTCGAGCAATACTTTTCCGGCTTCTTCGCCCCGATACACCCGCCGGTTAAACCGCACCCAACGATACATCTTTGCCAATGTTTCCAAACGAAGCGAATTAATCGTAATCGTTACGTGCGATACACCAATTTCGGCCAATTCGTCAATGTAAGGCGCCAAATCCAAACCATTGGTCGATAGGCAGAAAATTTTATCGGGGAAAGCCTGCTTCACTATTTTCAGGGTAGTGAGAGTTTCTTCGGGATTCGCGAACGGGTCGCCCGGACCGGCAATGCCAATCACGCTGATGTTCGGTATCTTTTCCGTCAACGCTTTCAGATAATGTACTGACTGCATGGGCGACAAAACCGTACTTGTTACCCCCGGACGGCTCTCGTTGCTGCAATCGTATTTGCGGTTGCAATAGTTGCATTGGATATTGCATTTGGGCGCTACCGGCAAATGTACGCGGGCATATTGATGTTTCGCTTCTGCATTGAAGCAGGGATGTTTTGAAATGTCTGTCATAAATTACATATATTTATATCCAATGGATGATTTGCGTTGTTTCTCTTCCAATAAAGTATTGACTATCTGCTCAAAGAGCATGGTCGTGCCTTCGTATCCCAACAGACGATTGTGTTGTGCTCCGATGCGGTCGTGAATAGGAAAACCGGCGCGAACAATCGGAATATCCAATTTACGGGCAAGATAATAGCCTTTGCTGTTGCCGATGAATAAATCGGGATGCAAGTCGCGGTTGCGGATAGTTTCTTCCATCGCTTCAAAAGTCATCCCCTGACCAACTGCTATTTCATCGGAATATAAATCCCCAAGCGCTTCTTTCAACGTTTCTTCTAATTTACCGCTTTCGCCGCCAGTGGCGCACAAAACCGGTATGATTCCTATTTCGGCAGCAAAAGCCGCCAAACCTACTACCAAGTCCTCTTCGCCATAGATAACCGCCCTTTTCATTGACACATATTTATGTCCGTCAAAATACAAATCGACCAATCGTCCCCGTTGTTTTTGGTATTTTTCCGGAAAACCCCCTAAATCCCCCACAGGGGGACTTGAAAAAGAGCGTAGTATTTCGATAAACTTATCCGTTTCACGAATGCCAATCGGCAGTCCTGTTCTGAAGTTTTTCACGCCGAAAGTGTCTTGCAGATATTCGCCTGCCGATTGCGTCAGCGTATTCAAAATAGTTCCCAATTCGAGGGAAGAGACAGCCCACAGACTGTTTTCGATGGCTTCGATGCTTGTTCCTCCTTCGGGAATGCGTTGATAGCTATCCCAAGAAGTACCGTCGAGCGTGTCGGAATAGTCGGGGAATATCATTGCCTTTATGGAAAAATCGGCCACTATTTCTTTCAAATGGCGAATGTCTTCGGGTGAAATCAAGTTGCAGAATAAATTCAGTTGGTGGAGTGAAAAAGGATTGCTTGTCGTCTTTTTCTTTGCCAAAGCTTTGACGGTTGCAAATACCGCTTCATGAAAGCCTTCGTAATGCGTACCTTGATAACTGGGCGTGGAGGCAAAAACCATTTCCGGTAGAGACGGGTCATGTCCCGTCTCTACGGTATGTGTCGCCTGATATTCATAAATTAGCCGTTGCACATCTTCGCCGATTGTTTCCGCCAAACAAGTGCTGGCAATTGCAATTACTTTCGGATGGTATTGGCTGATAATATTGTCTATACCTGTATTGAAATTCTTGTTACCGCCGAAAATAGTAGTTTCTTCGCTGAAATTGGAAGAAGCAATATCCATCGTTTCCCGAAAATGACTAATTAAATACCGGCGGATATAAGTGGCGCAACCTTGCGAGCCATGCAGCATCGGCAAAGCGCCTTCAATGCCTTTGAATGCGATACAGGCGCCCAAAGGGGCGCATTGTTTACACGCATTGCAAGAAGAAGCGGCTTCTTTGAGGATGGATTCTTTTGTTGTGTTCATAAGGCAAACCTCCATACAGGGCTACATACGGTTTCATACACTTCTTTTGCAAAATTGAGCATTCCCTCATAACCGGCTAATGCCAATTTGCGTTCGTGGTTGTGGTCGCAAAAGCCAATGCCCAACTTATAAGCAATGGGACGTTCTTTTACGCCGCCAATAAATAAATCGGCTCCGGTTTGTTTCACAAACTCCGACAGTTCTACCGGATTGGAGTCATCTACCAAGATGCAACCGTCATCACAGATGGTTTTCAGCAGTTTGTAATCTTCCGTATTGCCGGTTTGCGTACCTGCAATTACGGTTTGCACGCCTATCAATCGCAAGGCTTTCACTAAAGAAATGGCTTTGAAAGCGCCTCCCACATAGATAGCGGCTTTCTTGCCTTGCAAGGCTTTGCGATAAGGCTCCAAAGCGGGAAGCAGGGTTTTCAATTCGTCTTTGACTAAATCGCGGGCATTGTCCATCAATTCTTCTTTTCCAAAAAATTTGGCTACTTCATACAAAGCATCCGACATGTCTTCTATTCCGAAATACGACACTTTCATAAACGGAATGCCGTATTGTTCTTTCATCGTTTTCGCAAGATGGAGCATGGAGCCGGAACATTGTACCACATTCAAAGCCGCCCGATGGGCATTTTGAATATCATTCACCCGTCCGTCGCCTGTAATGGAGGCTAATATTTCTATGCCTATTTTCTTGTAATAACCGGCTAATATCCACAATTCGCCCGCCAAATTAAAATCACCCAAAATATTGATGCTTACCGGAGAAATCTTTTTGCTGTTGTCCGTACCCACCAAGGTAGCCATGGCATCGCAAGCTATTTTGTAGCCGTCTTTTTTCGTGCCTTGAAAACCTTCCGCCATGACGGGGATAACCGGAATGTTTTTGAGTTTCTCCACTTGCCGGCACACCGATTGCACATCATCGCCTATCACGCCTACAATACAGGTGGAATAGACAAAAGCCGCTTTGGGTTGGTGTTTGTCGATAAGTTCGATTAACGCCTCGTAGAGTTTTTTCTCTCCTCCGAAAACGATATGTTTCTCTCGCAAGTCGGTCGAAAAACTGTTGCGGTGCAATTCCGGTCCCGATGACATGGCGCCCCGAATATCCCAAGTATAAGAAGCGCAACCAATGGGACCATGCACCAAATGTACGGCATCGGCAATCGGATACAAGACAACACGAGAGCCGCAAAAAACACAAGCCCGTTGACTGACGGAACCCGCAATACTTGGTTTTCCGCCAATCAAATCGAAATTGCTTTTGCCTTTGGTAACAATCTGTGATTCTCTGTCTTGTATAAATTGGGTCATTGTATTGCTCTTATTTGTATTCTACATTTGCCATTCCACCTTTTCTTCTTTACAATTGCTGTCGAAGTGGTCTAATACTTTTTCCAATATCTTAATGGCGAGATTGGTAGCGCCCACATAACCTACATTCGGGAAATAATTGTGTCCGGCTCTGTCCACGATAGGAAATCCCAAACGGACAAAGGGGATGTTCTCGTCACGGGCAATATATTTGCCATACGTATTGCCTATTAATAGATCCACCGGCTCTTGTTTGATCCATTGATGCAGTTGGAACATGTCGGCATTCGGACCGCTCTTGTATTTCGCTTCGGGTACTTTTTCCGATAAAAGCGCCTGCATGGATTCGTCGAAATGCTTGCCGGACGTACCGGTAACGATATATACCGGTTTCATATCCAAGGTAAGTAAAAATTCCGTCAAAGGAATGAGCGTGTCGGGGTCGCCATACAAAGCCACTCGTTTGCCATAGAAATATTTGGAGTTGTCGGCAATCAAATCCACCAAACGTCCGCGTTCTTCGGTGATGCTGTCGGGCACAGGCACATTGGCGTGACGGCTCAAAGACGTAATGAAACGGTCGGTCGCTTTCAATCCGACAGGAATTTCGACTACTTCAAACTTTACCTTGCATTTGTTTTCTAATTTCACACAAGCATCTTCGGTAGAATAGGCGCCCAAACCAATTGTAAATTTGCTGTCGCCGGTAGCGATTAATTGTGCTTGTGTAACGCCGCCTTTGGGATACATCTCAAACTTTCCGGTCAACGGGGCATCCAATACGCCCGACATATCGGGAAACAAGATAATTCGCGCTTCCATTTCTTGGGCAAGCCGTTTGATTTCACGCATATCCGAAGGCTCCATCCATCCGGCTGCCAAATTGATTACATTTTTCTTTTTGGGTGTTGCGGTGGAAAAAAACTTCACGAAAGCCGCCACTTGATTGGAATAGCCGGTAACATGCGTACCTACATAACTCGGCGTATTGCAGAAAATAACCTTTTTCCCTTCGGGTACCAATCCGTCTTCGTGGGCTTTGGAAACAATTTGCGTCAAGTCATCGCCGATGGTTTCGGATAGACAGGTCGTGTGAACAGCCACTACATCAGGATTATACACCGTGAAAATAGTTTCGATAGCTGACACTAAGTTGGACGAACCGCCAAATACGGACGAGCCTTCCGAGAAAGAACTGGTAGCCGCCATGACAGGTTCTTTGAAATGCCGCGTAAGTGCGCTCCGGTGATAGGAGCAACAACCTTGTGAGCCATGACTGTGAGGCAAGCATCCATGCAAGCCAAGTGCGGCATACATCGCGCCGACCGGCTGACAAGTCTTTGCCGGATTGACAGTCAATGCCTTTCTGTCTATTTCTTTTGCTGTGGTATGTCGTAGTAACATATTAATTACGAATTAAAAATTACGAATTATGATTTTCTTAGTAAGCGAAGGTAGCTTCCACATAATCTTCACTTTCCCAAGGAGCTTTTATCTCTTTCCATATTGCGGCGCCAACCATCATTTCTATGTCTTTATAAAAATTAATTGCGCCTTGAAAGCCGGCATACGGACCGCCTACATCGTAGTTGTGAAGTTGTTTCAAGGGGATACCCATTTTTTGTACACAGAATTTTTCTTTGATACCGGCACAGAACACATCGGGTTTGTATTTCGCTATCAATTGGTCCATTTCGTAATGGCTAAGGTCGTCGATGACCAATGTTCCCTTTTCCATCTGCTTCATAATGCCATGATATTCATTAAATTCCATGCCTTCCGCTTCCAATGCCTTGAGTTCTTCTTCCGTTTTGCGCGGACGATAACGGATTTCATCCTGCGTAACCGTTATTTCTTCGATGTTGCGACTGTCGGCATCAATTTGAATGGTTGGAATAACCGAGCGACCTTCGTAATCGTCGCGGTGACCGAACTCATAACCGGCGGCTATCGTGGTCATGCCTAATTCTTCAAACAAATCCTGATAGTGATGCGCACGAGAGCCTCCTACAAAGAGCATCGCCAATTTGCCAACGGTACGTTTACGCGCTTGTTCAAGCACCTTTTGTACTTCAATCATCTCTTCGGCGATTACTTCTTCCACTTTGTCTATCAATTCCTGCTCACCGAAATATTGTGCAATCTTACGCAACATCTTGGCGGTGGAATGAGCGCCAATCGGCTGTACTTTTATCCAGGGAATACCGAAAGCCGTTTCCATCATTTCGGCTACATAGTTGATGGAGCGGTGACACATCACCATATTCAAATCGGCAGTATGGGCATTTTCAAATTTCTGTACGGTGGAGTTGCCGCTGAAAGAAGCCAAGAGGTTGATACCGCATTTTTCAAAAACCCGTTCCAATTCAAAGGCATCGCCTCCGATATTGTATTCTCCTAAAAGATTGACGCGGTATTTCAATTGCCCTCTTACTTCATCGTCGCGACCAATCAAATTTTTAAACAAACCGTTGTTGGCGATGTGATGACCGGCAGATTGCGATACACCCCGATAGCCTTCGCAGGAAAAACCGAAGATGTTGATGCCGTTCCCGATTTCTTCCGTCATGTGGCGAGCCACGCGATGCACGTCATCTCCGATTAATCCGACGGGACAAGTTGAGAAAACGGCAATCGCTTTGGGATGAAACAATTCGTATGCTTCGCGAATCGCCTGTTTGAGCTTTTCTTCCCCGCCAAACACGATGTTTGAATCTTGCATGTCGGTAGAGAAGCAATAAGGAATAAAATTGGAATCATTATCATCCACCGGCTTTGTTTGATTGCGACGGGTAAGCCACGAATAGAAACCACAACCGATGGGGCCATGCGTAATATTGATGATATCGCGCGTAGGTCCTAATACCACGCCTTTGCAACCGGCATACGTGCAACCGCGTTGGGTGATGATACCCGGAATCGTTCGCACGTTCGCTTGTATTTGAGGCGGATTGTCCCCATCGCTCAACACGATGGATTTGGCTCTTTTTTTCGCTACTTTCTTCGGATATTTCGTTATCACTTCATCCCGAAACTCATGCAGTTCGGCAATCAGCGCATCCGCATTTTTCGATTTATCATTTTTGTCAATCATAATTTTAATTGCATTAATTTGTTAATCTAAAGTAGCATCGCCCGATTCGCCGGTATGAACGCTGTAGGAACCGAGTGCATTGATCACGAATATTTTTCCGTCGCCACTCTTACCGGTATGATTGGTGTTGATGATTGTTTCGACGGCCAAGTCTTTTTTCTCATCGGTAACTACCAAAGTAATCATCCGTTTGGACTTCAAACGAGGCACTTCCGGAATAAATTCGAGCGCTTCGTGAGCCGATTCGGCTTCTTTGATTTTCTCCAAATCGCCATGACCTTTGCCGCGCCCCAATACCGGCATTGCGGTGAAAGAAGGAAGTCCCGCATCTGCTAACGCTTGTTTGGTGTCGCCCATTTTGGCAATTCTTATTATTGCTAATATAAGTTTCATAGGAATAATGTATTAAGTATTCTTCTTTCCACTTGAAATGGTGTAAGACTCTTCCAAAGGAGTGATAAAAACCTTTCCGTCGCCGGCTTGTCCTTTAGCGCCTGTGCGAGCCGATTCGATAATCGTTTCCACTACAAAATCTTTGTCTTTGTCTTCAATCACAATGATTAACAGGTCTTTGGGAAGTTCATCGTAAGTAACGTTTCCGACTTTCAGACCACGTTGTTTTCCCCGGCCAAACACCGACAGTTTGGTTACAGCAGGAAAACCTGCATTAAATAAATCCTTCATCACCACAGGCGATTTTTCCGGACGGACAATAGCTCTTATTAAATATTGCATCGTAGTATAAATAAAAAGTGAGTAATTAGTTGAGTATTCCGAAGCCCGTCAATAAATCTTCAAGCTCTTGCATAGAAAGAGGAGTAGGGATAACCTGCAATTTATTTTCATCTATTTTTTTCGCCAAAGCGCGGTATTCATCTGCCTGCGAATGTTCGGGAGCATGGTCAATCACCGTCTTACGGTTGATTTCGGCATGTTGCACCATGTTGTCGCGGGGAACAAAATGAATCATTTGTGTACCCAATTGCTTCGCAAATTCTTGAATCATATTGGCTTCATTATCGACTTTACGGGAGTTGCAAATCAAACCGCCCAAACGGACGTCGCCTACTTTACCAAACTTGGCGATTGATTTGCAAATGTTATTGGCGGCATACATCGCCATCATTTCTCCGGAGCACACAATGTAAACTTCCTGTGCTTTTCCGTCGCGAATCGGCATGGCAAAACCACCGCAAACCACGTCGCCCAATACATCGTAAAATACATAATCCAATTCTTTATCGGCATCATACGCGCCTAATTGTTCCAATAAATTGATAGACGTAATAATTCCGCGACCTGCACAACCAACGCCCGGCTCCGGACCGCCGGATTCCACGCAACTGGTATTTTTGAAACCATCTTTCATCACATCATCCAATTCCACATCTTCGCCTTCATCGCGCAATGTATCCAAGACCGTTTTCTGTGCCAAACCATGCAATAACAAACGGGTTGAATCGGCTTTCGGGTCGCAACCCACCACCATTACTTTTTTACCCATTTCAGCCAAGCCGGCTACTGTGTTCTGTGTAGTGGTTGATTTGCCGATACCACCTTTACCGTAAATAGCAATTTTTCTCATATTTTAATAAATTAAAAACAATTTGTAAATAAAATTAATTATTAACTATCAATACGTATTCAAATAAAGTGCCAAAGATAATAAAACGTTATATAAAAGAAAACATAACGGGCTTAATTGCTTAATAGTAGTCTATTTAAATAATCTAAAGAAATGAGGGGTATTAAAAGAGAGAATCGGAAGGCTACAAAAATGTAGGAAAAGTAGAGGGCTTATACGAAAATGTAGGAATTATAGTATTTCAAAATCCACACCTCACCCCCACCTTTATCTCTCTCCCAAAATCGGAATAAATAGGTGAAACCGTTGCATACCGAACATCAAACAAATTGCTAATCAGAGTATATAATTCGGTATGTAATTTTGGAAGGTGATAAATAAACTGCACATCTGCATTACAATAATTTCCCATATCGACTTCCGTTTTCAGAAAGCGGTCGGAAAGGTAGCGTGAAACGTATTTTGCCATCCAATGGATTTCCACGTTCTTTTTTTCAAAGGAGAGGCAGGCGTTGGCAATGAGCGGCGGTTGCTTGTCGTAGTGCGTTCTGCTCGACTGTTCGGAACGGGAAACATATTTGTAGGATATATTTCCGAAGCCGCTGAACATGTCCAACCACGTGTTGCTGCGGTAAGAAAGTTCGATACCGACAGTACGCAAATCAATGTTCCGCATATAATAGCGCAAAACGTCGTTGTCGTCAAAATAGGGCGTGCGGGTGTATTCGGAAGTATTTTTCTGATTCAGTAAAAAAAGTGTCCAAGTGAGATTTCCGGCAGCGGGAAGATGCTGTTGCAAACCAAGTTCAACGCCGGTGCGGATTTCACTTTTCATATAGGAAACGAGTGTTTTGCCGGTGTTCTCGTCTTTCAACGGATTACCGAGGTCATCGGTTTGTTGTTGCAGGGCGGTACGGTCGAGCGGAAGCGCACCGCTGTTAATCACGCCATTCAGAATATGATCAGCATTCAATTGATGCGAAATGCCTGCGCTGATGTTGAACAACACCGGTTGCCATGCTTTGGTAATGGCGTTTATTTCGCTGCCGAAACCTTGATACGGAACGTAATATTCATAATATTCGCGAATAAGTTTTGCACCGAAATGCACGTCTGTCCGCCCGAATGTATGTTGGTCGATCAGGCTTGCCGAAAGTATTTTCTTCTTCGATTTGCCATGCGCATAATTGGCAGACGAGGCAAACATGGCTCCCGCACGCACCACATTGTTTTCAATGGGCGAAAATGCTTGAAAAACAGCTGCTGTAAAAATGGAATCCGGCTCGCTGAGCATCCGTTTACGCACAATGGAATCGGACAATTCGATGACTTTTCCGGTAGAAGTAAAATGATAATGGTCGGGGTACAAATCCATGCGGTTGAGTATATAGCTGAATTGCAGTTCGGTAGCCGTCAATTTCGATTCGTTGTATTTCACGCGGACGGTGGAAATATTGTAGCGCATCGGGTCGTATTCCCACAAATCGGCGAGTTGGCTTTGCGGCGCGGCAAGCGAATCATACACCGCCTGCGTAACAAATCGGGTGCCGTAGATGTAGGAATTTTCCATGTTGATTTCGAGTTTATCCTTATATTTGTAGCCGATTTTTCCATAGAAATTCCACAGGTTTTCATCGCTGTGCCGTCCTTTTGCGCCATCGGTGCGGTCGTTGAAAAGGGAAAAGGCATAATGCAAATTTTTGATGCGCCCGCCATGCAATGCGCCTGCATGCAGGGTGTTGAAGGTGCCATAACTTACTTCCGCCTGTGTGGTCGGTTTGTCGAACGTTTTTGTTTTTACGTTAATAACGCCGTTCAGTCCGCTGAAACCAAGCAGGAGCGAATTGCCGGAGCGCACGATTTCGACCGATTCAATCATGCTTTCGGGCAAAAGCGAAGGAGCTTCCACCCATTCCGCCATCGGTCCCGCGCCGTTGGTAGAGAGCGAAACGCCGTTGATAGCATAGTCTGAGGCAACATTTTGCCCGCGCAGGAGGTAATAGTGCTTTTTGCGCCGTCCCTGTGTGGACGCCACACCATTGACCGAATATTTCAGCGCATCAAACAAATGAAGCGCCGCCGTTTTGTGGTTGTCGTCCGCCGTAATGTAGGTAATGGACGACTCCCACGCCAACGGATCCACCGTAAGGTCGTTCAACGGCGAAATGCGCTGCCGCCCCAATACAGTTACTTCTTGCAACACATTGTCTTGCAATGTATCACAATGTTCGTGTTGAGCCAATGCTATTGTTGAAAGCAAAAGAATAAATGCCGTATAGATCAGTCTATTTTTCAATTATTAATTGTTAATTAAATAAGTAACATCTTTATCTGTTATTTCCACGTGATAAAACAAACGGAAACACGCTTTTAATGCTTCATTCAAATCAAAGGTCATATTTTCGGGATAAAGTTGCTTTGCCAACCACAGCACACCGGGCAAGCAATTGACGCTTGGCGGACGATCAATCCACCCGAAAGGCAAGGCAGGAACTTGATGCACCTTTTTATTTCGGGCAGCAGCAACCTGTTGCCATACGGAGTTGCTAAGGATATATTCCCGTGTGGAAAATTCTTTTTTCACTGTTTTCGACAAATCCATTCCGGCAGGAAAACCCGACCAGGCAACGATTACATCGGGTTGCCACAGTAAAACCTGCTCAATACTTACCACCGCCATCCCATGAATACTGCTCGTTTTTACTTGCGCCACATTGCGGGCATTGAGATAATCAATCACTTGACTGTGCAGCGACCCCGCCGCTTCGGTATTCAAACCGAGGTTGCCTTCGGCATAATAGACCGTCGGGCGTTTGGCAATTTTTTTTGCTTGCTCGTTGAGCGAAATGATGTATGTATCCAAAAAGTTAATAATTTGATTTGCAGCAGTTTGTCGGTTCAATGCTTGTCCGAGAAAAGCGAATGCTTCGCGATATTTCGGCAGTTCAAACCGAACGAGCAGTACGGGAATATGCAGTTTCGTCTGCCAATTTTCGGCAGTTTCGCGGTCGTCATCGTCCAAAAAAGAGAGCAGAATAACATCCGGATGCAATTTCAATATTTCTTCGGCATTGGTTTCCGCCAAAGGTTTGTCGAAATAGGCTTTTGAAATGTATTTTTGTCCTGCATCGGGAACGCTGAACGTGGCGTTGCACAGCATTTTTTCGTCCAATGCAAATGCCATCAGCGATATAAACCGGTCGGCAAATACTTTGTTTACGGTAACCGGCAGGCTTACTTTTCGCCCTGCCATATCCGTAACTTCGCGGGCAGTCGCTTCTAAAACAATTAAGTTCAGGACTAACAAACAACCTATCAACACTTTCCACATAATTATTAATTATCTATTGAATAAACCCACAAATCATGTATCCTTACTGCGCGGTTGATGCCATCGTTTACCGGCGTTTCTTTGCCGGTGAGAGCAGGTGTGAATTTCAACTGTACATTTTTTTCATTGATTTCTACGGTAAATATTTCGTCTGCATTCGGATCTGACGGCAGATAATCGCCCACTTTCGTGAAATTACTTGCACCTTCCGTCTTTTTCCAAAGCGAAACACCCGCCACATCTTCAATCTGTCCGCCAAGCGAAACGGAAAACTTCACTTGCGACACCGATGGCAAGGTTGAAAGCATCATTTGCCCGTCGGAATCGTGTTGCCCACATTCGTAGAAAATAGTCTGTTGCAAGGCAACAAAACCCGTACTCACTTCCGATTCGGCACTACCGATTTGCGCTCCGCACGTGGGATTGACGGCAAAATCCTTGAGCGTATATGCCACCGAGAAACCATTATACTCCGCCATGCGTGGTTTTGACGGTACATACATCACCAATGCGGTAGTCATTTGGTCGTCATCGCAATTGCTGGTCGGATAGTTATCGTAGCCCTCGCGTTTCCACAATTGAAAATTCTCGTAAAAAACCAGCGAGTCACCGAGAGCATATCCGCCTCCGTCAAATGGTGGTGTTATAATCACATTATCTTCCTCCGATTGTCCATCAAAACGGTAGCCCAACTCTTTTTCGCAAGCAGAAAAGAAAAAGCAGAGCAGAAGCATTACCGTCTGCTTTTTCCAATGGGTTATTTCAAAATTTCTAATCATCCGTTTGTTTTTTATTTAAACCTATCGTCCGAACGGACATGGCAACACTGCTTGTGTGCCGCCTGTTCGAGCCAACCTGATTTTGTATCGGCAGGACTGTCGTATTTCGGGAAATAGGGTTTGATGTCGAGCAACGGCGTTTCGTTGAGCATATCTGCGCCATCGAAAACAACAGTATTGCCCTCTATCGAAAGAATGCGCACGGTGGAAATACCGATGTGATTCGGACGTTTCGGAGCGCGGGTGGCGAATATGCCGTGCGGTTTCGTGTCCATAAACGGAATGGGCATCAGCACATAACCTTCCGCTTGGTGAAAATGATAGATGAATGTGGCATGTGAAAAACCGTCCAAGTCGGTCAATCCTTCCACATATTCATCTTTCAATACGGCTTTACCCACAACGCCCGCCGCACCTGCCGGCTGCACCGGCATTCCTTCTATTTGTTTGTGCGGCGTGTAAATCGTACCTATCGGCTCAAGAATGATTGGCTTCATTTCACAAACACTTTAGTGGCTTTATCATTTACCCTTACGATATAAATACCTGTTTTAGGCACAGCAATCGTTTCCGTATCCGATTTTGCCGAAATAGTGGCAGCAATGTGTCCACTGATTTCATAAATCGTAATGATGCTTCCTTGCGTTACATTTTGTAAAACAACAGATTTATTTCCGCCAAAAGCAAGCCAATTCGATATACTTTCAACTTTATCAATACCGGTGGCACCCGCACCTAATGCGCTTATTGCTGCTAAAATCTCTTTCGCTGTCGCTTCTGTATCGTACAATACCGCCTTTGCCGCATCAATAACCGACTGTCCTGCTTGCGAATTTTCTATGGCTTCGGCTAATTCAAACTTTCTGTCTGCCGCCGCACGATAGGGATAATGATAGACCACCCACGACAATTCTTCCCCAGCCACCGGTTCGAGGGCTGTGAGTTTGACGTAAGGATTTTCGGTGTCATCCCCGTCTATCAGTTCAAACGCATAACCTTTTTTTTGCAGTGTATCCACATTGGCAGCGCCGGTAAGTGTGGTAAGATGTGTCAGCGCCGTCATTGTGTTGTAACTATGGCTGTGAATGGTGAAATATTCCCTTGCGATATAACCATTTGGATTTTCGCTGACAGTGCTTTGCGCCTGCAAGAAATTCATACTGCGTACCAGAGGAATAGACGATAGACGATAAGTTACGCTTGCCGGTGTAGCAGTGGCGCCGATGGTAGAACTCACCGTTTCAAAAGCTATTCCGGTAGGCTGAATACTGCTTATCGGAATCAGTTGGACTGCATTTCCTTCCGAATCGGTTATTCCCGGTATCAAACCATCCTCAGCGGCTGCTTTGATATTCAATACGGAAGATGCCTGAGCCGTTCCATCGCCCGCAAGTGTGATGTCCAAAATACTTGCATCAAGTGCATTAACGGCAAATCCCACTGTACGGTTAGAGGCCATATTGATAACAAATTGACTTGCCAAAGCTTCGGCATCTGCGATGGAAATAGCACCATCGAACTTGATTTGAATGTGATTCACCTGCACACTTCCAAGATCGCCCGGAACGAGTGTCGCCGTTAAACCGTTGTTTGAATCCCACAGTTTATAGCCAACGGATTGGGTGGCTTTTGCGGTGAAAGAACTCAATGTTACCAACACGCTCAATACTACTGATAATGTAATTTTTCTCATTACTTTTTTGTTTTTTATATGTTACCTTTTAAAAATGATATACAATTACTGTGCCATTTTCGTATTTTACTATGGATAAGCATATTAACAAAAATCAAACAAGAAAATAAGCTACAAAAATGTAGGGGAAGTAGAGGGCTTATACGAAAATGTAGGATTTATAATTCCCCATAAGTATAAAATAAAATATAGCTATGGGGAATTATAGATTTATATTTTTCCATAAGTCATATTTTTTGGCTAAATATTAAATTGAGGTGCTGAACCCGGAAGACCGTAAGGTCTTCTACTTGGGTAACCCCGGTGCAAGCGAAGCGCAGCCCGGGGTAGAGCAACCCCTCATCATCCCCTCAACTCCGATATAGGAGTTGAACTTATTTACTTCAAAAGCATTGGGGTGTACGACAAATTTCCCAATATTTAGCCCGCTTTACAATCTCTAAAAATTATTATATCTTTGCATTTTATAATTTTAACATGTCAGAAATACAAAACATAGTAAAAAAAGAAGCGGGAAACATTGTTGAAAACAGTAATCTTTATGAATTTTCGAGAGATTTGATTATAAATTCTCGAAAACTTGTTTATCAGACAGCTAATTTTGCAATGATAGAGACCTATTGGCGTATTGGCGAAAAAATTGTAGAAGAACAAGGCGGAGAAGAACGTTCAAAGTACGGGGACAGGCTTATCGCAAATTTATCAGAAAAATTAACCGCCGAATTTGGAAAGGGATTTGATAAAACAAATTTAGGAAGAATGCGTCAACAATTGAGTTGGTCGCACTACCGCTCGCTTCTTCGTGTAGAAAACCCAAAAGCCCGTGAAGTTTACATGAATGAGGCTGCTGATAACCAATGGAGTACCCGTTTCTTAGACGAACAGGTTGGCAAGCATAGGGCAAATGGATATACGTGAGAATGTATGACAAACTGAAACGTACAGAAGGCAATAATCCGACTATCGGAATTATTTTTTGCGAAGAAAAAGATAGAGCGGATGTCAAACTTTCCGTTTTGAACGACAACGAACAACTTTTTGCCACGAAATACAAACTCTATATTCCAACCGAAGAAGAACTGATAAGAGAAATAACTCATATTCGCTCTTTGATGAGTGGCGAGTAGAATTGTAAAAGATTGTGGTATTGAAAGATACGGCGTGTAACAATAAAGGCTTAAACACTACGCAGCGGAGCGTAGTTGCGTTTAAAGCCATCGTTGAACTATTGCTTCGGTAGCGGTGGGAAATGAGCGATTTTTCTCTATGGAGTTTCAATAATCGGATTGAATTCCGTCAACAAAAAAATTGGCAGGAATTTGGTGGATTATATGTTCGTTTTACCCCTTTTTTAATTTTCTAAAAAATAACTACCTTTACCACACAAAATTTCAAAGCAATGCAAATAACGGAAGACAACAATAATATCTACATCGCAGATTACACCATTCCCAAAGGGCGGGAAAAAGAAGATATAAAAGCGCGAGAAAAAATCATAAATGCAATATACCGAAAGTGGACTGCCGAAAATTCTGAAAAATGCGTTTTCAATGAGGCTTTAAACGATTTTATTTATGTAAAGTTTGAGAGTATAAATGAAACGGTCAATAAAGCGGCGCGAAATTATCATTCAACTATGGCAATGTTTCTTTTGACAGAAATTCTGAAAAATGCAAAAGTTGTGAAGTATGACAAACCCGACAAAAATACCAAAAATCAGGTAAAATATACTCAAATGATAATAATGCAGTGGGAAAAGGTAAAACTAATGGTTGGGGTGAAATCAACAGGATTGAAGATACAATATTGTATAACGTCGTTGGAACAGTAAAAAATAAAAAAAGAACCTTTGAGAAACGCCCATTAAGTTCTTTCCTTATTTTTGTAGCCGATATAAAATCGAACTGCGTTGCAAAAGTACAACTATTTTTTTAATCCACAATATTTTTAAGCAAAAATTTTTGAGATACGGCAAAAGATGTGTTTTTTATAGTTTGGCGGTCGCTACTCCGTCCCCCCCGCTCCTGCGAAAGTGTCGGTATTTGTAGTTTTTTTATTTTCATTTTTTCCCTATCTCAAAACACAGAAAAACAGCAAAAACGTGCAGTTTTATTTTGCAATATTGGAAAAAATGTGCAATTTTACAATCGAATAATTGGCGAAAATGTGCAAAATATGAAAAGAGAGAGACTTGATAAATTAGAAATCTGGAAAAACTCGAGCAATCGCAAGCCGTTAATTTTAACAGGTGCGAGGCAGGTAGGTAAAACTTGGGCGAAACAATTACTGACGAATGGCTTTTGGACTCTTCTATGATTCATAAAATAAATCGCGTTTCCACACCAAAATCTCCACTGAAATTTTACGAAGATTTCGGTGCTTTCAAACTGTTTTTGAGCGATTTAGGACTTCTGGGAGCGATGACAGGCACTTTGCCACGTCATATCGTAGAAGACGATTCTATTTATACCGAATTTAACGGTGCAATGGGAGAACAATTTGTCTGTCAGGAACTTATTGCAAACGAATTGCCCGCTTTGTTCTATTGGTTGCGCGAAGATGCCAAGCAGGAAATTGATTTTATCAGCGAAAATGAGCAGGGCGTTGTGCCGATTGAAGTAAAATCGGGTACAAATCTTTCTGCCAATTCATTTAAAGAATTTATGAAAGAACACAACTCGCCGCTCGGTGTTAAAATTTCGGCGTTGCCATATAAAGAAAACGAAAAAGTGATAAATATGCCGCTTTACAATACTGCAAAATTTGAAAAGATAATTAGGAATCAACGATAAAAACAACTTGGGTTGCCTATAACAATAAAGGCTTAAACGCTACGCAGCGTAGCGTTTAAGCCTTTATTGTTTCACGTAGGGATTGTCGGCATCTTCTCCGTCGATCAATTCAAACGCATAACCTTTTTTTTGCAGTGTATCCACATTGGCAGCGCCGGTAAGTGTGATGTCCAAAATACTTGCATCAAGTGCATTAACGGCAAATTCCACTGTACGGTTAGAGGCCATATTGATAACAAATTGACTTGCCAAAGCTTCGGCATCAGAAATGGAAATAGCACCATCGAACTTGATTTGAATGTGATTCACCTGCACACTTCCAAGATCGCCCGGAACGAGTGTCGCCGTTAAACCGTTGTTTGAATCCCACAGTTTATAGCCATTTATAATTCCCCATAAGTATAAAATAAAATATAGCTATGGGGAATTATAGATTTATATTTTGCCATAAGTCATATTTTTTGGCTAAATATTAAATTGAGGTGCTGAACCCGGAAGACCGTAAGGTCTTCTACTTGGGTAACCCCGCGGCAAGCGAAGCGCAGCCCGGGGTAGAGCAACCCATCATCATCCCATCAACTCCGACAGGAGTTGAACTTATTTACTTCAAAAGCATTGGGGTGTACGACAAATTTCCCAATTAGTGTTTAACGATTATCAGGAGATGTCTCCACTCGCTGCGCTCGGTCGACATGACGCGGCTGCAAAAAGGGAAAGGAGGGGGAAGAAACGGCGGCTTCGCCGCCGTTTCTTCCCCCTCCACCCACATCTCAACGTTTTACTGTCATGTCGACTAAGCCAACGAGGAACGAGGAGGCGCATGGAGACATCTACCGATAATCGTTAAACACTAATTGGGAAATTTGTCGTACACCCAGTAAATAAATTCAACTCCTCGGAGTTGAGGGGATGATGAAGGGTCGCTCTACCCCGGGCTGCGCTTCGCTTGCCGCGGGGTTACCCAAGTAGAAGACCTTACGGTCTTCCGGGTTCAGCACCTCAATTTAATATTTAGCCTTATTTTTCAACTAATCATAAACCACCCAACCTGTTTTTGCCGGTTCAATTTTTTCAACTGCCTGTTCAAAAGCACATTTTCAGATTTCTGGAGCGTCGAATCATCCTCAAGTGTTTCGCGAGCCAAATCACGCGCCAGTGTGAGAATTTGTCCGTCGTGCGCCAAATCGGCAATGCGGAGGTTAAAAGCAATCCCGCTCTGTTGGGTTCCGTCGATGTCGCCGGGGCCCCGCAGTTTTAAATCTTCTTCGGCAATAACAAATCCGTCGTTGGTTTCCGTCATAATGGCAATGCGGCGACGGGTATTTTCTGATAATTCGTAGTTAGTCAGCAGGATACAAAATGACTGGTCGGCGCCTCTCCCGACCCGGCCGCGCAACTGGTGCAATTGGGCAAGCCCGAAGCGCTCGGCGTTTTCGATAATCATTACCGAAGCATTGGGAACGTTTACGCCGACTTCAATCACCGTAGTCGCCACCATGATTTGCGTTTCTCCGGCAACAAATTTCTGCATTTCGGCGTCTTTCTCCGAGGCTTTCATCTTTCCATGTACCATTGAGACATGGTATTCGGGAAAAATTTCCCGGGTGGTTTCAAAACCCGCCGTCAGGTTCTTCAAATCCATCGTTTCGCTTTCTTCAATCAGGGGATAAACGATGTAAACCTGTCGTCCTTCCTGCAACTGCCGGCGGACGGAATGGTAAAGGTTGTTGCGTTTGGCGCTGTAAATATGAATCGTTTTGACCGGTTTGCGCCCGGGAGGAAGTTCGTCGATAACCGAAACATCCAAATCGCCGTAGAAAGTCATCGCCAAAGTGCGTGGAATCGGGGTTGCAGTCATTACCAGGACATGTGGGGGAACGGTATTTTTGTCCCAAAGTTTCGCGCGTTGTGCTACTCCGAAACGATGCTGCTCATCCACTACCACCAAACCCAGATTGGAAAAAACGACGGTATCTTCAATCAAGGCATGTGTGCCGATAAGCAAGTGAATATCACCGTTTTGAACAGCCGGAAGAATTTCGTTCCGTATTTTTTTTCTGGAAGAACCGGTCAGTAAACGGACTTCGATTCCCAAACCTTCTACTAAGTGCGTTATGGTTTCAAAATGCTGATTGGCAAGTATTTCCGTCGGGGCCATCAATGCTGCTTGAAAACCGTTGTCTAAAGCAATCAGGATGGAGAGTAGGGCAACCAGGGTCTTTCCGCTTCCCACATCTCCCTGCAACAAGCGGTTCATTTGCCGCCCACTGTTCATGTCGTGACGGATTTCTCGCACCACCCGTTTTTGTGCTCCGGTCAATTCAAATGGTAAATTTCTGTGATAGAAATTATTGAAAAAATCCCCAACGACAGCAAAACGAAAACCGCCCAATCGTTTTTCGCGGTACTTCGTGACTTGTAAGATATTGAGTTGCAAGTAAAACAATTCTTCAAATTTCAGTCGGAACTGGGCTTTGCGCAAAGCAGCCGGCGATGTGGGAAAATGGATATTGCGAATGGCCTCGTCCAAGGAAATTAAACCGGCTTTTTGGATGATTTCATCCGGAAGCGTTTCGGGAACGGGTTCTTTCAGGTTTTCAAGGACAGCTGTAATAATGCGTTGAATAGCCCGCGAATGAAGAAAAGCATTCTTCATTTTTTCGGTCGTATTGTACTGTCCCTGAACGCCTACCTCGCCATTGAAAAATTTGTCTTCCGTTTCCAGTTCGGGATGGGCAATGTTAATCCGGCCGTTAAAAACAGTTGGTTTTCCGAATAAAATGTATTCTGTTTCCGGTTTATATACATTCTGAATGGATTTGATATTCTGGAACCAAACCAAATCAATTGAACCTGTATCATCGTAAAAATCAGCCGTCAAGCGCCGTTTATGGCCTTCGCCGACTGCTTCGTAACCAAGGATTTTTCCTTTCAATTGGATGTAAGGCATATTTCCATCTATTTCCCTGATTTTGAAAATCTTACTCCGGTCGATGTATTTGTAGGGAAAATAATACAAAATGTCTTCCCACGATGAAACCTGGATTTCTTTTTGGAGGACATCGGCTTTCCGGGGACCGATTCCCGGCAGATACATGATATTTTGGGCGCTTAAATCCGGCATTTCATCAAGGTTTGAGCGATAATCAAGTCGGCGGGTGTTGTTATCTTGATGTTTTCGCGATTCCCTTCGACCATTACGGGACGACAAATTCCGGCGGCTTCTACAACCGATACATCGTCGGTAAACCGGGGATTGCAGGTTTGTTTGTAGGCTTCAAACAAAATCTCAGCCTTGAAAACTTGCGGGGTTTGCACGAAAAAATATTTGGAACGGTCGATGGGAACGGTTGTTTGATGGTCGTCCGCAAGTTTCCGCATCGAATCAATTACCGGAATAACGGGATAAGCGGCATCATGAATATATGCCTGTGCGTAAACAGCGGCAATTAATTCCTTGTCAATCAACGGACGAACGCCATCGTGAATAGCGATTAAAGCATTGTTTGCGCTGATTGCCGCCAAACCGTTCTTAACCGAATGAAAGCGGGTTTCTCCGCCCGAAACAATTTGATGCGGAATGGAAAAATCATAACCGGTGCAAAGATTTTCCCAATATGCTATTTGTTCGCCGGGCAAGACAAGAATGATGCAAATTTCCGGTTCGTAATCGTAAAAGGCTTGAATTGTATGCATTAGCACAGGACGGCCTTCCAAAAGCATAAACTGTTTGGGTATATCTCCACCCATCCGCAGTCCTTTTCCTCCGGCAACGATAATCACGTATTTATTCTGCCTGTTCATTCAATTTCTTCCAGAATCTTTTTGGTTTCTTCATCTGCAACGAAAAGTTTGTCTTTGCAAATTTTCAACAAAGCGGAAGCTTCTTTTAACTTTTCACTTAAATCGTCCACATCCAATTGGTTACTTTCAATCAGTCCTTGGATTTGTTCCAGACGGGAATATGCTTCTTTGTATGACGGTTCTTTTTTAGCCATAAATTTACAATCCTATTATTTTAATACAAACTTACATAAAAATTTTTTATATTTCACAAAAAAAATATACTTTTGCAAGTAAATTTACAGTATGAGCCATTCACAAGTTAGAAAAGACAAGCGTTGCCTGAATTGTGGGCATTTTGTAGCCGAACGGTTTTGCCCGGAATGCGGACAGGAAAATGTGGAAACCCGCCGGCATTTTCATTATCTGTTTGTGCATTTTTGGGCAGATTTCATTCATTACGATGGTCTGTTTTGGAAAACCGTTAAATCTTTATATGTTCCGGCTAAATTGACAAAGGAATATCTTGCCGGCAAACGGAAAAGCCGGGTCAATCCGGTACAATTGTATATATTTATCAGTTTTGTCGTGTTTTTTGTTCCGCATATTCTTCCCGATTTTGATGAACATTCCGAAAAACACGGGGCACAAAAAGAATCGTCGGAAGAAAATTTCTTCAGTCCGAATGATACTATCTCTTTGTTCGGATTGAAAAATATCAGGAATATAGAAGATTTGGATTCCCTCCAACAAACGCTTCCGAAAGAGGAACGATTGTCGATATATGAATACATCGTATCAAAAAGGATATTGGCTTTAAAGCAAAAGAAAAATCAAAAAGAAGGAATATCAGAAGCCTTAATGCATAATTTTCCTAAAGCCATATTTTTCTATATGCCTGTTTTTGCTTTTTGGTTATGGCTGTTTCACAGTAAGAAAAAGTGGCTATATTTCGACCACGGTATTTATACCCTTCATTATTTTTCGTTTATTTTGTTTACTATTTTACTGTATATCATTGTCAACTGGCTGCTCGCGCTTTTTCATACGGAAACTCCCGATATCATTGCGATAGCCATGTTCGCTTATTTTATTTATTACTTTTTTCATTCACATCGGCGGATGTATTTGGAAACTAAGGTGGTATCACGGCTTATATGCACGGCGTTATTTTTTATCAATACGATTTTCATCTTCATTTTTTTAATACTTTATGTTATAGCGGTCGCTTTATTCCATTAACCAAACCGCTTTATTTCAATATCATCACTTGTATCAACTCGATATCCGGTGAGAGAAAATTCTCTTTTACCGGCTCGTCTTTGATATAATCCGTACTCAGGTATTTTTTGCTGTCGTCGGCAAACACGGTAGTAACCACAGCATCATCTCCCAGTTGGTTTTGTATCTGAACCGCTCCCAGAAAATTACCGCCGGACGAGATACCTACGCCCAAGCCCAGGTTACGAGCCAGTTTCTGAGCCATGATAATCGCATCGCCATCGTCCACCTGAACGATTTCATCCAATTCGTCCAATTTCACAATGGAAGGGATAAATTCATCCGAAATACCTTGAATACGATGCTTGCCCACTTTGTGACCCGTACTCATCGTGGGTGAATTAGCCGGTTCGAGCGGATGAACTTTCACCTCGCTGTTGACGTTTTTCAGGTAAGCGCCCACGCCCATCACCGTACCGCCTGTGCCGACGCCCGCCACAAACGCATCCGGAGTCAATCCCAATTGTATCAGTTGTTCTACGATTTCCGGACCGGTCATCCGGGCGTGCGCTTCACAATTCCAACAATTATCGAATTGTCGCGGCAGGAAGATGTTGTCCGGATTTTCTTTCTTCAGATTTTCCGTCATGGCAATGCTTCCCATAAAACCACCTTCTTCCGGACTTATCAGTCGGATATTCGCCCCGAAACTTCGTATCAAATTGATACGTTCGGCGCTCATCCAGTTCGGCATGAAAATGGTAACTTCATGTCCCATCGCTTTTCCCAGAGCAGAAAACGAAATGCCCGTATTGCCGCTGGTAGCTTCCATGATATGCATGCCGGGTTGCAGTTCTCCGGATTTATACGCTTCATCCAGAATATAATACGCTATCCGGTCTTTGATACTGCCGGTCAGGTTATGATATTCCGCTTTCGCATAAATTGTACGAAATTTTCCTTTGTATTTGTAATTGATTTTCAATAGTGGAGTATTTCCGATAATCGACTTTAATCCCAATAACCGTTTAAGAATATTTACATTTTTCATGCGAAAATAATTTAATAATTTAATAATTTAATAATATGAAAATTTTCATGCTCTTTGGCGCAACTTTTGCATGTAGGTTTCATTTTGTTACTTTTTGACGCTGCAAAGATACAAAATCGGTTGGAATTTGTGACAATTTGAATGTAATTTTTTTTATAAATTTTTTTCAGACAATAACATCGGCCGTGTAAGTATTTGCTGGAGAATTATATAGAATATTTATGACGCTTGTTCCGGCGGGCACCATCGGATAAACCATGCCTTTTTGCGCTACCCGGACTTCCAATAAGTATGCGCCTTGTGTTTCCAGCATTTCCCGAATGGCGTCATCGAGTTCTTCGCGTTTCATGACTAACTTTCCGGGAATTTGGTAAGCCGATGCAACTTTAACAAAATCGGGATTTTTCATAAAGGTTTCCGAATACCGTTCTTTGAAAAACAATTCCTGCCACTGGCGAACCATTCCCAAATATTCATTATTCAAAAGAATGATTTTTATATCTACATTTGACTGCATAATCGTTCCAAATTCCTGAATGGTCATTTGTAAACCGCCGTCGCCCAAGAAGAGGCAAACCGTCCGGTCGGGTGTTCCGAACTTGGCGCCGATAGCCGCAGGAAGTCCGTAACCCATTGTCCCCAAGCCACCGGAAGAAACCACGCTTCGGGTACGGCTGTATTTGAAATAGCGAACGGCCATCATCTGGTTTTGTCCCACGTCGGTGACTAAAACCGCTTTGTTTCCGGTCGCTTCGGATACTTTGTGAATGACTTCTCCCATATTCAATGGGCCGGTTTGGGGATGGATTTCGTCATTAATAACTAAGTTTAATTCTTTTTTATAGAGTAATTTAAATTCGTTAATCCAATCCGTATGCGTATTTTCTTTCAATAATTGAGTGATTGCCGGTAAAGTTTCTTTTGCATCGCCGAGGACGGGAATATCGACTTTGACGTTTTTATTGATTTCAGCGGGATCGACATCCAAATGGATGATTTTTGCTTGTTTGGCGTAAGTATTCAAATCGCCTGTTACCCGGTCGTCGAAACGCATTCCGATGGCAATCAGGACGTCACATTCGTTTGTTTTCAGGTTGGGTGCAATGTTTCCGTGCATTCCGAGCATTCCCGCGTTCAGCGGTTCGTCGGAAGGCAGAGCGGAAAGTCCCAACATGGTTGACGCTGCCGGAATATCCGCTTTGCGGAGAAAGTCCAACAGTTCTTTTTCGGCATTTCCCAAAATGACACCTTGTCCTACCAAAGCGAAGGGTTTTTTAGCCTTGTTAATCAGATCGGCCGCTTCGGCAATTTTTTCCGGTTCCATATCGGGCACAGGCGTATAGGAACGGATGTGATTGATTATAACCGGCTGATAATCAATTATTCCAACTTGTGCGTTCTTGGCAATATCCAAAACGACAGGTCCCGGTCGTCCCGTTGAAGCGATATAAAAAGCTCTGGCGACTGCCCAGGGAATTTCATCGGCGCTACGCACCTGATAAGCCCATTTGGTAATCGGCAGTGTCATACCGATGACATCGACTTCCTGAAATGCATCCGTACCCAGCAACGAAGCAGGAACTTGTCCCGCAATGACGATGACGGGCGTACTGTCCATCATCGCATCGGCGATTCCGGTAATGGTGTTCGCAACGCCCGGACCGGAAGTCACCACGCATACACCGACTTTCCCCGAAACGCGGGCGTAGCCTTCGGCGGCGTGAACGGCGCCTTGTTCATGGCGGACTAAGATATGTTTTAGTTGACCGCGATAGTCGTACAAAGCGTCATAAATCGGGATGGCTTGGCCGCCCGGGTAACCGAAAATAGTTTCAACGCCTTCTTTTAATAATGCTTCTAATAAAGCTTCACTGCCTAATTTTTTTTTTTCATTCATATTGTGTAAAATACCCTGTTTGGTCAGCCTCAGAAAGGTGTACCGATTGGCTGCAAAGTTATATCATTTTTTTATATTCGC
Source organism: Bacteroidia bacterium (assembly GCA_025996865.1). GTDB lineage: Bacteria > Bacteroidota > Bacteroidia > Bacteroidales > Azobacteroidaceae > Azobacteroides. The sequence continues at coordinate 43,555 of BNTV01000017.1, forward strand.
CAATAAATTTTTATTTATTCATTGTTTTTTATTATCTTTGTCTGTTTATTTTTATGCTCAATAAATTTTAAAACAAAATAAGAATATGAAACGATTTTTTACTTTTTTATTGATTGCTTTTGGCAGTGTATCGCTGCTTTTTTCGCAAGTGACTATTACAAAGGTTACTCATGGCTTTTCCGGTGGACAGATTCATGATGGTTGTATCGTAACTTATCAGCAACCGGGCGCTGAAGGAGAGAATATCATCTGGGATTTCAGTAATGTGGAACGCTCGGGTAATGCCTTGTTTACTTCGGATATCGAAGACAATTTTGACGGAGGTAACATTAAAGCGGTTCGAGATGACGGATGTACTTTCTTCTTTAATATTACCGATAAAGGAAACGAATATGTCGGTTATGAAATCGGCAACCATAAATTGTTGCTTGATAAGCCGATTCAAAAAACTGTGTATCCGCAAAAATTCAACACCCGGTTTTCGGGTAATTTTTCCGGAAATATATTTACGGAAGGTTCGGATAAAGCAACGCATGTAGAAGGAAGCTATTCTACCCACGCTGACGCATGGGGTACGCTTCTTTTGCCCGATGGCGTTTCTTTACAGGCATTACGGGTCAGGACTACGGAAGCGAGCGGTTCGCGGGAATTAGTGAAATATTTATGGTACACGCAAGAAACCCGCTATCCGGTTTTCGTTACTTCGGAAGATTATTCTATTGCTGCAGACGGGACAAGGCAATTGATTTATTCCGGTTCTTTTCTGAATACCCGGGTTAACAAGAGCGAAAATAGTTATACCGGAATGCAAAGGATAGCCGCTTTGCCGTACAAATTATTTCCCAATCCGTTCAAAAATGAAATACAAGTGAGTTACAATCTTCCGGAAAAGACGAATGTAACTATTTCATTGTACGATGCCAACGGGGTGAAATTGACAACCTTGGTTTCTGAGGAACAGTCCGGAAATCGTACCGCTTTCCAAGACGTTTCGAAGTACGCACAACTTCCCGGTGTTTATTTGTTAAAAATTCAGTTGGGTGACAACGTTTATACCGAGAAATTGTTGAAACAATAATTCCATCCGGAACTTGGAAAGAAGACAAATTACAGTGGAAACTCTCCAAAATTTTTTGATTGAATTTTGGAGAGTTTCTATTCTTCTAATCTTTTATTTTCCGACATATTCAGCATTATTCCTTTTTTTGCATTCAGTGGCGAAACAGCCGATTTCCCTGTTTTCAATTCCAATTCCCTGCGGGCGTTGCGGGCAATTTCGCCGCCTTTTACCGCTACCTGTGCATGTTCGATAGAAGAATCATCCGGCTACTTACATCTTTGGTCAAGGCTTATCAGCATCTTTAGCCTTTTCTTTGTAACGATAGTGCAGCGATTCACTTATGTTGTTCTTACCGGTTAGCCGAATCCCTTAACTGCCTGATGCTAGTGATAGTTGCTCTTCTCATAAGGCTTATTCCTCTCTCTGACAGGGATTTTGTCAAGAAAACTCCGCACCATCCCATTACTGAAACCTCACGTTTCTTTAGGCTACTACTGACGAAACAGTAGGTTCAGTCGATTTGCCGAACTATTGTTTATTCGACTTCTTGTCGCAATTTGGTTGCAAAGTTATGAAAAAGTTATAATTCTCTGTGGTTTTTTCAAAAAAAACAGGTAACTTTGTACATCTATCCATACTATAATTTTAATTATACATTTATTATGAGAAAAAAGATGAAACTGTTGTTAATGATTACCCTTGCAATTTTGTTTATCGGCGTTGAACGCGCTGCCTCCCAACAAACGATTAACATTAACAAAGAAAAGACGATCAGTAGTTTGCGTTCGCAGGTCAACCGCGAAGCACAGGTAAGCGATTTCTTCGGAAAATCCGTACAATCCCGTGAATTTGAGTATAATACTCAATTAAAAGCACTTACGAAAAATAACAAGGGTAATATTTTATTACTTGATTTTTTCGACGAAAAGCAATACAAAGCTGAAATTAAGAATATTACAAACAGTTACGATGGAGTGATCGGAATTACGGCAAAGATTGCAGACTCTTATGGTTACTGCTATATTTCCATTTCCAAAAGCGGGATTCTCATTAATGCCGAACTACCGGAAAAGAATGAGATGTTTGTCGTATCGGAAGGAAAAGCAGGAACTTATCTATCGCAGTATAATTTATCGGATGCAATGAAAAAAGCCTTGCCTTGCGAGGGACTTGTACCTCCACAACCTGATCCGTCCGCCAATTTGCGTGCATCGCAAGACGGTGAAACTCTTCCCGGCGCTATGTCGGCTTGCGGATCGGCGGAATTAAACTCTCCGGTTACCATTGATATACTGTTTGTTTATACGCCGGTGGCAAAAACTTATGCGGCGGCAAATTATACAAGTATAGATAATGTGATAGACCTCGCCGTTCAAAAAGCCAATACGGTGATGTTCAATTCCCAGACGAACATTACATTCAATAGCGTCTATAAGCACCAAACAAATTATACGGAAGTCAATTCAAATACGGACTTATATAGGCTTACAGATACGGATGACGGGTATATGGACGAAGTACACGCCTTGCGGAAACAATATAATGCCGATTTGGTACAACTTATTCCTTCGGTAACTTTCACCGGAGGTTTAGGATGGGTATTAAATAGCGAACAGGGTTTTCCTGCTAACGGATTTGCCTTATCCCGTGTCCAACAAGCCTCTTGGACGACAACTGTCGTTCACGAAATAGGACATAATATGGGTTGTTCGCATCACATATTGCAAGGAGGAAACGGTTTATATCCCTATTCTTTTGGTCACAGAGGTACATTTTCAGGCGGAACAAAATTTTCCACAGTCATGACCTATGATGATCTTGGTGATGGACAAGGGGTATTTCCTGGAATAGATTATTTTTCCGATCCCAATATTACCATTAATGGAGTAGCCATAGGAACAAGCACAGCTAACAATGCCCTGACACTTCGACGCACCAAGCGGCTCACTTCACTGTATTCGGATATAATAAACCTTTCGCTGACCAACCTGACTGTAAGCGCCGGAACGCTAATGCCGGCTTTTGACCCGAATGTGACCGAATATACGGTTACGGTCGGCAATGTTGTAACAAACACAGATATTACGGGAACGCCGAATTATAATTGCGCAACCGTTACAGGTAATGTCACAGGGGCTACGCTTAGTTCCGGTGCAAATACATTTATCATCACGGTAAAGGCACATAATAATACTGCTCAGAAAATATATACGGTGACTGTAAATCGTTTGACGACCGCTTGCGGTACGTATGAAAGCCGGCCGGATTTTACCGGTAATGTATCTGCCATTGCGGGAAGCTCTTCATTGAACCTGAATTTGGGAGCCGCTGTTCCGGTTTCCTTATTTAATTCCATGGCAATAGGAACATCACAAGCCTCGTCAGAAGTTTTTGTTAGAGAAAGCTCAAATTCGAATAATTGTCATTCTTTAGGAACCCTCAATGTATTTTCTGGTCCTGTTAAAAAATTCAGGGTTACAGAATCGGGAAATTATACTTTCAACAACGAAACAAATGGTGATTATGTAATAATGACATTTTTTAATTCGGAAACGGCATCTTGTCAAAGCTTTTTAAAATCCAGTGCATATTGGGGAGGATCAGGTACTTCAATTTTTAATTCTAATTCAATTACAATTACTCTCAATGCAAATACCGATTATTACTTACGAACATTCAAATATAGTACAGCAGCCACTTGGGACATTTCCGTCACAGGTACAGGAAGTCTTTACACCGAATTCTCCATCCCGAACGGGATGAGTTATACCTATATTGCTGTCAGCCAAACAGACAGTAAAATCAAGGCGCAAAGCGCCACAGCCGATTTCAGAACGATTGCACCGGGCGCCTACACCGTTTACGGGATTCCTTACTCTACTTCAAACAGCGACCCGACATCTTTTATTGGCAAAACGCTTAGCGAAATACAGGCCTCGGACTGTGTAACGCCGAGTATGAATTCCATCACGATGACCGTCGATTCGGAAGATTATACTTGGACACCGGAAAACACAGGTTCCACTGACTGGACGCTCGCTTCTAACTGGACACCTAACGGCGTACCTGCTTCGTCGAGCAAGGTAACCATACCGACCTCGTTATCCTATCCGATTTTGTCCGCAGCCGCTTCGGCAGATGAAATCATATTCGCACCGGGTGCCGAACTTGGCCGTCAGGACTTGCTGACATACAATAAGGCGTGGATTGCACTGGATTTCGGTACAAACGGACTTGCACGCGACAAGTGGCATCTTCTTTCCATGCCTTTGGACAAGGTGGTTTCAGGAGACTTCGGCTTTGGCGGTTATCCCTATACTTTTCTTCGTAAATTTATTATCAATCCACCCACAGGCGGAGAAACCTATAATCAAGCCGGTTGGGAACCCTACCACAGCAATAACGAGTCGCTGTCCATTGGCGAAGGTTTTGCCTTGTGGGTAAACAACGGAACAAGCAATACGAAAGGTAAAAAAGACACCGGTTCTGGTGTCGATACCCACATATCAGGTTCCACAAGAAATTATGGTTTGGGGCAGACGAATGGTATAATTACTTTTCCGTATATGGAGGATCAGGACCTAAGTGATGCACACCGCATGCACAAATATGAAAACGGAAAGAGTATTTTTTATACGTTCGATGCAAATACGGAAAATCTTGATTTGACGGACTCTTATTCCGAAATAGAACGAGGCAGTAATGCGTACCGCTTGGTGCAAATGATGGGTGGCGTGTGGAGACAATCTTTCCAGTTCGGGGAAGACAACAGCCGTTTTTTCACTCTTGTAGGAAATCCTTTCATTTCCACCATTGATTTTGATGCATTTCAAATCGGCAACAGCGACATCAAAAGCAGTTACCAGATTTGGACAGGTTCGGGCTTTGCCGCATACGACAAAGATGGACCGTCGGGAGTCGTTTCCGACGGCGTTACGCTCAATAAATACATTGCACCTATGCAAGCCTTCTTTGTCGAAAAAAGTTCAAGCTTCACCGGTAATTCAACTGAGCTGACCTTTAACCTTGCTTCCATTTCGGCAAGCAGCAATCATGCCACCCTGCGATCGTCCTTGCCGGTTGATCCGCCTTCAGTATCCGGAAAATTGGAAATCACCGCAAGCGCCGGCGAATATTCTGTACTCACGTACATTGCAAAGCGGGAATATGGAAGCGCTCAACTTTCCGATGCCGATTCACGGAAGATTGTTCCGGGCATGAGTGATGTTCCCGAAATTTATACACTCAAGGAATCTGGAAATGACAAAACCGCAGTGGGAAGCAATGTAATCAAAACCGATGATATCCTTGTTCCACTCGGACTTGCCACCGCATACGCAGGGAATATCCGGTTCCAATTCAAAGGAATGGATAATTACGGTACACGTATCGCTTTCATTGACTTGATTGCCGGAAAAGAAATTGATTTGACGGGAATGGCAGATTACGAATATCGTTTTGATTATGCTCCCAAGGTTACAAAAGGCGTTGTTGAAGCGGAAGAGAACCGTTTTGTGATACGGATGAATAAAATCTCAACCGGTATTGAAAAAGCAAACGAACCGGTTCATGTTTATGGTAGCAACAACACAATCTTTGTCCTGTCAAGCCCGGCTGATCCAATTCGGCAGATAGATGTCTATAATACACAGGGACAATTACTGTATTCGGGAAAAAATGTGAATTCATCCTTAAGCTCCGTTAATATAAACAATTCTGTTTCATCTATTTACATTGTAAGGTTAATAACCGGACACGGCGTTAAAAGCATCAAAGTATTTATGAACAAATAAAAAACAACGAATATGAAGACAAAAATATTGAAATTTTTTTGCATACTTTTCTTATTTTGTATGCTGATTGTAAGTAATATAAATGCTTACAAAACGGAGTATGAGAACAATTTTACGAGAGCCACGCAAGCTTTCGGTAGCGGTATTAATCCGGGGGACGATCCCAACGATACTCAACCGCCTATTGCCGCCGGACCTGTCGGCGATGGAGTTGAAATAGTTGCCTGTTTAGGCCTTATTTATGTTTTATATCGTGTTAATAAAAAACAAAAAGTGTTTGTAACAGTCGAAAGGTAAATTATATAAGTATTAAAGCATAAGCCCTCAATGCCTTGGAAATTTCTCTTTTCCGGTGTTGAGGGGTAAATGCTTCGTCGCCGCGTTTCAATTCTTCCTCCCTGCGTTTTTTCAATTTTTACTGACTGAATTTTGGAGAGTTTCTATTCTTCTAATCCTTTATTTTCCGACATATTCAGCATTATTCCTTTTTTTGCATTCAGTGGCGAAACAGCCGATTTCCCTGTTTTCAATTCCAATTCCCTGCGGGCGTTGCGGGCAATTTCGCCGCCTTTTACCGCTACTTGTGCATGTTCGATAAAAGTTTCGGGATTACTCGTTTCCGAAATTTGCTTTGTCGAAAGCTCTGCTAACATATTGAGTACCAATTCTGTATTGGTCATATTATCGCGCAGATTTTCCTTTTTCAACCCTTTGAAATGTTTGTATTCTTTGGTAGTTTTGCCTGACCATGTTTTAGTAATGATATCGGTAAGCGTGGCAAACTGCTGACCTTCCTGCACACCTTTCGATTTCCATTCGTCCGTCAACTCTTTTCGAATTTCGATGCTTTTCAGGCGTTGATTAATCCAGTTATCGGAATAGCCGAGCCGTTTGTAGTCGAGCATTGCCTGTTCGATAGACAATTCCGGGTCTTGCAGTTGGTCGATGCGCTCTTTGGCAATTTGCGCCATCCACTGCTTGAAAGGCTCTGCCTTTGGCGACGGAATGGATTGAATGAGTCGGAAAAGTTGTTCTGTATTAGCTACATCCGTCATTCGCATTTTGCCATCCATTGCCTGTAATTTCAAACGGTTACAATTTGTAACCGTTTCATTTCCTTCGGATATTAATCTGTTTTTCAGTACTTTCCAATAATTACGCGCACCATCGTGAGTTGGTTGTTCGGTTAAAACGCCTACTACATCTACTACCGAAAAATACCATTCTTCCCGCTCTTCGTCCCACACCGTGCGGACTTTTTTTTCTTCAAAAAGTTTAATGTCTGGTTTCATAGTTACTCATTTTCATTGTTTTTATTATTTTCTATAAAAAGGCTATATAATTCTTACTGCGCCTTTATCCGCCGAACTAACCATTGAAGCATAAGCCCTCAATGCCTTGGAAATTTCTCTTTTCCGGTGTTGGGGGGTAAATGCTTCGTCGCCGCGTTTCAATTCTTCTTCCCTGCGTTTTTCCAATTTTTCATCGCTAAGCAAAACATTGATACTGCGGGCAGGGATATCAATTTCAATCACATCGCCGTCACGCACCAAGCCGATGTTTCCTCCGGCTGCCGCTTCGGGCGAAATGTGTCCTATCGACAAACCGGAAGTTCCTCCCGAGAAACGTCCGTCGGTAATCAGCGCACATTCTTTTCCCAGGTGGCGGGATTTGATATAAGACGTTGGGTACAGCATTTCCTGCATTCCGGGACCGCCTTTCGGTCCTTCGTAAGCGATGACCACAACATCGCCGGATTCTACTTTTCCGCCGAGAATTCCGTCACAAGCAGCTTCTTGTGAATTGAAAACTTTTGCAGGCCCGGAAAAACGAAGAATATTTTCGTCAACTCCGGCTGTTTTGACTACACAACCGTCCAAAGCAATGTTGCCTTTCAACACGGCAAGACCACCGTCTTTACTGTAAGCATGTTCCACATCGCGGATACAACCGCCGGTGCGGTCGGTGTCCAATTCATCCACATCGTAGTAATTGCCTTGCGAGGCCATTTTAATACTGAATTTTTTTCCGGGTGCAGCCGCGTAAACAGGTATTGCATGCGCATGTATGGAATCTTTGCAAATATCATATTCTTCAATCACTTCCGCGAGGGTTTTTCCGTCCGCCCGTTTTACCGAAGCGTCAATCAGTCCGCCTTTTTGGAGTTCTCCCATGATGCCGAGAATCCCCCCTGCACGATTGACGTCCTGCATATAATATTTGTTGGTATTCGGCGCTACTTTGCACAAACAAGGCGTTTTCCGCGAAAGTGCGTCGATGTCCTGCATGGTGAAGTTCACACCGGCTTCGTTGGCGATTGCCAGGAGATGCAAAACGGTGTTGGTCGAACCGCCCATCGCAATGTCCAAAGTCATGGCATTCAAAAAGGCGGCGCGGGTTGCAATGCTTCTCGGCAAGACACTTTCATCGCCGTCGCGGTAATATTTAAAGGTATTTTCTACAATCAAGCGGGCGGCGTCGCGGAACAGGAGTTTCCGGCAATCATGCGTAGCAAGCACTGTTCCGTTTCCCGGTAATGCCATGCCGATTGCTTCATTCAGGCAATTCATGGAATTGGCGGTGAACATTCCCGAACAGCAACCACAAGTGGGACAGGCTCTTTCTTCAATTTTCCTTATTTGTTCGTCCGAAATGCTTTCATCGGCGCTTTGTACCATAGCGTCAATCAAATCCAAACCATGTCCTTTGTAATGACCGGCTTCCATCGGGCCGCCGGAAACAAATACGGCGGGAATATTCAGCCGCATGGCAGCCATTAACATACCCGGCGTAATTTTGTCGCAATTCGAGATACAAATCATGGCGTCTGCTTTATGTGCTTGTATCATATATTCTACACTGTCGGCAATCAAATCGCGGGAGGGTAGGGAGTACAACATGCCGTCGTGTCCCATGGCAATACCGTCGTCGATGGCGATGGTGTTGAATTCGGCGGCAAAACAACCCGCCGCTTCAATTTTCTTTTTGACGTATTGTCCGATTTTGTGCAGATGCACATGTCCGGGTACAAACTGCGTAAAGGAATTGACGATAGCGATGATGGGTTTTCCCATCTGTTCCGGTTTCATGCCGTTGGCTTTCCACAAGGCGCGCGCTCCGGCCATTCTGCGGCCGGAAGTTGAGGTATTGCTGCGCAAACCGATTGTATAAGTTTCCTTATTATGTAATGCTGTTTTCATTGGGAATAAAGTATATGACCGGCAAATATAGATATTTTTTTTTGATTAATTCAAATCTCACGTTATTTGACACCCAATTTATTCAATACCCAGTTTTCAAATGCCGCATTTTGTTCAGGAAAATGCCAATGCGCCGTTTCCTCAAACACGTTCAATGTTTTTTCGGCGCTCACTACATTGTACGCCGAAAAGGTAGTGGTAGGATAACAAGCCGTATCATTAAGCCCCCAGGTGTAATAACCTGGTACTTTTAATATTCTGGCAAAATTAACGACATCGTAATATTGAGTGGTTTCAAGTTGCAAGGTAATATTCGGATTATTTTTCAAAGTAGGCCAACCGCCGGGTCTTCCATTCATAAATCCCGTTAAATCGCACATCCCCGGATGGCGTGATGCAAAGCATTTGACACGGGGATCAAGTGCGGCGGTAATAATTGACAAGGCGCCTCCCTGACTTCCGCCCATTACAGCAATTCGTTGTCCGTCAAATTCTTCTAATGTGTAGAAAAAATCAATGGCGCGTTTACATCCCATAAACACTCTTTTAAAATAGTATTTATCCTTATTGTCGAGATTGTATTGTGCATAACCATTCAAGGCTGTGTTGGCAAGGTCGGAGTAAACCTGTCCCGGCAAATTGACCGGAATACCGTGAATACCTATTTCCAAAGTGATAACCCCTTTGTCGGCAAGTGATTTATATCCTGAAAAAGAATGTAATCCGGCGCCGGGAACCTGCAAAACAGCGGGGTATTTGCCTGGTTTTTTAGGAACGCAAAGCATGCCGTAAATATAACTTCCCCAAGCATAGTTTTGAAAACGAATGTGATAAACATTCAAAGTCGGTGTACAAAGTTCGGGCTGTAAAGTCAATAATGGATCCAGTGGAATTTTATTGGCATCGGCAATCGCTTTGTTCCAAAACTCCTGAAAATCGGCGGGCATTGTCTGTGTCGGTTGTATTTTTTCGGGTTCGTAGCCTATATTCGTATAAGAAGAATAGGTTTTCCCATTGATTCGGAAACTCGCGCGAACGGTTTGAAAACCGGGAGCTTTCAGTCCGGGCACTTTTATTTTAGCTCTTGCATTTTTAATTTCCACAGTGAGTTTTTTAACGGCAGGAAAGGCTTCCGGACCATATTCACAATCAACGGTAATGTTATCAAGCGGGACTTTGTTTTTCGTGACATAAATCTGAAACTCGGATTCTTCTCCTACTTTATAAATCCAATCCGCTTTATTAGGTTCAACAACAACGGTGTAGAGCGTTTGAGATGGTTGTGCAAACAAGTAAACAGTGCACAACAGCAAATAAATACTAAAAAATGTATGTTTCATCTGTTTATAATTTTTATTTTTATAATCCGGTCGAAATGGGCGCTCGCCAAATATCTTTAATTGTTTCTTCCTGGGAAAAACCTACGGGACAGGCGTCGCTTTTAGTATTGGCAAAATACGAACGAAGCGTGGCAGCTGCCGTAGGTCCCGAAATCAT
>BNTV01000018.1 GCA_025996865.1 Bacteroidia bacterium
AGCCGTGGAACTGATATTGCAGCATGTTGCTCAATTTATGGAGGACATTAGCCGCCTCGTCGGGATTTTTCTTTGTCAGGACAATAATATTGTTGAGCATATTGAACAGGAAATGGGGATTTACCTGGTTTTGTAACTGTTCCAGTTCCGAGCGCAGCCTTGCCGCTTCGAGTTCGGCGATATGCCGTTCGTTCCGTACCCAATGTTGGAAAAGGATGAAAACATTCACGCTAATCATCGGAAAACTTATCTTGATGGTATTGGTAATGGTATATAATACCTGCATCCACGCAGAGAAGTGCCAGGCGCTGAAAGTAAACTGTTCATTATACCACCCAATTCCCTTAAAATAAGTTAGCTGCATGGGTATGACAATCACAAGCGCCGACAGCGTTACCGACATCAAATAAGCAGGCATTCTGTTCCGCATCATCAATTTCGGCATTAATACATGGATACTGAAATATATCAGGATTAGATAAATAGACAGTGATAACGGCAGCATAAACAGGAGCGAAAACCATGTTCCATTGAGATTGGAGCTTAGTATCAGCGTGAATACCATTATCATCAACAGATGCCGTACTCCACGATAACGTTTCTCCGTCAATAAATTCAGGTGGGGTGATGACAGGTTGAACATTTGTGAGGGAAGTTCCCCCGGCGCGGTATGCCGCTTGTGTTCACTTTCATACAGTTGCAGGCGGAGCGATTTGCTTAGCTTCATCAACAGGGTGGAAGCTTCGGAAGGTGATTGCCGGACAATACCTGCTGTCCTGTCGAGCGTCTCAAACAATGCTTCGGAATCAATCCGTGTCCTGACTTTCTCCAATTCGCTCCGGGCGCTCTGTTCTTCCAAATCCCGCATCCGTGCGCCTGACTGCTTCCAGAGACGCATGAAGATAACAATCGCCGTCCCTGCCACACTGATAAAGTAAACGGCAATGCCGGAGAGCATCTCAAAAAATAAAATACTGTCTTCCGAAAAATACAAGTCTCTTCCGGGCGACAAGTGATAGTGGTCGATGAACAAGTGCTCAAAGCCTATTTCGATAGCGATAAAAATTATTGCAAGCGCCAGCAATGAAACTATATATGCCGTAAAACGGTTTCGCAATAACAGGCGGGGTACGAGTACACGGATATTCAAAATTGTTGCAGCAAAATAAGTCAGCGTAATCAACACAATCTCTACAACCAACGCTGTATGGGCAATACGCAGTCCTTCCGATGAAATCAGATATATCCTTCCCATAGCGATAAAGCCCAATACCGCGATAAGCATCAAATTATTTGCTATCTTCCGTTTCATGTTTCTTTTAAAACGTCACTTTATAATAAATATTGGGTATTGAAACAGCCTCCCGCAACGATAGATGATGCGTATGCAGACAGGAACGTTCTCTACAATAGGTTTACCGTCTTTCTCCCGACTTTCAAAAGCAAAGACTATGTTTCGCTTGATGTTCATGATTTATAATTCTATTTCGTAAATCCGTGATTCTTCGCCCCAAGGATGATATCCGTTTCCAATGTATCTAAATCCATATTTTTCGTAATAACCAATATGGCCGGTGCTTAAATACAGTTTTCGGAAATCGCCTTTTGAAGCATCTCGTTTCGCTTTTTCCATCAATAATGATCCGTAGTCATTACCTCTATGGGCTTCTTCAACGAATAAACCACAAAACCAAGGGTATAAGTCCATCCGGCTGATAAAATCATTCGTAACAAGCCCTGCACAACCTATTATTTCATTCTCTTTTTCGAGTAGATACCATTGGGGCAAAGGGTTAGGTGTTGATATGCAATGTGTAATGCAATCTTCATAAACCATTCGTGGGGCACTCCATTTACTACTGATATATTCTATCGCTACATCTTTGAACTTAGGTTCTTTTCTGACTGATATTATTTTCATCCTTTTTTTAATAATCGGGTGCAAAATTGCACTTTCCCCATTTTAAATAGTTGCCCAATCCTGCTTTTCACCCCTCAAAACGCTATTTTGTAGTAAATATTTGGAATACTGACTGCCGCCGTTGATTTTTCTATTTGTCCGGTGCGGTAATTGTAGTCGAAGCCGTAGAAATCCCTGCTTCCGGTGATGTTCAACATTTTCAGGCCGAACTCATGCGCCAGTTTCTGCCGGTTGATTTTGAAGTTTACCGTTAAGTGAGCCGTGAAAGCGACAGGATTTTGACTGCCCATCATACGGCTTTCATCTTCGACAGGGCGTTGTTCGGAGAGCGACACTGCTTCATCAAGCGGCGTATAATAACTGCCGCCCATCAGGTTCATGCGGAGATTTACGCCCAGTATGTTTTGCCGGTTTCGTCCGAGCAGCCATTCTTTTCCGCCCAGCGCATTGGTTAAGAAGCGGCGGTTGTAGCGGGTATTGCGCCAAACGCCGTCGCCTCCGCGATATTTGGAATCGAAGACCGAAGCTGTCAGCATGTAATAGTAACTGTCTTTCAGATAGCGTTCAAAGGTGAAATCAATGCCAAAGTTCCGTCCTTTTCCCTCGTTTACCAGCCGCTTGGTCATATAAAAATCGGTTTGGTTGATAATGGAAATGCCGCTGCCCGGCACGACAGGCACATCATAAAGGTACTGGAAATAAGGCTCAATCCTGAAGTGTATATTGTCCGAAACATTCCAGTCGTAGCTCAATACCGCATGATGAGCTTTGGCAAAATCAAGGTTTTTGTTTACCAAACGGTTGCCCGTTTCCGGAGTGGTAACAAAATAATAATCAAGCCGCTCGTGACGGCTGTGCGCACCGTATGCCAAGGCAAAAGCGTGTTTCGGTGATGCCTGCCAACGGATACTTGCGCGAGTCTCGAATGTCCATCGGCGGTTGAGCGCAAAATACTGTGTATTGATACCGAGCTGTGCCGTAAGACGTTCGTTGAACTGATAAGACGACTGGCTGTATGCCGAAGCCAGCAGGCTGTTGCCGTCGGCGTCGGCAAAATTGCGCATGGGTTCGCCGTTAGCGTAAGGATAATTCGGGGCAATGTTATAATTATTGTCATAGAGCAAGCCGGTCAGCGTGATGCCGGTACGGTTTGTATGCCGTGCATTGAATTTTTTATTCAGGTATGAATGGAAAATGAGGCTGGTGTTTTTGTCCAGCATGTCCTGTATCGGTTGCGGATTCTGCCGGTTACTGTCGTACAGGTCTGTCATCGTGTGGTTTTCGGCATAAGTGGCAGCCAGTGTGGATTTCAGATAACTGTTTTCACTGAGGAAAATTTTGTGATTCAACCCCGCTGCCGCCATTTTTTGACGGGCTGTCGATTCAACAGGTACATAATCATGTTCCGACAAATCATCGGGCAGATAATTGATAAAACCGTCGTAAGTGCCGATACCCCACAGCGAGAAAGTTCCCGCCTTTCGGGTGGGGAGGTTGATTTTGAAGGATAAATCCTGATAGCGCATACCGGAAACTTCTTTCAGGTCGCCGCCGAAAATATCGCCTGCCAGAGCCATTGATGAGTAGCGATAATTAAAGAGATAAGAAGCCCGTTCTCCTTTTTTGAAAGGTCCTTCGGAAGCAAATTCCACGCCAAGTGTACCCAGCTGCGCCGTATGCTCGTATTGTTGGCTGTTGCCGTTGCGCAGCATCATGTCGAATACGCCCGACAGCGCATTGTTGTATTCCGCAGGAAAAGCGCCGGCATAGAAATCCGAGTTGCCCAGCACCTGCGAACTGAAAGCGGTCAATACGCCGCCGCCCACGCCGCCGATTTCGGGATAATGGCTGGGATTGGGGATTTCAACGCCTTCCAGTTTCCATTGCAGGGATTGCGGCGAATTGCCCCGGATAGCAATGCTGTTGCTTGTTACATCGCCCGCTACGCCCGCAAACGAACCGACCAGCCGCGCAGGGTCATCGAAACCGCCTGCATAACGGCTTGCTTCTTCCACGCTGAGCATCCGCGCCCCGGCCAATGCCATCGGGTTGAGCGGCGCTTCCTTGTTCGTCTTCGGACGGACAACTATTTCGTCCAATGCCTGTACGCTTTCCTTCATTGTAATCTCCAGTACGGTTTCTTTGGCTGACGAAACCATCACTTCCCTGATTGTCGCCGGTTCATATCCGACAAACGACGCCTGGATGTTATAGCGTCCGACGGGCAGTGGCGGCAGATTGAAAGCCCCCTGTTCATCCGTTGTCGTCCCAACGGTGGGATTTGTGTTCAACACTATCACCGTCACATACGATAACGTTTGTCCCGATGCTGCATCGGTGACGACACCCCGGATGTTTCCACCCGGCTGCGCCATCGCCTGTACTGATAACCCGGCAATCATAATTGCCCATAAAACGAATACCTGTTTCCTCATGTCTGTTTTCTATTTTAACTTGAAGCGACAAAAGTAAGGGCGTTCAAAATACACAAAAGGATTTTTCGACAAAACACGGTGGTTTTTCGACCAAAACGGATTTTTGAATGTTTTTTTCAGGAAGTTGTCCATTCATGCTGTTTTTGATTCGAAAATGTTCTGTTATGAAGATAACACGTAATCGACCTTCAATATACCGGATTCAAACGTCTTGCTACCGCGCAATTCCCATCTTGATGTTTTCATCTTGGATGGGAACAAAGGAATGCCGTCTCCAAACATAACAGGGATGTAACAAAGGTGCAGTTCATCCACCAAATCATGGTTCAACAAAAGTCTTATTGTTTGCCCGCCACCTAAAAGCCAAATATCCTTACCATCCTGACGTTTGATTTGACGTATGTATTCCAATACATTTTCAGTAAGATACGATACGTTTGCCTTGGGTGGCAAATTATCTTTTCGACGGGAAAGCACATAAGTTGTTTTGTCTTTGTACGGCCAATCCACATCAAAAGATGTTATCTCCTGATATGTACCATTCCCCATAAGGATCGTGTCTATCGAATTGTAAAGCACTTTATCCTTAAATTCTTTCAGGGCAGGAGCATTAAATCCGGTCAACCAATCCATTCCGCCATCAGGATAAGCAATGTAACCATCGAGCGACACAGCGATGAAAACTTTAATCTTTTTCATTTTTCTTCAATTTAATTGTTTATACTGTGTTCGCCTGCATCCAACGAAAAAGCGTGGAATCCACACTGCTCCGATACGAGGTACTGGCATACCTAAGAATGAAACAGGCAATTCCACGCCATACTTTCGTATAGCATGAACATTGCGCGTTGGTCTCATTCTTAGTTTTGAAAAGTGCCAGTTTTCGTATCGAGACGTTCAGCGAACGTTATGTTATATAAACGGCTTTACAAGCCGCTATTTTCTATTTTTCAGGGGCAAAGGTACAAATTCTTTGACTATATTCATACTGTCCGAAAAATAGAAATAGAAAAGATATTGATTGTTGTGGTTTCTCTCAAAAAGCAGTTATCGTGGCGAAGTTATTTGAAACAATAGAAAAACGAAGCAAGTAAAGAATTTCGCTTATTTCCATATTGTTGCCCAATGCTTATTCCCGCCTGCCTAAACTTCTGTTTTTAAGTTTGTAATGAAGGGATAAAACTGGAAAAGCATTCCGTTATGAGTAACCAAAATAGATTGGAAAAAGGGAAACGGAAAAGAAATGATTGAATATATTGGTAATATGAGGATTCTTTTGTAACTTTGCAGTTCAATATCGTTCTTTGTACTTTGTGAAAAATGACGTAAATAAACGAGACTCGCTCGTTTCTAAATCGTTACCTGTCAAGAAAAAAGTTCTTGTAACTTGCTTGTTTTCAGTCGAGAAGAAAAATTCATGTGTCTTGCAACGTGAAATGAAATATGTCCGGTTCCGCAAATCTTAGCGATTTCTTTCAAAAGTTTCCCCATATAGCTACGGTCATAAACTTTGAATATACGTTTGCCGGTTCTCTGAGGACGGTATTTCTCCATAATTTTCAGGGGTATTTCTAAAAGGCGTACATCACATCCTGTTCCGGTCTTTTGGCGCTTTATTTTAATCCAAAAACTTCCGTCAGAAGCCTGTTCAATATGCTCGTCAGACAATCTTGTAAGGTCGGCGTGGCACAATCCGGTGAACGTCGAAAAAACGAACAAATCACGGGCGCGACGTAAGTTGGGTCTGTCGAGTTGGCACTGCATCAGTTTCTCCAAATCTTCCAGTTTCAGATGACGGCTCTTTAGCGGTGGTAATTCGGGAAACAGTTTCATATAAGGGTCGCGCCGGAGCGTTCCCTGATTGAAAGCCCGCTTGGTTATTTTCTTTAGGTTGTACAGATGTTGATGCACTGTTTTTTGCTGTAACCCTCTGTCTGTCCTTAAAAAGAGATCGTAATCCTCGTAAAAACGAAGGTTAAGACTACGGAGCGTTACATCATCGGCATCATACTTTTTCAGGATAAATGCTAAAAGATGATTGTATGACACCACATATACACCGTGTGCCTCTTTTTTACGATCTACTCCAATCCGTTTCTTAAACTCGTCGTTATGTTCTTCAAAGAGTTTCATTAGCGTAAGCGGTTTTTGGGCGATACCTTTCAGGGCGTTCTTAACGAGTTCGGCCGTAACAAATCCCAAACTCTCCTTTATTTCCTTATGATGGTTTTTGATACGTTCCGTAAGCTCGTCGATAGACTTGTTTACTTGGAGCGCATTTTGGCTACGCCCTGCGGCACGGCCTTGTGTTGAATCCCATAGGGACGGATTAACGGATACTTTCGTTCCTACCTGTTCGGATTCAGCATCAATGCTGATATTACACAATAGCTGACACATACCGTCCTTGCGGATTTTAGTACGGTTGATATAGAATAAAATCGCAAATGTGCTGCGCCGTTTATCTTTCTTATCTTCTTTAATTTTTGCTTCCATGATTGAAATATATTAAGTTATTAAATAGCAAATTTGAATTTCCCGGCGATACGTTTCTCCAACATTTTCATATCCTCATCAATCTTGTCGTTGGTGATTTTCGCATAAATCTGTGTCGTCGAAATCTGGCTGTGTCCAAGCATACGGCTTACTGTTTCTATTGGAACACCCTGTGAAAGAGTGATTTCGGTGGCGTATGTGTGCCGCCCGCAATGCCAGGTGAGCCGTCGGGCGATACCACATATACGGGCGATATTTTTCAATGCCCTGTTCAACTCCCCATTTGGGTACATCGGCAGTAGTCGTCCGTTGGTTGCTGTCCCCCGATAGCGTTCAAGAATTTGCAAAGGAATTTCGAGCATGGGAATTTCATAGTCTATTCCGGTTTTCTCACGGAATGTTTTTATCCAGACTACATTATCTTCGGCAACCGAAATATCTCCGTCAGTTAATTTGCACATATCGCAATACGGGATTCCGGTATAGCATGAAAAGAGGAATAAATCACGGATAAGGTATTGCTTTGAGGTAACAAGCGGAGTTGTCATCAGCTTATTCAACTCCTTTCGAGTAAGATATTTTTGTTGCCGTTCAGGACGCTCCGGCTCATAACCGGCGAAAGGATTTTTGGTGATGATGCCCTCGGTTATAGCTTCCCCGATAATAGTGCCCAACCGAGTAGTATATATTACTATCGTACCCGGAGCAAGCCGACGGTCAATTTTCAGATAGAGGTCAAATTTATCAATAAACGACCTGTCTAATGCAGAAAATGGAATATCTGAAAGTTTGTATTTCTCTTTCAGGAACTTTGTGAGATGGTTAAGTGTGAACCAATAACCTTTTTCCGAACCTTCCTTACGGTTTACGCCGATGCGCTTGTCGAAATTCTCGTTATGGGTACGGAAATAGGATAATAGCGTTTCCTGCCCGGATGCCATGCCCAGCAATAAGTTCTTTACATCTTCGGCTGTTACGCCATCCCTTACCGTCGACAGTTCACGGTAATACGACAGGGCGGATGCTCTGATTTCGTCCAACTGCCGGTTAATTTCATTTGCCGTATGGCTTTTCCCTGTGGCACGGCCGGATGCCCATAAATCTGCCGGAACAGTCATTTTTGCACTAAAGATGGTTTCGGAGAATTTTCCGATTGAAAGCCTTGCCATTACAGGGCTTTTACCATCCTTTTTCGTTTCATTCCTTTTCAGGTAGAATGACACCTTTACGTCCTTTGTCATAACTCTGTTATTTAAGTGTAAAATTACTTGTAACAGAGTTATTTTCAGTTGTATAAAATATGGAGCGAATGGGAAACAAACTCCAATTTTCTACTAAAAAACCCATCTTTCTGCCGTTAGTGCGAAAAAAGGGTTATTTTTGAAAGACGTTTTTAGAAAAACAAGTGCTCTTTAAGGTGATTATCTTTATTCAGGTTGTTTTTGCTTCCTAATTCGACTAACCAAAAAGGCAGTATATAAGTAGCAAATCTTTCGCTTAACTGCTCTATATTCTTCCACTTTGCCTATTAGAAGAATATAGCGAAACAACGCTGAACTAACCTAACAACCAAATACTTACTCTATTCTTCCAAATTTTGCCTATCTTTGCGAGATTCTTTCTATATTTGCAGCTATAAAATTTACAAATATGGCCTCACTCAAATTCAAACCTGTTGTTCGGACAAACAAAGAATATAACTCCGTCGTATATACGGATAACGACGACCGATCGCGCTGACTACATAAAAACGTCCATGATTGCACACAGGGATTGTGTCGAACACGGAGAGATTGTAGATTGGACCATCCTTGGGAATTGCGCGATAATAGTCAAAGGATACATAGAGAAGCTGAACAACGTAAATACAGAACACTGGAAGGCTTCGGATGTAAAAAAGTGAAAACAATTCGCTTTTTTTGCGAATATGTTAAAAATATCAGTACCTTTGTAGCGAAACAATACGGTATGGAAATAAAATTTGATAAGAAATACCTTTCGGAAATGTACTACAAAGGACAATCAAGCGACAAAAAGCATCACTTCCAACCGCAAGTGGTACGAAAATACCAACGTTGCATTGACCTTTTAGAGGGGGCAACAAGTATTGAAACACTCTATCAGTACAACGCATTGAATTACGAAGTATTGAAAGGCGGCAAGGCGGGTATCTCCTCTATAAATAAAAAGATTATGGCTAATTTAGGTTATGGGTTTTATCCAACCCATCCGGGCGAAATCCTGAAAGACGAAATCGAATACCGAGGCGTATCACAAAAGAAACTTGCTGCTGAAATGAAAATGTCATACACTGTTTTGAATGAAATATTGATTGAAAATGAGGATTTATAATGGCTAATATGAGAAAATAATTTACATTTTTGCCATAAATTGACAAGAAAAATAAATTCAATGACCGACTTCGCTGCCATAGATTTTGAAACTGCCAATTGGTATCCGTCAAGTGTTTGTAGCGTGGGCGTAGTAATTGTCCGCGACGGGCAAATCGCAGAAAAAATTTACCGTTTGATTCGTCCCGAGCCGGAATGGTATTCGCGATTTAACACTCAAATTCACGGATTAACATTGGCTGATACGGCAAACGAAAAAGTTTTTCCTTTTGTTTGGGAGGAAATCGCTCCGAAAATAGGAGGCTTACCTTTGGTTGCACACAATAGCCCTTTTGATGAAAGTTGTCTCCGGTCGGTTTACCGGGTTTACCGGATGGATTATCCCGATTATGAATTTCACTGTACTTGTCGCGCCTCACGAAAGACTTTCGGAAAAACATTACCGAATCACAAATTGCATACTGTTGCGAAACATTGTGGATTTGATTTGAAAAATCATCATCATGCTTTATGGGATGCGGTGGCTTGTGCGTGGATTGCGGTGGCTATTTTATAGAAAAGAAGAGGACATATCGTATTTTCCGGAATGAATTTGTTGCATCTTTCCGTCCGGCAAGATGACGGTCGCTTGGGTATTTTCGGGAACAACTACCGATAAATAAAATTTTCCATTCTCTATTCTCCATTCTACGGCAATCGTTCCATAAAGGGTTTCATGACGCGCTTTTACATAAGTCAAATCGCCGACTACCTGCGGTCGGATGATAAATTCTTTGAAACCTGATGCTGATGGCTCAATGCCGGCGAGACTGCGGAAAAACCATTCGTCGATTTGTCCCATCATAAAGTGATTCCAGGATGCGCCTTGTCGCGGGTCCCATTGTTCGGTCAAAGTGGTTGCTCCGTACTTCAATTGGAAACCATAGCCGGGGACCTCTTCGTGATTGTGCATGGCATAGAGCAATTCATTTTCGCCGTTCTGCGCCAATGCTTGGAAAAGATAGCGATTGCCTACATCACCGGTTGTCAGGCGGTTACCGTGAGCGCGGATATCCGCTTTCAGATTTTCCAAAACGGCTTTTTTGTCTTGCGGTTCTACTATTTCCATAAAAAGGGCGATGGCGTTGCAAAATTGACTTCCTGAGCCGTATTGTTTCGTTTCCTTGTTGAAAAATTTGGCGTTGAAAGCCTGACGGATATGATTCGCCAATTGAGTATATTTTCCTTCATCTTCTTTTTTATCAAGCATTTGAGCAGCTTTTGCAACCAAATGCGCAGCATAATAATAATGTGCCGTTGCCGAAACTTCTACCGGACTATTTTGTGAAAAGCCCGCCCGTTTTTCGCCATAATCATACCAATCGCCCAAACCATGCGAGGCAATGTAATTGACGGAACGGGAACCGATGTAATCGACATACTTTTTCATTACATCGAAATAGTTTTCTATCAGCGAATTATCCCCATAAAATTGGTAATACATCCATGGCAACATAATGCAGGCAATGCCCCATTCCGGCGAATCGCGGAACATATCCAGGCTTTTATCGAAGACCACATATTCGGGAACGATGGTCGGCACCAATCCGTCCGGTTGTTGTCCATCGCGTATGTCTTGCATGATTTTTGGAAAAAATTGCGTCATATCCCAATTGTAAAGCAAGCCCGGTCCATTGAGGTGGGTTTCTTCCAACCATCCTAATTTTTCACGTTGCGGACAATCGGTAAATATAGATTGCATATTGCTTTTGACGGCATTTTTAATCAAGAGATGCGCCTTGTTGAAGATTTCGTTGGAACATTCAAAGTTGCCGGTTTCGCGCACGGAATTGTAAATAAAATGCGACTTAATATCCTGTAACGCATCCACCGCTCCATCCACTTGAATGTATCGAAAGCCGTAATACGAAAATTCGGGATGCCATTCCTCTATTCCTTCACCTTTCAAAGTGTAGGAATAGGTATGCGGACTGCCTGTTTGTTTTTGCGTTACTTTTCCGGTCGTTTTATCCAAATTTTCGCCGGTCGTTAATTGGATTGTTTGCCCTTTTTTCCCGCTTACTTTGATAGCCGGATAACCGGAAAGATTTTGTCCCATATCGAAAACGCAGGACGAGTCTATCTTCGTTTTTGATACGACGTCAAATTCCTGCATACAACGCACATTGGTCAGTTGTTGCGCTCGCAATGTGCCTCTGGGGGCTTGTTGCACAACAATCGGTTTCCACTTTTTATCATCAAATCCGGCCTTATTCCAACCGGGTTGTTCCAATCGCGCATCGTAATCTTCCCCGCCATAAATATCGTTGAATGTGATGGGACTGAGGTCGTATTTCCAACGATCATCCGAAGCGATAATTTCCTGAGTGCCGTCTTTATAATATACGTGCATTTCGAATAACAAAGTCGGAGGACCAAAAGTCACCCAAAGTTTTCGATAACGGTTGCCCATCGCATTGTAAAATCCGTTTCCCAATAAAATACCGATGACATTTTCGCCTTTTTGCAATAAACTATCTGTTTGATAGGTATTGTAATACACCGTTTTATCGTAATCGCTCCACGCCGGAGTGAAAATATCCCGGCTCACTTTTTTCCCGTTGAGAAATAAGTTGTATTGACCCAATCCTGAAACATAAGCCGTCGCTTTTTCAATGGGTTTGGAAAGGGCAAATGATTTTCGGAGCATAATACTGCGCAAGGCTAAGGGATGCAAATTGTCGTAAATGGTTTTATATTCCTCTGTTTTTAACGACGGTGCGTGAAAATCCCGACGACCCACAGGCAGGTTGGATTCCTCGCGCGTGATGGCGCCTATCCATTGCGTGCCAGCAGAAAACTCCACCGGAAAGGTCTGTGCCTGCATATTCGGAAACAGGCAAAGGAACAAAAACAATAAAAAAGTCTTATAATTCATATACTATTTTTCCTAATTTTTCAGAACGAACAATTAATTTTCCATCCACCAACACATAAAAACCTTTTCCGTGATTGTATTTCATACCGGTTTTGTCCCACACGATGGTCAGGATTTTTCCGTGATAAAGCACCTTGTCCAAACAGAAGTAATCCCATTTGTCTTTCGGAATCAAGGGATTGATTTCCAATACATTATCGGCACGCGGACGCAAACCTATCAAACCGGTAATCATTAAATCGTCGAAGGTCGAGTGATTGTAATAGCGGCTGCGTTCCTGGTCGCCTTTCAGCCAATAACCGGTCGTTTCATCCAAATATTCACCGATATACGGTTTTCCGCGATGGTATTGGCTTTGTACATACCGCTCCATTAAATCGAAATACGTACTGTCGCCAACGGTGGGCGAAGGGTCGTTATTCATATAATTTGCCAAAGCGGTCATCGTTTGAGCGGTTGCGAACGGCCAGATAGCACCGTCCCATTCGCAACTGCAACAGCCGTGCGTACGAAATTCCGGGTGGCGGCGTTCGGCGGTTGTCAGCCCGTAGGGAGCCAGAAAACCGCGCGGGTCGCTGATTTGTTTCCATGCCTGTTCATATCCTTTGCCTGTTTCCGGCAAATTAAAATACCAAGGTGTGTAGCCGATGGCTTCGCGTACACAGGCAGATTCGCCGGGAGCGCGCAGGGTTTCAAAAAACGATCTGTCCGTATTCCAAAGTTGCGTTTGAATTAACTTTTTGAGTTCTTCCGCTTTCACTTTGTATTGGTCTGCCAAGGCTTGATTGTTTTCCAACAAAGCCATTGCCTCCAAGGCTTTTGCATTGCCATACATATAACTGTTGATGGTCGGGCGAGCATATTGTTTTTTTCGTCCGCCGCTGATGGATTCTTCCATGCCGTCGCGGACATCTTCCTGCCAATACAATCCGGAGGGCAACAGATGGTCGTCCCAAGCGGTAAAGTCTCGTTGCAAATCGGGATACATATCCAGCAACCAGGCTTTGTCGCCATCGACTTTGTATTTGTTGTAAAGCGCATCCGCCGTCCAACTGCTGAACTTACGCAACTGCTTCATGGCTTGTCCCTCATTTCCGCGATACCAGGCATGGATGTATTGGTTGACGTAGTCTTTGTTGTGCAACCAGCGCGATTCATAAACGTGATGTCCGATGGCGCAGGCAATCATATTGTATTTATCGGCATAGTTGCGATTAATCAAAAATTCGGTCATCACATAGCCGCCGGGCGTTTCTTTGATGTGCTTCCGCAATGTCCACCAACGATAGTAATACATTTCCTCGAAATTATGTTGCGGACATTCAAACAGCGGGATATTGCTTTTCATCCAGTCCCACGATTGCGCGTTGGGAATCGCTTGCGCAATGTTTTCATCTTCCATTGCATTGAAATAATCCACATGGAATTTATAATCATCCACATTCAGAATAGCCGCCGTGGGTGTCACACTTGCCGTTTTCAAATACGAAATGTAATATTCCGATTTGGCATCTTCTTCGCCGGCATTGGGCAAATCGGCATCGCTCGTATAAGGCGTATTTGCCGTAGGAATACTTGCAATATCGCCTGTCCGGAACACTATCCTTTCGATGGATTCGACCGGAGCAAAGAACAAGCGGGTCATTTTTTTCTCGTTTACCTGAATATCCAAACTGCGCGTAGCCACCGACAATTTGATATTGAAAGTATAAACTTTTCCCGGCTCGTAATTCAATATATTCGTGTTTTTGTAATTGGTTTTCAATTTTAAAACACCGTCTTTGTCAAAAATCACGCGCGTACAGGCTTGTCCTTTCCCATTTTGAAATTCAATTTGCAAATTGCCTTTATTGTTTTGCATCGGTTTTACGTCAAAAGAAGCGGTCAGTTCTTTGCTTTCGGGAATGACTTTTTCAGCTTTCGCATAATCGAATAAATCCCAATCTTTCAAGGCAAGTACCCGTTTTCCGTTTTGTTTTTCGATGGCAACCGGCGCCCATAAGGGACTGTAAATATTCCAGTTGTCCAATTCATGTCCTTCGGGAAGCGCATTAAACACCTCATCAGCGTGAGCGGTCGCCTTGTTGGTGACCGGCACCGGAATTTTGGAAACCCAAAGGTCTTCCTTGTTCATACTGTAAGTAACCCAAAGGTTATTGTCGGGAGGCGTTCCGTTATTTTCCAAAATACCCCGAACATATTGCGGTCCGCGTGATTTTTCTGCACCCTTATAGCGCAAAGGCGTAATATCTCCGTGAACCAACCAGAGGTCTTTGTAGTCCAATCCGTCATCACTCAAAGAAATCGCGAGGGGCCAGCGAAATTCCGAAGGGTCATATACCGTTGCAAATTTTCCGTCGGACAGTTTTTGTCCCCAGACTTTAGCATTTCCGGTTACTACGCCGGGAGCGCGTTTGACATCCGCCCATGTTTTTCCATTGTCGGCGCTTGTGGAAGTCAGTCCGTTTTTCCAAAGTCCCACTACCCGTCCGTCATTTAAATGATAATAACTGAAGGCTTTATAATCTTTTTTCAATGGAATGAGCGGGTCGTTCCGGTCGGCTTCCTCCACCCATTGCATCATATAAAGCGGGGAATTGAGAAGCTCCTCTACAGCAGCCACAAATCCTTTGTCTTTGCTTTTTTTATAAAAAGGATAGTCCGTATTGGTTTCGTTGAAATCGTGATTGTAACGAATAAAATAGATAGGACCCAAACTGCCGTCAGGTTTGATTTCCCGAATGACCCGGCCAATGCCGTTGCCATCGTTCGGACTATCGCCATCGCCCAAACAGACACCGTAAAATCCCATCGTAAAAAAACGTCCGGTGGAAGAAGTAAAAAAACCAACACGTTGATGCACAACTGTTTTTAGATTTTTTGCCGGTGTTCCTTTTCCATTTTTGGAATAACCGTCGGGAACGTCGTAAGGCGGAAACAACACCACCGGTTTAGTCCAGTGATAGCCGTCTTTGGAAGTTTGCAAAAGCACCTGTGCGGGCGGCACGTGTTCGCCGATTTCGTCGCTCAGATATTGCAGATAGAACGTATTGTTCTTGTAAGCCAACATCGGGGCATGATTATACGTCCATCCGAAGCCATCGCTTTTTTCCGGATATTGCCGGTTGGCACGTAAGGTTTGAATATTGTGCGTACCAACAGCCGGAGTCAGTTGTCCGTGATGATAATCGACATTTGCCAATGTTTTTCCGGTGTAATGTACGTAATCTTGCGCTGAGATTGTTAGCGCAGGGAAAAATATGAGCAAGAGTAGAAATTTGTATTTATTCATTGTATTTCTTTGTTTTATGTTGACGATGTTTATTTTTATGGCGTACCTACGGCACGCAGGGATTTCTGGGGTGTTCTATTTCTACCAATATTTTGTCCCTGACGGGACTTTTGTGCCGTTAGGCACTTGATATTGGTAGAAAAATGTTTTCCACCATTCCCTTTGTCCCTTAGGGACAAGATATTATTCCGGATTTTTCAAAATATATCTCTCATCAAATTCAATTTCAAATAATTTTAATAATTCCATATATTCATCTGCAAAATTGCGTTTACTATGATGAATTTCTTGTCGTTGAATATATTGAACAACACTGTTTATTTGTGATTTTCCATAACTGAACGCCCCATATCCTTCTTGCCATGTAAATTTTCCCATGACAAACCTCTTCTCATTTATCCATTTTGAAGAACTTCCTTTTATGTCTTTCATTAAGTCAGATAATGATTGCGTTGGGCGCATCCCAAACAAAACATGAACATGGTCGGACATTCCTCCGATTTGCAACAATTTATGCCCATTGTTGGTAATAATTCCGGTAATATATTTGTACAATTCGTCTTGCCATTGTTTTTGAATTAATGACAATCGGTTTTGCACCGCAAAAACGGCATGAATATGAATTTGTGTATAGGTGTTTGCCATAATAACTCTTAAAAATTAAAAAATTGTGTTCACCAAACTATTAATATAATTTTCAATAAACATATAACCTTGTTTATCCAATTTATTGGCATCCGAAGGGTCATTAGGATTTAATCCGTTGGCTTTTTCCCACGCATCCGGAATGCCGTCTTTGTCGGAATCCGCAGGCGCAACACCGGATTTCAAGACAGCCCATCCGCCCACTTGGTCAACGGAATCAATGATGCCGTTGGTGCCGTAAGCAAAAGTATTGCTGCGAATCTGTTGTACGATGCGTTCTTCTTGGGCATCGCGTTTCGGGGCAATCACTCCGGCTTGTTGGAGTACCAATTCGTAGGCTTTTTCGGCTGTTTGTGTCGTTACAGGCGCAAATTCAAAAGGCTCTACTCTACGATTTCGGGCTTCCGAAGTGCCTTTTTCAAAATCTACGCCGCCTTGCCAGTTATTCGCAGAAATAGCGGGATAACCCTCTACTACATTTCCGTCTATATGCCAAAGTCCGGTAAAGCCCATATTTTCCGAATTATCCAATCGGGCAATTCTTCTTTTGACATCTGCGTTTGTGGCGGGACCCGGTTTGTAATAATTATTTACTAAATTGATAGACAACGGTTTGCCGTCGGTAGAGCGATGCTGCCAATTGGAAATTACGCAATTGCGCACGTCCAGCATTACCGTCACGTGCTGATTGTTCCCGGCGACGCTGACATTTCGGGCAACGGCGTTCGCCAAGATGTTGTGGTGAAAAGACGTTTTATAACCGCCAATGGAGGCACCGTAACCGTGAGCACCTTTTTCGTGCACGGATTTATGCAGCGGCTCGGCTATCATACACCATTGAATAGTCACAAAGTTGCTTTTGTGCCAATTATTGACCGCCTCATCGTTCGTCCAACTGACAGTGCAATGGTCGATGATTACATTGGAAGATTCCCGGATTTCTATTCCGTCCAATTCCGAGCCAATCTTGCCCGATGCGATTCCCGGACGTATCCGGATGCAACGCACAACAATATCGTGGGTTTGAAAAAGATGCAGCGGATAATTTTTCAGACAGATGCCATCGCCGGGAGCGGTTTGTCCGGCAATGGTCAGGTAGGGTGATGTGA
Source organism: Bacteroidia bacterium (assembly GCA_025996865.1). GTDB lineage: Bacteria > Bacteroidota > Bacteroidia > Bacteroidales > Azobacteroidaceae > Azobacteroides. The sequence goes on from BNTV01000018.1 coordinate 17,167, forward strand.
TTTCGAGTTCCGACTTCAATTCAATGGTTCCGGAAACTTTAAAAATGACGATGCGCGGATTCGGGTTCATCACCGCTTCGCGAAAGCTTCCCGGACCTGCATCATTCAGATTCGTTACTTCCAGTACCAATCCTCCGCGTCCGCCTTTGGCATACATTCCCCAACCTTCTGCACCGGGAAAAGCGGGCAATTGTTGCGTATTCTGTGCCGTCATTCCTTGGAACGACAGCATTAAAATAAAAAACAAAATGTAACTGATTCTAATTTTCATGATTCTCTTTTTATTATTTTACCACAAATATCACATCCGCCAAAGCCGAAAATCCATGAGGTTTCCCTTTGAACTCAAACGAAACCTGCAAATCATCAATGTTTTTGGTGTTGAAATTATCCAAATAATTTTCAATAGTCGGTTTCAACAAATCAATATTACGTTTCAATTTCCACGAATTATTGAAATCATCGGTATCAATAAGCACGAGAAACAAGCGGTTTTCAGAGCCAAAACGCATTTCGCCTTGATTTTCATATAGCCATTTTGCCAATAATTGGGGATTAGCTTGTACTTCCTGCAAAATTTCTAACTTTTCATCTTTTAATGTTTGCAAAACTTGATTACAAAATGTATCACTCCTATCTTTCATTTTCTCGGTAATCTCGTAGAAAATATTGTTTGGTCTTGTGTTTTTATCAAAATCAATTCTTGCCACTTTTGCCTTCTGTTTCAAAAAAATAAGTTCTATCGGCAATCCTTTTTCTTTGCGTTTTTGTTTAATGTATTCGGCAGGCAAATAGGTAACTTTCAAGTCAAAAGGAATATTGTTGATAAAGAAATCTACGCTTTTAATTTTCCCAACTGTCGGTAAAACAGCAGAATGAGATTTGAAAATATTTTCAATCAAAACGCTACTCCAATAGTTGTACCAACTATTTAGAACATAACCTTGTACAGCAGGATTAATTTCTGTATCAAACTTTGACATCAAATTATCGTAAGACGGATTTGGTATCTTGATGTATTGACTCACTAAATACTTATCTAAAGAATTTTGATAATCTCCGCCCCAATCAAAATGTTTGAGTTTGTACAGTTCCGATATTAATTTGGAAATATCAATGCTCTCAATCTGTTGTTGACTAACTTGTTTAATGTATGTATCTAATAAAACAAAAGACTTGTCAACATTCTTTGAAAGCAAATCAAACAATGCTTTGAAATTATCGCTTTGCCTCTTTGTATTGATTTTGTAACCCGAAAACGCTAAAAAACCGCCAACCAATTCAATACGAATAATAGATTTAAGTTTTAGCCACAACAGACCAACGCGGTCGCGATTAAATTCTTCTAATTGCTCGTTTTTATGGAGATTTTCCCAATATTCAAAGTTCTTCATATTCAAGTTCTTTTTGTTTTATGGTTGGTATAAAATGTTTCTTCTTAGGCTGACAGACAAATAGTATTTCTTGACTACCGGCTACACTTCCTTTTCCTCCTCGACCGTTTTGGTAGGTTTTGTATTCTATTTTAACATCACGATATTTTGAAATAATTTTCTCAAATTCAGTAATATTTGGGTAACTTCTATTATTATAACTAATTAACCAATAGGGTATTTCATTCGAAAGTTCAAATAATTTTTCAAAAGAAACAATTGCCTCTCCTTTTTTATCAAATCCACTATAACGCTTAGGTTCGTACCGTTTTATTCCGTTCACAAACTCTTTGTTTTTCCAATATTCCGTATAGGTTTCGAGCAAATGATAAAACCCTTGATAATCGGCGTGACTGTCGCAGTACGGCGGGTCGAAGTAAACCAAATCAATGTTGGATACATTGGGTAAAAGTTCTAAAATGTTCAGATTTACACTTTTGTTATCTTTTTTGTTGTCGAAAACGGCATTATTATAACTTGGCAAAAGTTCCAAAAATAAATCTTTAATCGGTCTGATTAAACTGCGGTTTCGTTTAATTCTTTCGGGGTCGGCAGCGTAAACCAAGGCTTGTGTATGTCCGAAATGCCCCATCGTTATTTTACGAGTCAAACTACGATTCATCACGGTAAACGCTAATGCCTGCTTGTATGTATTGTCCAATAAAGGAATATTTGCTCTGAAATTATCAATAAAAAAGGCTTCTTCTCGTTCAAAAAAAACATCTGTAAAAACATTTTCCATTAAAGTAAAATCGCTTTTATTGGGTGATTTTTGAAAAAGCGTTTTTATATCGTTATCGTTCAATTTTTCAGATTTATTTTCAATCAACGCCTTTCCTATTTGATTGTTAAAATTCAAAAAATCGTTTGTGATTGTTTGAAATCCCATTTGTTTGAACAAAAATCCAACACTTTGAGAACCGGCAAACGCATCAAATGCTGTTTTTACATTATCCGGCACAAACTGTCTAATCCACGATAAATGTGTGTGTTTAGCACCCAAATATTGCGGATCGGGAAATTGATAATCAAAGTATTTGTACTCTTCAAAAAGCATTTTTATAACCTTATTCGTGAGTTGCAAAGATAACCATTTTTTTGCACTCTTTAGACCCTTCTCACCTCAATCTTAACCAAACAGACATATCGTGATTGCCGCGATTGCCCCAAGCATAATAAGGGACTAACGAGATATGCACGTCTTTTGTCGTGGTTGTTATTTTCCTGTATAACTGATTGTTCCAATTGTTTTGAAGGATTTGCTTGGCTGTGCCTTGCAAAGATAGAATTTTATTTCCTTCTATATCTATCGCAACGGGTTGCAGTTGAATATCCGAAGGAATCAATATGTCGGCTATCGAAATTCCTTCCGGCAAATCGACCGATTCAAGGCAATAGACCATCGGTCCGTATAGAATCGCCACTTGATTGCGCGTTTCTTCCACCAAGGGATTGGATTCTATCAAACGGACTTGATACGGAATGTTCAGTTCGACCACATCGCCTTTTTTCCACTTCCGGTTGATTTCGGCATACGTTCCGGGCGTTGTGGCTATTGTTTCCTGTTTTCCGTTTACGGTAATCGTACTGTTTTCCGCCCATTCCGGCAGGCGGAGAAAGAGCGAATAGGCTTTGTTCGGCACTTCTTCCATTTTCAAACGGATTAAACCATTCCACGGATAGTCGGTTACTTGCGTAATCTGTAATTTTTGTCCGTCGGCAGTGGTTGTTTTTAACTGATTTCCTCCGTATAAATTGCAATAAACGCCATTTTCTGCAATTGCATAAGCATAATCGTTTGCTTCGGCAATGGTGCGGAACGTATTGGGCGGACAGCAGAAACACGTGAGGTATGCCTGCCGAAAATCGCCCCAGCGCATGTTGTAAGGAAATTTTTTCGTTTGACTTAACGGATTGGTATATAGATATTTCTTTCCGTCCAAACTGATACCGGACAAGATGCTGTTGTAATACGTCAATTCCATAATATCGGCATATTTGGCATCGGCTGTCGCTTGCAACATCCGATAATTCCACAGCATATTCCCGATATTGGCGCAAGTTTCGTTGTGAGCCGTTTCTTGCGGCAACTGAAAAGCGCGTCCGTAGGCTTGATGCACTTTTTGAATGCTGTCCGGCACGTAGCAAGTGCCATCGGGGGAAGTACCGTCATACAAAGCCCCGCATCCGCCGGTGATATACATTTTGCGATGCACCACATCTTCCCATATTGGGTGTAAGCCCGCCATCAAGTCTTTATTTCCGGTTTCGAGGAACACATCGGCTGCTCCGGCATAGAGGTAATTCGCGCGAACAGCGTGTCCCATTGCCGTTTTTTGTTGAGAAAAAGGAATTCGGTCCTGATTATCATCGGTGCCGTTTTCGACTAATTCCCGGATATTGAGCAGATTTTTTGCCAGTTCCAAATATTCCGGATTGCGGGTAGTGCGGTACATTTCCACCACGCCCATATAGTGGGACGGGCAAATAGCGCTACGCGCCAATTCCGCCGAGGCTGTCCGGTAGAAATTACACAAAAAACCGGTTGTTTTAATCGCAATATCCAGCAAATTTCGTTTGCCGGTTGCGCGATAATGTACGCAGGCGGCGGTCATCAAATGCCCCATGTTGTAGGTTTCAAAATGCAGCCGTTCTTCAAACCCTTTTTTGGCTCCCGGATGGTTTTTGTCGGCAATGATAGTTGCCGTATGAATGTAGCCGTCTTTTCGTTGCGCCAAGCGGATAGTTTCGATAAATTTATCCATCAAAGCATCCAATTTCGGATTTTTCGTGACGGCATACACGGCAGCCACGCCTTCGAGCCATTTGTACATATCACCATCGAAGAAGGGAGGGTCTTTGTGTTCGCCGGATTTCAGTCCTGCGGCAATTTCAAAATTGCGATACGCATGGCTCAGTTCCGGGTTGTCGAATATCCGCCACATATTCAGCAGCATGGTGTCTTTACAAACGGCAAAGCGTTCCGCCCAAAAGCCTTTTGTCCAAGCGACATCGCCCGGTCCTACGTTGTGCATTTTGGCATAAGGACTGTTTGTTGTTCCGGTCAAACCATGCGTTTGTGCAGTGGTGGCGACTATCGAAAGAAACAACAACAAAACGGCGACAAGAGAGGTTCTGTATTTCATATTTTATACATTCAATTAATATCCCGGATTTTGATAATAAGCGCCTCCATCTTCCAATGTAGCCGTGAAAGTAGTTGAAATCGGACGCAATGCGTACTCCGGTTTGAAGAAAATCGCCAAATCGGGATGTGTTGCTTTCAAATAGGTATCGTTTTTGAACATGCCGGTGCGTTTCAGATCGTAAAAACGGTCGTATTCGCCGCATAATTCACGTCCGCGTTCGTCCAATACGGTACGGATGGCAGGCGTGCCTGATAATGGCTTAGCGCCTGCCCGGTTGCGAATTTTATTGATATACGCCATCGCTCCGGAACCTCCGTTTACGTAGATATCAGCTTCCGCAGCAATCAGATAAATTTCCGCTGTCCGCATGATGAAAGTAGCGTTTAAATTCCCGTTTCGCCGGGAACCGGCGTTCACTACGTAATAGTTGCTGCTGTTATGTTTCGTTAACGAAGGATAAAAGTAATTGAACAGGTTTTCCGAGGAACCGTCTGCGCTATATCCTGCACTGGGGTTTTTGTAGGCATAAGTCATATGGATGTTTTTCTTGGCATCGTTATAAATATCCTTGTAATCGACCACGAGATAGGATGCAGAATGTTTGGATGCCGACTCGGAGGCATAATCGGCTTCTTGGGGCATGATAAATTTAATCGCCCTGTCGCCCACCTCCAATTTCTTAGCTAAAACGGAAGCGTCTTTATCGTATTTATTCACGTTCCCCTGATCCCATGTATAAGCCGTGTTGGCTTTCCATTCGGTTTGGAACGATTGATGAAAACGCGGATCCAAACTACCGTCTTCCTGCACATAGAGACTTAACAAATGTTGCGTGGGCATGAAAAATCCCGGTTGGTTGCCTCCCCATTTGATCCGGTTATCCTGATTATCGACGCATGCGCCGAAATTATCGTATTTGCAATAAAAATATTCGACATTCCGGTTGGTGCGGTAGTTTCCGTTGCTCGAACCGTGTCCGTCGGCGCCTACATACCAGCGGTGTTTCCAAAGCGCTTCTTTGTTCGTCCAGTTATTGGCTTCCTTGAATACTTCTTCGTAGGTCGAATAGAAATGCGTATTGTATTGGGATCCGCCCGCTTCGGCGTCTTGGATCAACATTTTTGCGTATTCGAGCGCTTTAGAGGCGTATTGATTTTTATTGGCTTCATCGTATTGAATCACTTGCAGGTAAGCTTTCGCCAAAAATCCTAAAGCCGCTTTTTTCGTGGCGCGCGTCGTATTATCATCGCCTACCGGCAACCATTGTAAAGCAAATTCAAGATCGGGGAAAATAACTTCCTGGTAAACCGTGAGCGGTTCGGTACGTGCCGGATGAAAATCAATACTCGAAGGCGGTTCGGTAATCACCGTTACGCCACCGAATTGTTCCACTGCATTAAAATAATAGACAGCCCGGAGAAAATACGCTTCCGCTACGTTTTTGTTCCGTTCTTCTTCTGTTTTATAAGGTGGCAAATTTGATAAAGAGATGGCCATATTACAAGATCCTATCCCGTCATAAGTTCCATTCCACCAGCTGTTTGTATAAGTAGTGTTAGGCGCAGCGCCGGCAAAAAACCAGAACCATTGCGTATAGGAAGACGTTTTATTGGTCTGGTACGTCCAAAGATCGGTATCGCCTTCGGTCAAAGTCATCCAGTTGTCGGAACCGTAGAAATAGCGTTCCATGGAAAAGTAACATTGATTAATCAACGTTTGATAACCGTCGATTGTGGAAGCCGTCGTTTCCATCGTAAAGCCTCCCGGATTATTTTCATCTAATGAACAAGAGGGAAAAACCATTACCGAAATAAACAATATCCCGGAAAATATTCTATTACATATCTTTTTCATAAATACTTTTTTAATGATTGAATTAAAAGGTTATATTGACTCCAAACACAAATTGCTTGTACAAGGGAAATGAATCCCCTCCGTTATTTTCGGGATCGGTTCCCCGCAACTGTTTATCTTTCGTGTAAACGAACGGATTGTAAGCGGTTGCATATATGCGCAATTTTTCCATTTTGGCTTTCCGGGATATCGCTTGCGGAATTTGATAACCTAATGTAGCATTTTTCAGTTTAATGAACGAACCGTCCCGATATACCAAAGCGGGCATAAATGCCGATTGTTCGTTGCCACTTCCCGGCACGGGATAATAAGCTCCCTGATTGGTTTCCGTCCAATAATCCACGCCGGCAATCTGATTGTTCGAATCGCCGGTTTTGGCATTATACCATCCCAGTAAACCGCTTTGAATGGTTTGTCCGTAACGCGCCATGATGAATAAACTGAAATCAAAGTTCTTGTAAGTGAAGGAATTGTTCAGCCCAACGATAAAATCGGGATTGTTGTGTCCCAATATCTGGCGGTCTTTATCGCTATACTTATGTACACCGTTATCGCTGCTACCGTCGGTTTTATCTTGTGGAACGGTTTCTATCTTCACCCATCCCGGTTTCACACCATAAGCGGCGAGTGTTTCGGCAGGAGCGTCGGTACCCCAGATACCTGCATATTTATAACTGTACATTGATTTGATGGGATAGCCTTCAAACAAACTTTCAGCTATCAGATCGCCGCTGGGCAAGGATACGATTTTTTCTTTTTCGTAAGTAAACGTCAGATTGGTATTCCATTTAAAATCCTTGGTTTGAATATTCCGGGTATTAATACTGACTTCAATGCCGCGGTTGCTTGTTTCCGCGATATTTTCCCAGCTGGCCAGCGGAGCGCCCCAACCGGTGATACCGCTGGTGATAGGCATCGTGCGTTTAAACAGCAGCCCGTCAGTTTGCGTGTTGAACCATTCGATCGATCCATCGATCCGGTTATGCAACAGTGAGAAATCCAGACCGACATTCAAATTATGGGATATTTCCCAGCCTAAACCCGGATTACCATACGTTTCGGTATATTGCGTAAACGGAACAATTTTTCCGTCAATGGAGATACCGGCGTTGGAATAAGCGTAGGCTTTTGTTTGGGTGCTATAAGGATTAAGGCCTCCGGGATTTCCCATGACTCCATAACCGGCTCTGAGTTTCAGATTGTTCAGCCAGTCTTGGGTATTTTTCATAAATGCTTCGTCGGAAATACGCCATGCCACAGCGCCTGCCGGGAAAACGCCCCATTTATGTCCTACGGAAAACTGGGATACACCGTCCCAGCGATTGGAAAACGTTAAAAGGTATTTTCCCTGATACGAATAATTGAGCCGAACGGCATAGCCCATGGCTTGGGATTGGCTGTAATCGGATTCGACATGAGGTGCGGTAGCCGCCACCAAGCGGTAGAATGTCCATGAATCCAGATTTTGTCCGCTACCGGCCGCTTTGTTGTTTTCACTCTGGCTGTATGTCCAGCTGGAAACAAGGGTAGCCCCTACGCTATGATCCTTATTGAATGTTTGATTGTACGATAAAATATTATCCCAGGTGTAGCTATAACCATAATCATTGGTGACTTCGGCATGGGGAGTTCCGGCGTAAGTGGGACGTAAAGCATTGGCTTCTTTTCCCCAGTATTGTCCTAAGCGTGCATTGGACAGACTGCCTCCCAAAATACTTTTATAGGAAAGACCCTTCAATGGAGTGAGTTCCAAATAAGCATTTGACCGGGCAAATATTCGTTTCCGGTTATTTACATATTGATTTTTAATTAAATCGCCCAGCGGCGTATATTCGTTGGGGGCAAACTCGTAGATAATATCGCCCGTACTGTCATACGCTTCTCCTAAGGGAAAAGAGGAGAGCGCTTTTGTAAAGGTGTTCCTTACGCCCGCATTGGTGTTGGTATGACCGATCGTAGTAGTTGCTCCGACTTTCGCCCATGAAAAAATTTCCTGATCCACATTCAAACGCATACCATATTTTTTCAACGATTCGGTTTTCAGTAATCCGGTTTGAGCGTCGTAAGAAAGCGATAAAAACACTTTCGTTTTATCAGTTCCTCCGGTTACGGACAAATTGTATTTTTGATTGGTGGCCGTATTACCGGACGCTTCTTCCACCCAGTCAATCCAATTTCCCTGGTTGTAATAAGCCAATTTTCCCGGATTGGTGAGGATGGACGACATATCCGCCGGATATTGCCCGTTCGAATATTTATAGGCTTCCCGTTGGTAATTGGTCCATCCGTCGCCGGTCATGCCGTGGAAAAACTCCGGCTTTCCGCTAAAACCGTAATAGGCGTCAAAATTGACGGTGGCTTTATTGGCTTTTCCTTTTTTGGTGGTAATGAGGATTACGCCATTCGATCCTGCGGCGCCATAAATAGCAGTCGATGAGCCGTCTTTCAATATATCTATGCTTTCAACGTCTGCGGGATTGATTTGGGCATAATCGCTTATGATTCCGTCAACGACGACCAAAGGCGCATTCGATCCGTAAATAGACCGGCTTCCCCGCAATAAAATATTCACATCGCTTCCCACTTGTCCGCTGGTTTTCATAATATCCATACCGGCTACTCTTCCTTGAAGCGCTTCCATGACATTGCCGGTAGGCGCAATCGTAATATCTTCGCTTTTGATGGATGCAACGGCGCCTGTTAAATCCCGTTTTTTAGCGGTTCCGTAACCGATTACCACCACCTCGTCGATATCCTGATTTTGGGGAGTCAGTTGGATAGTAACTTGTGTTTGATTGGCCACATTGACCGTTTTTGTTTCATAACCTAAATAAGCGGCTTGCACGGTAGTTTTTCCTTCCGGAAGATTGAGTTGAAATTTTCCGTCCAAATCCGTTGCGGTTCCGGCGGAAGTTCCGGGAACGGTAACCGAAGCGCCAATCAACGGTTCATTATTTTCATCAATTACCAGCCCTTGAATACTTTTGGGTGTTTGTTGCGCCATTGTCGTAAAACTTGCGAACAACAGCAAAAACATCAGATTTAATAGTATTTTCATGCGTTTAATCTGTTAGAAATTGTACAATAGTTATTTATTTTTAATCTTTTCTATAACCGAGAGGGGAACTTTCAATATCGTTCCATGTTTGTGTCCTTCGGGGATGCTGATTTTATCGCTGATATCGGTAAATGTTTGAAAATCCTTCGTCGCCACCGCATTGTAGGTTTTATTCCGGTAAGAGTCGAAATATATCAGCCATTCGTCGCCTACTTTGGCGACCGATGGACCTTCGGTAAACATTTCCGTAAAGTGTTGGGTAGGATTGCCGTAAGGACCGTCCGGTGCGGAAGCGAATGCCGCGAGAATGTTCCGCTCGGGACGGGTGTTGTCTTTGAATACCAAAACGTAGTCGGAAGGAGCGCGTTTCACAATCTCGGCGTCAATGGAACTAAAGCCCGGATCATAGAATAACTTTGCCGGAGTAAAGTTTATAAAATCTTTTGTTTTAATATAATACAAACGATGATTGTTGCGTTCTTCCTCTATTCCTTTTTCAAATTTGAATGGTATGGTTGATGCCCAAACGATGTAAAATTCTTGCGTTTCGTCTTCATGGAATATTTCCGGCGCCCAAACGTTTACAACCGAGGTGTCGGATTCCAAGACCGAAATATATTTTTGCTCCGACCAGTGAATCAGGTCTTTAGAAGAGGCATAGCCAAATCCTGAATCTTTATTCCAGCTGCAAGTCCAAACCAGGTGGAATGTCCCGTCGGAACCGCTGGTAATACTTGGATCGCGCATCACTTTTTGCCGTCCGACCTCCGGCTTCAGGAAAATGCCGGGAAGGCTGTCCCAATGGTAGCCGTCTTCACTGTACAAAAGGCGTAAACCCGCGTCGGCAGGCTCATGGAAAGAGGTAAATAGATAGACTTCCTTTTCGTTGTTCCGACAGGAAATCAATGAAAGAATGCACAGAAAAAATAGCACAGTTTGTCTCATGATAAATACTATTTATAGTGTTTTTATAATTTTGAAATTTTGTTCCCCTTTGGCAGTGGTTACCCGGATGAAATAGATTCCCGGTGTTAGAGACGACATATTTATTCGGGTGTCGGCTGCCGAAAGGCTTATCGGCTGTTGAAACAGTATCCTGCCTGAAGGGTCGAAACATGAAACCTGAGCAGGTTCTGTAGATGTACCGGAAACAGCAGAAAGGAATAAGACTTCTTTCCCCGAATAACGGTATTTTACTTCAAACTTTTGCGCATCCGGAGGATTGACGGCGGTCTGTCCTGAAAAATACAGATGGACGGTACGGCTCAAACTGCTCCCTTCGCTATCGGTAACAGTAAATGTGAATGAACCAAGTTTTGAAGTTCCATCGGTAGCCGGCACGATAACTGCCGTATATCCATCTTCAAGGTTTGCGGAACAATTTTTTGCCTCGTTTATTTGGAATACCGGATTTGCGGTGAAACCGGCAGCCAGATTTTTCAAATTGAATTTATCGCCGGCAGCGATGAAATGGTGCGGATTAGCCATCCAATCGAGGAAATCGTCGAGATGGGTGAAACCATCCTTATCAGGGTCGGCGTTTGTGTCCGAGAAATCGTCGGCAGGGGAATGGGGATTCGTTTTGGATACTTCAATTTCCCACCAATCTGGCAAACCGTCGTTATCCGAATCGTAATCGGAAGGTCGTACCTCATTGCCGTAATCTTCCCATCCGCCGACATCATTCTGGTGGTCAATCACTCCGTAGGTTCCATTCGGCGCATTGTAACTGCCCCGGAATGTCCAGCTGCCTTCGAGTGTTTCCTGCACAATCCGGATATCGTGATTGTCAAATACCGGCTGTGTAGCCCCCACATCCGACAATACGTGCTTGTAGGCTTCTTTCGCCGTATGAACGGTTGCATACGAAGGGAAGAAAGGATTATCCACCCATAATTGCCAGTCGAATATTTGTCCGCCGCTCAGCGAATAAGTACGGCCACAGGCATCATCGGTTCCATCACAGCTGATGGTTCCATCTGCCCTTTGCAGTATATTTCCTTTTACATAATAGCTTTGAGTCCCCTTGCCTACGCCTTCAAGCTGGGCGGTTATCATCCGGAAAAGGGTAGTTGCAGCCCCTGCCTTATAATAATTATTGACAAAATTTCCCTCGTGAACGCCGCCGTCCGTTGTCCGGGAGCCCCAGTTGTAAATGACATTATTGAAGACGTCTAATTTACCTTTGTAATAGCCGTTCCCGTCCAATCCTCCGGCGAAACTCCAGTTGCGGCCATAGCTGTGCGCCAGCAAATTATGATGATAGCTGCCGATATCGCCGCCGATACTTCCGGCATAACCGTGGGCAGTTCCGGGTCCGTAGTTCTTATGTCCTGCGCGGTTCAGCGGCTCGGAAATAAGGCAACGCTGGAACGTGATGTTTTTTGCATCGCGCGAGCTGGTGGCTTCATCTTTCGACCAACTGATGGAAGCATGATCGATAATACAATGGTTGGAACCACTTTGTCCCATACCGTCGGTGGTGTCGTCCGTACCTACACGCAGGCGCAGGTGCCGGAAGATAACATCGTTCACTCCGCCTATACCAAAGGCGTGACCGCTTACGCAAATTCCTTTCCCGGGAGCGGTTTGTCCGGCAATGGTGATGTAGGGCTTATTTACCGATAAGCGACTGTTTAATAGAATCCGACCGGATACGTCGAATAAGATCGTACGGGGAATTCCTTCGTAGGCCGGATTTTCTACCGCATCCCGTAAACTTCCGGGACCGCTATCGTTGAGATTGGTTACTTTAATGACAATGCCGCCGCGTCCGCCACGGGCAAAGCGTCCGTAACCTTCCGCTCCGTAAAAAGCCAGTTGTCTCGGACGGAAATACCATACGTTGCCTTTGGTTACCGTTCCGTTGCCATCCACTTCGTCGATGCGCCAATAGTAAGTCTCCATGCTATATAACCCGCTTACGGCAAAGTCGGCCTCCGTTTGGTTCCCTTTGTACTCAGGACTTGTTTTTCCGGCAGCTTCCAAATTTTGCAGGCTGTTTCCGAAATATACATCGTGCGAAACGGCTCCGGAAGCAGGCGTCCATTGCAGGGTAAATGCGCCGTTATCGGCGTCCGCATGTTCATCCCTATCGGCCGGAACGGGAGCAGTCGCTTGCTCGTCGGCATTACTTGTTCCGATTTCAAAGCCGTTGATAATAACGGTTTTATTGGATGCGCCCGACTGGGTTACGATTTTAAATTCAAAAACAGCATCTTCATCGCCGGTTATGGTAAAATCGGTATAGAACTTAGCGGATAAGGCATTACTTTCTACCCGAACAGTCGGCGCTAAAGCGGCTTTTTGCAATTGTCCGTTGAAATAAATATCCATTGGCGCAAAAGTGTTCGTGGCCGGATTATCCACATGGTTATGGTAAGTCAGGATGGTGTGTTTACCTTGAGGCAAGCCGGATATTTTCAATTCAACGGATACATTTTCACTTTCTGCGGGAATATCGCTGACCACTACGCCGTCATTGACCAATTGGGCGGTAGTGATTCCGGCTTTATACCAGTTCGATCTCAGCGTGCCGTCGCCTTTGGATGTCAAGGTAATTGTCAAGTCATCCAATGACAATACATCGCTGATTCCATTTTGTATGATCCAGGAAGTATAACCCGGCTCATTGGTTTCAGTGGTAGATCTTCCACTCATATTCAAGTCCACCTTGACAGGTTGGATAGCATACAACGGCATAACCATGATAATCATGGTTAACCCAATGATTTGTCGTAAGTTTTTCATGTGTGTATAAATTAAGTTTTTTATGTGTATATAAGCGCAGTTCATATTCATTGGATATTAAAATGAAGTTAAAATTTTTGCCGGAGCAAAGAACAAGCCGATCTTGCGTGTCATGCTGCTTCCTTCGCTGTCCGTAACGGTGAACGTGATTGAGCTTAATTGGTTGCCGGCTACAGCGGGTGAAATTTTTGCTACGCCTTTCGTATCCAATTTTACGGAACAATTTTCGGTGGCATCTATTTTGTATTTCGGACTTGCCGTATATCCTTTGGTCAAGACTTTCAGATCCAAGTTGAATGAATTATTCTTGCCGGATACTTTGGAGATATAATGCGGATTTGCCATCCAATCAAGAAAATCATCCAAACAGGTAAATCCGTTTTTGTCGGGGTCGGCATTGGAATCCGAAAAATCACCCTGCGGAGAATCGGGATTCGTATGAGAAACCGCTGTTTCCCACCAGTCGGGTAAACCGTCGTTGTCCGAATCATAGTTGGCAGGTCTCGTTTCATTTCCGTAATCTTCCCATCCGCCTGCATCGTCGGGATGGTCTATCACTCCGCGACTTCCATTCGGGGCATCATAACTTCCACGATACGTCCAACTTCCGTCCAAAGTTTCTTTTACAATCCGTATATCGTGGTCATCGAACAGCGGTTGATTGGCTCCCACGTCCGACAATACTTGCTTGTAGGCGTCTTTTGCGGTATGAATCGTTGCGTAAGACGGAAAAAACGGTTTGTCCGACCATGGATCGGGGTTATTTTCGTCGGAACGACAACCGTTTCTCGGGTTACTCAGGTCTTCAAAATAGCCTTCTACAATATTTCCGGAGCAGTAATATTTCTGTGTTCCCGGGAAGCCATCCCATTGTGCATTTAACGCATATTTTTGAATGGTTTCAACGCCCGGTTTGTAATAGTTCGCTACAAAATTCACTTCGTGAGCGCCGCCGTCGGTTGTGCGGTTTCCCCAATTGTATATTACGTTATTGAAAATATCTATTTTTCCTTTATAGAATCCGCTTGCATCCAATCCTCCGGCTAAACTCCAGTTTCGTCCATAGCTATGCGCCAATAGATTATGGTGATAGCTTCCGATTTCGCCGCCGATACTTCCGGCAAAACCATGGGTACTGCCCATCTTATAGTTTTTATGTCCGGCTCTGTTTAGCGGTTCGGAAATCAATGTCCGCTGAAAGGTGATATTTTTTCCATTGCGCGAACTGGTTGCTTCATCTTTCGACCAACTGATGGAAGCATGGTCGATGATGCAATGATCCGCGCCGCTTTGTCCCATTCCGTCGGTGGTTGCTTCCGAGCCTACGCGCAGTCTCAGGTGACGGAAAATCACATCATGACTTCCGCCTACTCCGAAAGGTTGGCCGCTCAGGCAAATTCCTTTTCCGGGAGCGGTTTGTCCGGCAATCGTAATGTAGGGTTTGTTCACCGAAAGTCTGCCTATCAGAGCGATTCTGCCCGAAACATCAAAGATGATTGTTCGGGGAATTCCCTCATAAGCTGGATTTTCCAAGGCGTCTCGCAAACTGCCGGGTCCTTTGTCGTTCAAGTTGGTTACTTTAACGACGATACCACCGCGTCCGCCTCTCGCAAACCGGCCGTAGCCTTCCGCTCCGTTAAATGCCAATTGGCGAGGACGAAAATACCATGTATTCCCTTTGGTTACTTCTCCCTTGGCATCCACTTCGTCCACTCGCCAATAATAGGTATCCATACTGTACAAGTCTTTTGCCTCGAAGTCGGTTCCGGTTTGACTTCCTTTAAATTCAGGGCTGTTTTTGCCGGCGTTTTCCACAGAGCGAAAATCTTTTCCGAAGTAAACTTGATGAGAAACCGCATTTTTTGCGGGCGTCCAGCTCAACTTCAATGTTTTGTTGTCGGCATCCGCATGTTCGTCTCCATCTAAAGGGGTAGGAAGGATTGCTTGTTTATCCGGATCATTCGTGTCTAATTCGAATGCATTTATAATCAAGGACTTTATGTTCGCATAACTTCCTGCAACGGATTTGAACTCAAAAATTATATCTTCGGTTCCTGTAACATTAAACTTTTGGTAGTATTTAGCCGCTTCTGTATTTTCCTTTACCTGAGTGGTCAATTGGAGGTTGGTAACCACCGGTTTCCTGTTGAAATAAATGTCCATCGGCGCGAATGTATTTTTTTTCGGGTCGTCCAAACGGTTATGATAAGTCAGGATGGAATGTTCGCCTTTGTTTAATCCCTGAATTTTCAGTTCGATGGCATTTTCACCGCTTTCCGGAATCTTTTCCGTTAAAACACCGTCGCTAACCAATTTAGCAGTAGCATTTCCTGCCTTATGCCAATTGGTTATCAGGCTTCCGTTTTTTGCCGTCAGAATAATTTTGATTCCGTCTTTCAATTGAAGCGTGTCACTGATTCCCGCTTTGACCACCCATGACAGGTAACCCAATTCATTCGTCTCATTCAGGCTTCGTCCCGAATAGTTCAGATCCACCTTCACCGGTTGAAAAGCGCTGATAACCGGCACAAAAATCGCCCACAATAAGGCGGTCAAAAACATTTTTTTTAATTTAGACATATTTTAATTTTTTGTAGCCCAAGCAACGGCTGCGCGTCCATTGGGTTTGTTTTTCGATATTTTTCCTGTTGCAGGATCCATCCACGATAATTTGTATTTTCCGGGGAAAGCCTTCCAATCAATCTCTTGATTCGTGGTATAGACGATGTATCCTTTGTCGCCGCCCAAGACATATTGTCCCGGAGCGTTGAGTTCGGGTATTGCTTTCATTTTGGAAGCGGCTTCGAGGAATTTTTCATCTCCGATTGGAGGCAAGGAAGCCAAAGATCCGCCTGCAATGAATGTTGCCCAAGCAAATTGGGGATAGCCATCGGAATAATACGTTACTGCTTTATCCGGATATTTGGCGCGATATTCGCTTACCGCGCGGTAAACCGCTTCAAAAGAGGTTCGTCCGGGAGCTGTCAGACGGGCGTGTTGACGAGGCGCCAGATTAAGTCCGCCTTTCGGTTCGTAAGTCGTTCCGTTCTCGCGGTAAAGCCAATAGCGTATATCAATGATATCTATTGTTTTTGAGCGGACGGGATCTGCTAAAATTGCGTCCTGCACATCTTTTGTTGCGCTCAAAGCAATCAACGGATGTTCGCCGGTTTCTTTTTCCCATTCGGCGATGACGTCCAACCAAAACTCCACAAAATGAAGCGGGCCGGTATATTCTTCACTAATCAAATGGATTACAGAGCTTGTTCCTTTGAAATTACTCATACATTGCCGGATGAAAGCGCGGTGTAATTCCCGCCTTACCGGATGATTGACGTCGTAAAACTGTTCGGCGAGGAAGATGCGTTTATCGCCTGCATACGGAGCCGGTTCGGGAAATCCGGTATTGTTGATGTTGTTTTCGGGACGCCAAGGGCTATCCGTCCAATGCGCTCCGGCTTCGATGATGTTGTGTTGAAAATAATTCTGGTGTAACAAGACCAAACCGTTGTTATCGGCTATTCGGGCGAATTGCTTCAAGCGCCGCCAGTACCAGTCGTTATATTTCGTCAGGTCGTATTTGCTAAGTCCGTCATAAGCCGTTCCTTCTCCGCTTCGGGCGAAAGCCTGTTCGTAAAAAGGCGGTTTTACATTACCGTCCATGCGGCGGATGCGTTCGTGATCATCGCGGCGGCGGTCGTACCAAAGTCCGTAGTTGTGATCAATGGCGAGCGTATTCGTTTTTTTCATCCATCTTGCCACCGAATCAATATCGTCGGTAAGTCCGGTACCTGTTCGTCCGGGAACGAAACGGGTGAGATGCGGGGTGGCGGTATTTTTCAGGTAAGACGGCAGAACAGAGCCGTTCCACCAAGTAATGTTATGTTTCCTTCCTGTTTGGACTTTATTTTTTCGGACGATCCATCCGTTATGCACCCCTAAATCCCCTAAAGGGGACTTTGGAGTCTGCGTTCTTGCTAATTCAGCAAAAGCCCCCTTCAGGGGGTTGGGGGTTGGTTGGGGGGTATATTTCAATTCTTTTGCTCCGTCCGTATCGGTCGAAACAGGATGTTCGGCGATAACTTTTTCTATCCATTCAGGCAGTGTGACCGGAGCTTGAACCGCTTCTTTCGTTAGTCTTTGAGCCTGTTCAATGCTGGGTGAAGTGCTTGCTTCCGAACCGACAGGTACTAAGTCGGAACGGTCAATATAATCATTTCCCAACCGTTTTTCCAATTGTGAATAAAACAAACTTCTGGGTTTGATATGACTGTTACTGCTCTCCCAGTATCCGTTGCCGGAAAATTCCGACCATGAACCGAAAGACCAGTTCATTGCCGTAGGCGGTGCAAAACAATCCATTCTTGAAGGAGAGCATTGCCAAAAAACGCTGTTTGCCGCATTCCATCCTCCGCCCTGTGTATCGCGGCTGGGATTGGCATAGCGCAAAGCATTGCCTTCGATGTTCACAATATCAAACAGAACGCCGGAAGCCCAACTGCTTACGGGTCCGCTGAAACTATAAGGCAAGTAAGCGGTACATTGAACAAAGGCATTCGGTCCGGGAGCGCAAAAGCCTAAAGCAAAATCGTGGTATCCGTATTCCGAATACAGGCGTTGGAACAGGCATTGTTGACCCATCGTGAAAAAAGTAGTCCGGCGTTGTCCGCCGATCTCCGAAACAGGCTCCAATGATTGGCAATTTTCGACGGTGATACGGTTTGCCGTTTCCAAAATAAACACAGATGAACCGGCAAAATGTTTGAAAGTCATGTTTCTAACCCACAAGTCGGAAGCGTTAGCGATAGTAATTGCCATCCATGAATGCGCTTCGTCTTTTTTATTGGCGGTATCATATTCGGAAATACAAGTCAGGTTTTCAACACCTGTGTTTGAAATCCTGCCGTTCCAAGCATACGGAATCACGGTTCCGCCACCGAATTTTTTATCCAATGCGGTGGTAATGGGCGCGTCAAAACCGATGCGGTCACCTTCGATTGAGGTAACGGTGCGATCCCAATAGATATTATGTTCTCCGGGTTTCCATCCGAGCGTCGTTAATCCGCCGCCGAACTCTCCACTTCCCAAAGCGCGAATCCATTCGCGTGTAGAAGGGCGCAAGACGGTTATTTTATCTCCGGTTTTCAGGTTGTGTTTTCCGGAAACCCTTAATTCCATCGCTCCGACCGGAACATATTCATCTGCCACGGTCAATGTATCGGTGACGGGTTTTCGATCGTTGACGCCTTCAATACAAATCAAGGTACGGCGGTCTTTGCCGGTGGCTATCAGGCGAGTCCCGCCTTTTCCCTGTCCGCTTCCCCTTAATACAATTCCGGAAACGTTTATCCGGATGTTTCCCGATACTCTGTAATCACCGGACTGCAAGAACACAGCTCCACGGAAACCGTCTTTATCCAAAGGCAATTTAGCCACTTCATCAATAGCTTCCTGAATCGCTGCCGAGGCATCGCCGTCAATTACCGGAACGATTATTTTAACCGGAACTCGTGGAATCGGGACATTACTTGCCTGATATCCGCAATAGGAAAAGTCGGGAATCCGATTTCCCAGACTGTCGGGGGCGATTTGCGCGAAGAGATTTTGCGCAAATATCCCAAGAAAAAACAACGTATATATCCATTTTTTTACCCCTAAATCCCCTAAAGGGGACTTTGCCTTAGTGGAAACTATCAAATTTTGCTCTCTAAAAGCCCCCTTGAGGGGGTTGGGGGTAATATAACAAATAGTCATCATTTTTTATTTTTCTTTAATGAATCAACATATTGCTTGTAAATCGCTTTCCAATTTTTACCGTTTTGATAGAGGTATAATTCGATTTGCGTTTTATGAATTTTGAAAATGGCGGATATTTGATCCATGTTTTTATAGTCGATCGCTTCTTCACGCGCTTGTTTCAAATGATTGAGAATAGTAGCTTCTTCTTCCGGCGTCATATCCGTAACAACTTCTTTGTAGGCTTTCATGGTGAATGCCACTTTGCCGACAGTGTATTTGTCGAGAATCTGTTCCACTTGTTCTTCCGTCAAATCTTTCCGCAGGCCGGACATCAAGGTTTCGTGTCCTTCTTTCGGGAAAGTTGCATCCACAATTATCTGGCGGTCGAGTTTCGCCAATGTTCCGCCGGTTTTCGGATTGATACCTTCGGGAACTGTATTATAATCGTGGTTATTATGCCAATCACGGACGGCTTTCAAGTGATTGGCGATCACTTTTTGCACACGACCGGCTTTCGCTTCATCGTTCAAACCGAGCGATGTTACCCATTCGGCCGCTTTTTTATCGACTTCGGCATTGGCTTTTGATTGCCGGTCTTGTCCGGATTTGAGCCGTTCCTCCCAAGCTTGCCGTTCTTTCTGGCTGTCGTAACCCTGTTGGGAAAGGTAATTATTGAAACGCCCTTTGTATTTGCCGAACCATTCGTGTTTCTTGTTGGAAGAGGGCGCATCCATCGCATGTTCGCGGGCTTCGACCAACCACACCGTCAGTTGGCGTTTTTCTTCGGGCTTGAGCGTTGGAATCATGTTGCAATACGAATCGTAGGTTACTTTGACTACGCCATACGTCATACCGTCCTTCACTTGGTCGATTTGTTCGGGGGTGAGTTCGGAAGCCAACCGGCCAAGAAACTCGCAATGCAGGTTATACAATTTCTGGTCTGCCTGCAATTTCAGCAGGGTAATTTCCGCCTCAACTTTTGTCTTTTTGAGGTCGGCAGCTAAACCATCGTGTATAAGTCCTAATGACTTGTATTGATTCACAAGGATTTCCGTTACCCGTTGGGAAGCGGCTTGGTCTTTGATACCCAATACGTCGATGATTTTTTGAGATCTTTCCGTTAATACTTTTGTATAAGCGGCTTCATCTTGTTGCTGAGCCTGTAGTAAGCACAGGCTCGTAAACAAGAAGATAAATGTAATCAAAATTGTTTTCATTTTTTTGAATTATTTGTTTGTATTAATATCCATTCGATCCAAATTCGTCCGGATTGGAAATTGCATCCATATACGACTGTGGAATAGGTCTTACCTGATGTTTTGATTCATTGAAGAACAAAATATCCGGATTCGTTGAAGTGAGGTATTGAGTAGTGAGTTTGCCCATCCGTTTCAAATCATACCAGCGAACTTGTTCTCCGCAAAGTTCCCGACCGCGTTCGGCCAAGATATAGTCCAAAGATATTTCGCTTTCGGTGGCTGCTATTTCGTTTTGACGACCGGTTACGGATGCCCGGTTACGGATGTCGTTCACATATTTCAATGCGGTTGCTTTGTCGTTGTTGTACAGCAAAGCGGCTTCTGCGGCAATTAAATACACTTCGCCCAAACGGATAATGGGAATGTCGCCCAACCATTGTTGACGGTCATCCACATATTCCAGACAGGAGAATTTTTTAAGCGAAGGATAAATTTCCTTGAAATAAGTTCCCATGGCAGGATTCGTTTCTACAGTAATCCATTTACCGGATAGATCGAACATATCCGTAGGATCTACAATCCAGAAAGGAAGATCTCTCTTGTCGGTCGCAGACATGGTCCAATTTGGCGTTAATATGGAAAGTCCGTCTAAGTAACCGTCGCCGTTGTTATCAACCATATTTGTTTGACCCATAACGGTTTGTGTTTTTCCACCGCGAGCGTATGATTGAACAGTCCCGTTAGTGTTGGGAATTTCATGATTGATCAAATTGGAATTTTTACCGTATGTATTTACCATATCGGATGTGATTTTCACTACTTTAGTGCTATAATATTCGTAGAAAAACGTTTCTGCAAAACGGGTATCAGCAGGATTTTTTACCGGCGGGAACAGGCTTGTCAACAAATATTTCGTCGGTTTGAATGTTCTTGTGTTCGCCCGGCTAAGCCAAGGATCCGATTCTTGCGTTCCCCAAACGGCACCTATCGTTCGGCAATCCGTTACATAATATTGCCGGGTACGACCCCGATTAAAGGATTCGGGATTTTTTCCGTCAACGTGGTCAATGGCTTCCAGAAATAAAAATTCCGAATTGTTCTTGTTATTGGCGCCCGACCATAATTTAGCAAAACCCGATTGATTGGCATCGCTGGTATAGAGCGCGATGCCGTATTTGCTCTGGTTGTTAATCAATTCCTGAGCGGCATCCAAAGCCATTTTTGCGTATTTTTTATCCGGATCACCCAAACGGGTTCGCTGCAGGGCGGCTTTTGCCAACATGGCGTAAGCTGCTTTTTTAGAAACTCGTCCTCGTTCTGCTCCTTGTGAAAGTGGTAAATTGTCGCAGGCAAATTGCAAATCGGAAAGAATCAAGTCGTAAAAAGCTTCTTCGCTGCTGCGTACCGGAGTGTTGTCAGGACCTGTTATGGTAGAAGGTTGGGTTCTCAATACCACGCCGCCGAATTGTTCTACCAAATGCCAATTCGACCAACCGCGTAAGAAATACGCTTCGGCCACTTTTGCATTGCGTTCGGCATCGGTATAACCTTCTACGGTTTGTGCATAATGAATAGCCGTGTTGCAATAATTAATCGTGGAATAGAAACCTTGCCAAATGGTTCTCAAGGTTCCTAAATCAGAATTTAATTTGCTGTCATACAGAATAAAACCGGTTTCACCAGTTCCGATATTCGCCCATGAATCGGTACCCATTTCCATAGCGCCGATACCGTCGGTTTTGCCATAGAAATAGTAAAGCCCGTCGTAACAATAATTAATTAAACTTTCGTATCCGTCTTTATATTTATAAGCTGTCTCCAAATCGGTTGTGGCCGGGTTCCATTCTTCTAACGAACAAGAGGTGAATGCCCCCTGCAGGAGAACTATTGCGATTATAATTTGATATATATTTTTCATCTTAATTATTATTTATGTTAGAATGATAGATTAACACCGAACACCATTTGTCTGTACAGAGGGAAGGAATCGCCCGTAGCGGATTCCGGATCAATACCTTTCAACAGATGACTGTTTGCAAAGATAAACGAATTGTAAAGCGTTCCGTATATGCGCAGTTTCGAGATGCCTGCTTTTTTGCTTAAATTACGGGGAAGCGTATATCCTAAAGTAATATTTTTAACTTTCAGGAAAGAAGCATCTACGGCGGAGAGGCTTTGTACCGGATTGGTATATTGGGTAGTAGTACGTTGCAAGTAGTAACGCGGAAAATCATTCGTTGGATTTTCAGGCGTCCAATAATTATAAGTATCCGGCATTGCTGCTCTTCCGAAGTAACTCAAAAGAGCGGCATTGACCATCTGTCCCCAACGGGCAGTCATAAACACATTCAGGTCGAAATTTTTCCAATAGAATGAATTTTGGAAACCACCTGTCCATTTGGGGTCGCCTTGGCCGATAATGACACGGTCGTCAGCGCCAACGGGATAGGGGTTAGAGGCAGTATATTCAACCGGAGTTTCTTTAGTATTGTCTATCCACACACCGTCGCTTACTTTTGTCAGGTTGGATTCTACTTTCACGTCTCCCGGCAGCAATCCGAATACCGCGGCATCCGCTTCTTCTCCCAATTGCCAAATACCTAATTTTTTAATTCCGTAAATGGTATTTGCAGGATGATCAATAAAAAGACCTAACGATATCAAATCTTCCAGTTTCATTCCACTACCCAAATTAATTTCTTTTACTTTTTCTGTGTTTTTTGCAAAAGTAAGGGTCGAAGTCCATTGGAATTCTTTGGTTTGGATGTTACGGGTAATCAACGAAAGTTCCAAACCTCTGTTGTGTATTTTAGCGAGATTGGCAGTCATTGTATAAGCTGTTTTAGCTGTAAAACCACCTCCGGAGAAAGGCAAAGCTCTTGCATAAAGGACGCCGCGGGTATCGGTATCGTACCATTCTATTGCGGCTTCTACGCGGTTTTTGAATAATCCCAAATCCAATCCAACATTCAGGTTGTAGGATTTTTCCCAACCCAAGGCGGCATTTCCGACCGTTTGAGTCAGTATGCTGTTCAGGAGTTGTCCGCCACCGAGATTTATTGCATCCAAACCGCTATTGGTCACTTCTGTTTTTGTTGAATAAGCGTTGATACCGGAGTTCCCGGAAACGCCGTAACCTCCACGAAGTTTCAAGTTACTTAACCAATCTTTGGTTCTTTCCATGAAATTTTCATCGGAAATACGCCATGCTAAAGCGGCAGCAGGAAATGCATCCCATTGTTTGGCTAATTGCGATGCGCCGTCCCAACGGGTGGATACGGTGAGCAGGTATTTGCCTTTGTAAGTATAGTTCAACCGAGCGGCGTAAGACAACATTTTAGTTCCCGTATATCCGGAATTTACAGTTGGGTTGTTGCCTGCCTGTAAACTGTAGTAAAGATATTCATCATACAAAAATCCTTCATTGTATGCCGATGAGGTTTCTCTTTGAGTGTTTTTCCAAGAAGAAATCAATGTGGCTCCCAAACTATGGTCTTTGCCAATGAGGGTATTGTAATTAAGGATATTTTCCCAGTTGTAATTGTAATTCAGTTCGGTTTCATACGTTGCATTTCTGATAGCTGATGAGCTTCCTGTCTGAGCCATATAGGTATGGTCGCTGTTGAATGTACCTTGTCGTCTTGCTCCGAGCGTGGTTCCCAGAATAGATTTTAGGGTCAAATTTTTGGCAATCTTAAATTCCACATACGGATTGACTGTCAGGTTGATCCGTTTGACATTATTGCTGTAAGCGCCGGGAACATTATCGACTATCGGATTGACATCCGACATTCCTTCAAGCGGGTGAGAAGTAATGTTTCCGTCTGCATCATACACATCTCCCAATGGCAATGTGCTGAACGCACGGTTGACGCGGCTGCTCCTTGAATCATTGTCTGCAAAGATTAAACCGGTTTGAATACCGGCGGTTAACCACGGTTTGAAATATGTATCCACACCTGCACGCATGGTATATCTTTTGGCATGATCGTTCAGGAAAACGCCTTGGTTGTCATTATAACCCAAAGAAAATTGTCCTTTCATCTTTTCTCCGCCACCGCGTATCGAAATGTTGTAATTCTGCTGTACACCCGTTTGCAAACTTTCGTCCACCCAGTCAATCCATTGTCCTTTTTGAATATAAGGCGTCAGGACTGCCGGATTGTAGCTGTAAGCGGTAAATAATTCGTTATCGTTCGGAGTGGCTGCGCTCGGATAAGTGGAACGGTAGCCTTCCCGAAGGTAATTCATCCATGCATCGCCTTGCAATGCCCGGGGATACCGCGGATTGGTATTGACACCGGCATAAGCGTTAAAATCAATTTGGGTTTTCCCTTTTTCTGCTTGTTTTGTGGTTATGATGATAACCCCGTTAGCGCCGGCAGAACCGTAGATAGCCGTTGAGGAAGCGTCTTTCAATACGTCAATGGAAGCAATATCATTCGGATTCACGTTACTGATATTTCCCTGTATCCCGTCAATGATGTAAAGAGGTTCAATGCTCGAAGTGTTATTACCTTTTGCATCCTTAAGCGTCCGGTTTCCGCGCAACAGAATTCTGGGATCTGAACCAACCCGTCCGTCTGTCATTGAAATATCCAAACCGGCAATACGACCCTGCATGGCTTCGATAACGTTCGTAACCGGCGCCAAGGTAATTTCATCGCCTTTTACGGAAGATACGGCACCGGTCAAATCGCGTTTTTTCACAGTTCCATACCCGATAACTACCAATTCGTCCAAATTTTGCGTTTCCGGCGCTAATCGGACGCTTATGTCGGATTGTTGCGCCGAAAGAGTTACTGTTTGGGATTGATAACCCAAATAAGTAACCCGAATAGTAGATTTATCGGATGGAACAGCGAGTTGGAATTTTCCGGTTACATCTGTAATCGTACCGATAGAAGTTCCCGGAACAGAGACGTTTGCACCTATTACCGGTTCTTGATTTTCATCGGACACAACACCCGATACCATTCGGGTTTGTTGCGCCGATGCATCAACTGCTATTGTTGTTATGGGAATAACAATTAACAATAGCGCAAATAGGAATTTTGAGATTTGTTTCATAAAAATAAATTATAATCAGGAAATCGTATTTTTTTTATTTGGGAGAACTTATTCCGGGCTACAATAGAAATAAGTTCCGTCCTGAATGGAGACATCCGTAGCATTACCGTTGGCATTGGCAATCATCCATCCTGCGGTTTGCTCAATCCAGTCATTCCCATTTGTAGGATTATACATGTCATAATGAATCGGATATACATAATACCACCCTCTCCATGAGAATAGATAATCTCGGTCGTTATTGGCTGTCCCGGAATCCATTCCATATTTGAAGCCCATTATTCCACCAACAGGATTTTCGGTTACCAATCCGGCATTTGTATAGAAAGCATCCAATTTATCGAACGCAACGTTTCTTGCATCATCAGTCATATTTCTTGTGATTGCCGGTACAGCCGCTCTATCGGAATTGGACGCCAACGGATCGGCTTCGGTTGCTTGAGCAATAGCGAGTTGATAACCCCAAACTTCGCCCACATGCTTGGTGCCGGAAATCGGACGAAGGCCCAACTTTGTAAGGATATTATTGTCCTTGGTATAGAGAGGTCTTCCGTCTTTTCCGTCATAGATTTTCCAACCTTGTCCCCAAGCGTTGTCAGGATTATACAAACCATCGCCATTCGCTCCGGCTAATCCCGGGTCAAAACCGGCGCCTCCGTCATACAACAACCAACGACGAGTGTCCCACGAACGTTTCCCTTCGTAAGCTAATTCTACACTGCGCTCGTATAACACTGCTTCGATGAGAGCGTATTTTCCCGAAAGATTGCCTAATCCGTAATTATTGGCGGACTCAATCCCTACCCTTTGGCGAATTTTCGCCAAGTAAGAGATACATTCGCCTGTCTTTCCTTGTGCAGCATAACATTCTGCGATATTCAGCAAAATTTCCGCATAACGATATTCCAAAATATCCGTGCCTGAATATGCCTCCGCTCCAACGGCAACATTGGGATTAGACATTTTCCAAACCAGCGCCTTACTTTTCTTTTGTGCGCCGCCGTCGCCCGAAGTGCCATCCGTGTAGCGATATTGATTTCCACTGACTTTATACGCATACAACCAAAGCCGTTTTCCTAACCAATCGCAGCCGGAGAAAGCAAATGTGCGGTAGAAACGCGGGTCTCTGTCTCTATAAAACTTTTCGGCATTATAATTGACACCTGCAACGGGACGAGAACCGTCTTTCATCGGGAACCGGTCTATCATTTCTTTGGGTACAGGTATTCCGGCTCCGACTCCGTCAACCACTTGTGGACGAATCTTCTCTTCCCATGAGTTAGAATACGATGATGCGTATATAGTATTTCCATTTTTTGGAATTATAATAATGGCTTCCGGATTGAATGAGCCGACACCATAGTTATAGAACGCTTGATCCCACGTATTGATATCGTTTACGCCGGTACCATAACCGGCAGCAATAGCCGCTTGTTCGGCAGCTAATCCTGCTTCCAATGCAGCTTGCCAACGGCGACTGCCCGTATTATCCCAACTGGCGTTAAATACCGGACTGGCAGCATACAGGCGCACTCTGCTAAGCATTGCCAAAGCGCCTACGGACGTAAATCGACCTTGATTTTCACTATCCCATTTGGCGGGCAACAATACAGCTGCTTCCGTAAAATCGGCGCATATTCTTTCAATACAAGCCTCAATCGGCATACGGGGAGACTTATCGTCCAATGCAGGAAGATCGTCCATTCCCGAACTATACCAAGGTATTCCGCCATTTAAACGGATAGCATCAAAATACAACCAGGCTCGTGCAAAAATAGCTTGTCCTTTCAGTTTATCCCAGAATAAAGGATCTTCTTGAGGGTAAACACTTTTATATCTATCTATTTCAGCAATATAGCTATTAATCATATAAACATGAGGAAACAAGGTGTTCCGATTGATATTATTATAATTAGTACCACTTCGAGGATCGTTCCAATAGGTAGGATTAGTTAAGTGGTTACCGGCCTTAACCGCCTTGGCATAGACGCCTGAGTAATTGGCATTTTTACCGGCTACGGTAACGCCAAAGGCAAGTTCCTCGGTAAACATATAAAGCTGACCGCCGGCATTGCCTTGATCTTGCCTCATGAGAACGTCCGATCCGCACAGAGGAGAATTATATTTTCCCAGTAGATCCGAGTATATCTTTCCAAATACGGCATTTGCCTGATTGGGATCGCTGAAAATATCTCCGGGAGCAAACACACTGTAATCTCTTTTGTCCTGCAAAAATTGATCATCACAGGAAACGCCTAAGAATAAGCACATTCCTAATATTATTGTATATATTTTTTTCATTTTTTTGAAAATTTATCGTTTAGATTTAGAAAGTAAAGTTTGCGCTCAGTGTCCACGTTCTTAACGTAGGATATCCTGTTCTACCATCATCATACATATTTCTGAATTTATCAGGATACGGATTGTAGAAATCCCATAGATTATTACCGGTTAAACCAATCTGTAATTTATCCACACGGGCTTTCTTCAAGAGATTTTTCGGTAAAGAATATGCAATCGTCATGTTCCTGACATAACAACGGAAGTTGGGTACCGTCCAAAAGTCCGAATATTCGCCGTATGCATTGGATACGGCCATACTCGGAAATTTACCGTTCGGATTGTCGGTAGGGTCAAACATATCGTTTACATAAGAGAACTGCGCCCAAATCATGGTCGAAGTATTGATTGCCTGAGGTACATCACTGTATATCATACTGTATCCTCCCCACGAAGTGGCAAGTTGCGCCGTCCAATTGAAATTGCCCCATTGAAAGCCCAATTTCGTGTTGATGTTGTGTCGGCGTTTGTCTGCCAGCTTTGTATAATCCTGACCGTGGTCTCTTGAAATAACGCCGTTAGGACCGGCTATCGTTTTATTATTTACGTCAATATCGCCGGCGATATCTTGATAAGCCAGCATACCCAATCGCATATTGGCTTTCGAGGTAACGCTGAAATAAGCAGGCGTATTTCCTGCGGCAGTTGCCAAATCGGTCAGGTATTGCCAATAGTTGTCGATGTCTTCTTGTGTACGCAACATACCGTCGCCTTGACTGGTATTTTTCCATACTTTGAACCCGTATTGATTGTCAGGGTTGATATGACCGGTTCTACCAACTGCATTATTTACGGTGGAAGGATAATCAAAAACGTATGTTTCCCCTAATACAACCTCGTTCCACGAGATACCATAATCCATACCTACGCTATAATGAATCGGCCCCCAAGAGGACACAATACCTTGTTTGATTTTATCGTTCCATCTCAAAGAAAATTCCCATCCCCAACCATTTGCCTTACCATAGTTCAAATAAGGAAGAGAAGCCCCAAGATAAATGGGATCTTCGTCCGGAGCAGCCACTACTCTCATAATCAAATCTTTCGTTTTATCGTAAAAATAATCGACAGAAAGACCTAACCGGTTGGACAGTACATTCAAATCAAGACCAAAATTCTCTTTGACAGTTGTATCCCACTTGATATTCCGGTTCACAGTTCCGTTGAAGACAGCTCCAAAAGTAGGCGCTCCGTCGATACTCCCAAATCCTATACCGGATTGTGTTCCGACAGTGAAAGCAGGCATCCACGACCAGGCTTTGACATTGTCTTTACCTGTTTTACCCAGACTATAGCGCAATTTCAGGTAGTTAACGTATTTCGAGATACCACTATTCTTGAAGAAATTTTCTTCGGAAGGCACCCAACCTACAGAGCCGGTCGGGAATGTACCCCAATAATTTTCAGGGGCAAATTTAGTAGAAGCATCTGAACGAACAAGAAATTGAGCCAGATAGCGGTCGCCGTATTTATAATTAAATCTTCCGACATAAGACAAGGCTCCGCTTTCCGATTTGCCGAAATATGTATCGCCCCCGGATGTACTTAATGTACCTGCCGAACTGCTCACTCCATTATATGAATCCCACGGACCTCTATATAACAATTGCATGGAGTTACCTTCGGACTCCGCACGTTCAACAACACCCATCAACGAAATGTCATGGTTGCCAAATGTACGGTCGTAGTTCAGCATAAAGTTCATTTGTTCGCTTTTGCGGGTACTCTTTGTATAGATCACAGAGGGTTGATTATTAAGGTTGGAACTTCTACCATATTGAATGTAATTATAGGTTGTATAATCCCCAATCAAATGTTGACCCGGGGCATTGGTGTTTGTTGCGCGTGCCAATTTATAATAATCGCCCATGTCATTGATCGTCGTGTTGTCATAGTTCACTGCATACGTTCCTTTTAATGATAATCCTTTGATGAAAGGAACTTCGTAAATCAAAGAGAAATTAGCATTATATCCGTTCTCTTCAGTGACTTTTCTCGCTTTAGAGGCATCATTAGCGAAGAAATTCCATACAGCAAATCCGGTATTGACATTAGCATCGGTGTTTGTATTTACATAATGAGGACCTATCCAAGGCGATGTCCAAAAGTTTTTAAATTCACCTGTTTCTTGTTTAACTGCAACTTCCATTGGAATAAATTTCGGCATGTGACGCAAAACGGGATAATCATGTGAAGGAGTTTCATCACCCCACGGTCCGCTGTTGAATCTCGCTTGATCCTTAGCATTGGTTGTACTGCTGTTATATCCGGCGATAGAAACGGAAAGTTTCAATCCGGCTGTTACTTTCATTTCCCCACCTGTACGGAAAGTCCATTTACCAAAGTCTTGTACACTCCCCAGATTGGTTTCCTGATCTTGGTAAGTGATTCCGGCAAAATATGTAAGTTTGTCCGTTCCTCCGTTTATTGACAACGAATGTCGTTGAGATAAAGCCGGTTGCCATGCACGACCCATCCAATCGTAGTTTAAATTCTTCATGGCGTTTAATTCGTCATTCGAATACAAAAAGCTATCGTAATTTGTACCACCATTGGCTTTGGTTTGATTGAACATTCTATTGGTGAACACTCCTGTCTCGTAGGCATTCATCACTTTCGCATGACTAACGGCATCCGAGAAATCCAACTTGGCAGAGTAGGTGATTTTAGGCGTACCCACTTGGCCTCTTTTTGTCTTTACCAAAATAACACCCTGTGAAGCGCGTGAACCATAAATAGCAGCAGAAGCATCTTTCAATACTGTCATACTCTCAATTTCGGAATGATCCAACATGTTAAAAGTAGTCATATCAGGCTCTCCCAGAGCGGTCACCTGTACTATATCGTCTATAACAATCAAAGGGCCATAACTTACCCCTCCTGTAAGAGCAGGTGCAGGTTCTCTGATTTTGAATGATCCCGTAGCTCCCGGACGTCCGCTACTTTTGGTAACCGAAAGCCCGATAACCTGACCGGCTAACGCATCTATGATAGAAGCTCCGGGCAGATTAGCTATTTCGTCCATCTGAACGGGTGTTGCCGCACCGGTTAAGTCTTTTACTCTTTGGGAACCATACCCGACAATCACCACTTCATCTAACAGCTTATCTGCAGGAATCAGTTTAATAGTCAAATTTGTTTGTCCGTTTCCAATTACTACCGTTTGGGGCTGATACCCCAAGTAGTTAATCTGTAAACTTGTTTTATCAGTTGGCACAGTCAAATCAAATTTCCCATCAATATTTGTGGCTATTCCGACTGGAGTACCCGGAATAGCAACGCTGGCGCCGATTACAGGTTCTGAATTTTCATCAAGTACAACACCCGAAATGGTCCGGGTTTGTTGCGCCGATGCGTCAATAGGTATTGCTATTGTAGCAATCAATAACAATATCAAGAATGTCAAATTTGAAATAAACTTCATAATAATAATTTTAAATAATTTTAAAAAAGGCTTTTCTTTCCTACTAAGGTATCGTGATTATTTTCCGGCTTCGTCCAATCCGTTTTTTTCGTCGGATCAATGCCGTTTATGTATTTCTCAATGTTGGTGTAGCCATCGCCATTCAGATCTTTTACCGCATCGGCCGGGTCGTTCGGATTTAATCCGTATTTTTTTTCCCAGGCGTCGGGGATTCCATCGTTATCGCTGTCTTTGTAAGGCGTTCCTTTGTATTCGGGATAGCCGCCTACTTGGCGAATATCGGTAATAATACCCTGTTTGTAAGAATCTTTAGGCAAACGACGATGTTCAAATTGATAAAAATCTATTTTATCAGCCTCTTTGTCGTAATAAACTTCACCGGTACGCACTTGTTTAATTATGCGTTCGTCCACGATGTCGCGTTTAGGGAAATTAGCGCCTACATTTGCCAACACAAAATGATAGGCATCCTGAGCCGATAGAATAGGAAACGGATTATCAACGGGAAGCGGTTCGGTCAGTTTCATCTTCTCCGTATAACCGTCGGTGTTGTGCTGGTCGCGGATTTGAACGCCGCCATTCCAGTTATCGGCAGTGATTTCGGGATAACCTTCCATAATGTTTCCATGTGCATATACTTTGCTGAAAGTCGGATTGCCCGGATTGCTTCCGCCACTTTCCGCTTTTGCAATGCGGTGTCCCGAAGACGAATTTTTAGGCGTCAATGGTCCCGGTTTGTAATAGTTGTTGACAATATTGAATACGGTTCTGCCACCACCGCCGTCAGTGGTACGGTGCACCCAATTATAGAATACATTGTTGATTAAATTGAACTGTGCGCCCATCCCGATGGACGGATTACGTCCGGCGTTGTCAGCCCAAAGATTACGCATAAATGTACAATTTTCGCCGCCGATTGTGCTGCCGAAAGAGTGATTGTAGGTATCCAGAGCCTGAGCCGAAATGGTATTTTGAATGGTTACATTCACCGTCGGCAATTTCCTTGCTTTTGTACCGTCTTTGGGATCGTACATGTGGCGGTAGAAAGAGATATTTTCGTCCAAGCCCCAGCTGGTGGAACAATGGTCGATCATGATGTTTCCGACAGGGTTTCCACCGAACGAGTCGTCGCGGCGTCCCACCCAGGTTTCACCACGGCGGAAACGGACATGGCGAACGACGAAATCGTGGGTATTCACCCAAAGTGTTTCACCGGCGATGCAGATTCCGTCGCCGGGAGCCGTTTGTCCGGCAATGGTGATATACGGAGCGCGAACGATCAACGGAGTTTTCAAGCGGATAATTCCGGCAACATTGAACACGACGATCCGTGCGCCGCCTTGTTCGCAGGCTTCACGCAAAGAACCGGGACCGCTGTCTTCCAAATTCGTCACTACAATTACTTTCCCTCCGCGACCGCCGGGGCTGAATGCGCCGCCGCCTTCCGCGCCCGGGAATGCCGGAATTTTAGCGTGTACCAAATCGGAAGGAACAGCTGCCCAAGGAACATAAGGACGTCCTTCTTTGGCTTCTTTTTCGATGATGGGCAAGGCTTTTGCCCACGCGATGTCTGAAGCGTCGTTCGCTTTTTTCAACAATGCTTCGGATTGCGCTTCCACTTCCGGTGTGATTTTCGGATATTGCGCAAAAATATTGACGCCTGCAACAAGCAAAGCAATAACTAAAATACTAACTCTTTTTTTCATTTTATTTTCTTTTTTATATGAATTTGCTTAAAAAAACTACTTACATGGCGCCAAATATTTCAGGCGAAACAGTAGGGACGGGCGGAAGTTAGCCCGCCCCTACTGTCGTTAGTTCAAGGGATCGAAAGTTCCCTGATTATTATAAGCATCCTTCCAACCTGTCGTTTGATAGAGGTAAGGAGACTGCCTTAAAACACTTAATCTTATCCCGATAAAATAATACTGATTCTGGAAATTGATATAAAAAACAGGCGTACTTGTTCCGTCACACTGATCATTTTGCAAACGCTGAAGATTAGTATCATAAAATTTATCCAGTTTAGCAATTTGAGCATTGAATGTAGCATTATCCGCATTTGGATCCAAACTAATCCCTTCTCTGGTTATCTTGGAAGGATCATATTTTTTACCTGCGGGATTAAACGGATCGTTATCCAGTCCGGCGCTGCCACTCACATAGACGGTAGGTTTTACGCCTAAAAATACGCCATGTCTGCGTTTCCCGTTGATTGGTTCAACACCCAAACGGGCGCAGGTTCCGAAATCATTGTTCCATAACATCCAACGCCTCATATCCTGAAAACGTTTCCCTTCGAATGCCAATTCGATTTGTCTTTCGTAAAGGATGGCGCCAAATAATTTGTCCCGGTTTGAAGTCAGACTTATATCCAAGCCGCAATCGCCGGTATAACCCACCCGTTTGCGAATATCTTTCAATAATTCGTATGCGTCCGTTAATTTGTTTATTCCGCAAGCCGATTCGGCCAAATTCAATACGACTTCAGCAAAGCGGATTTCCATCCAAGGCGAAGGGCATAATTGGAATTGCCAACCATCGACAAAACTTGCATCGGGATTTGTGCGTTTACGGACAAATATGGACCCGGTAACATCACCGGAATATTGTGCCGAGTTGCCCGGTTTTCCGCCTGTGAAAGCAGCTTCATTTGCAAACCATTGATAATTCCACAAAGTATAAGTTTTATTCTGAGTATAGGGCCAACACACGCCATTGAAAGCAAATGTACGATAAAAACGCGGATCGCGGTTTTTATAAAATTTCAAGGTATCATACGGATAAATGCTTTCTCCGGGTTTTTTTCCATCTTCCATTGGGAACAAGTCAACCATTTCGATCGGAGACGACGAACCGCCGCCGCCTTGTATTTCTTTTGGACGGGCGCTTTGTTCCACGCCGTTAAGTCTCCGGAATTGATCGTTTGTTATATTATTAAACAAAGTAACAAATACCGCTTCTTTGGAAGTTCGGTTAACAAACATTTTTTCCCAGTTGGCTGCCCGGTTGCCACCGCCATCTTCCAATCCAAAATTATTGGCAATCAAAAGATCGTAGGCTGCTTTATTCGCATTATATGCATTTTGCCATCGGGTTTGATCATCCGTTCTGTTAAATAAGGGGCTTGCATAAGTAAGCAACAACTGACCTTTTACTGCAGCAGCCGCACCGGAAGTGATGCGTCCCCAATTCGAATCCGGCCATCTTCCCGGAAGCATTTCAATCGCGTTGTCCAAATCCGAACAAACAAACTCAATACATTCTGCCGTTGAACTTCTTTGAATATTCAACTCACTCTGTTCCGGATCTCCATCACCTAATATGGCGTTCTGAGCAGTAGTAATAATCGGAACTCCTCCATAAGTGACGACCAATTTGGAATAAAGATAGGCCCGCCAAAAATAGACTTCTCCTTTTAATGTTTTCTTTTCCTCTTCCGTCAATTTTCCTTTATCAATATTATCCAGGAAAATATTACATTCCCTTATGCGCGCCCAAGGCCCGCCGGTATTGCTGGTAAAAAATTCATCAGGTACATTACTCGCGTCTTCCAACAATGTATTGATTCCTGTGTAAGAAGTCGAACCAAACCCTTCTAAAGTTGCGCCGGGAGTGCCACCCGGTCCGGTTGGTTGTATCAGATTATAAATGTAATCTACTTTGGCTTGCGCCATTTTTACATCATCGAAAATTTCTTCATTAAATCCGCTGTAATCCTTTTTTTCTTGCAAAAAATCATCACTGCAATTAACAAAGAATACAGACAACAATAAAGAAGTTGTTATTATTTTAAAATTATGTGTTTTCATATCAATCAATTATTTATCAGAAACCAATATTAACGCCCAAAGAAAATGTTCTTAACACAGGATAACTACTAAATCCGACCATTGGATCCGTAAAGTGTTCCGGATAAGGATTAAAGAGACTCAAAAGATTTGTTCCCGTTAAGTTTAACTTACAAGATTGAATATTCAGTTTCTGGGTAACCGCTTTCGGTAACGAATAAGCAAGCATCACGGTGCGTAAAGTCATCCGAAAAGAATTGACTTCCCAGAATCTTGAATCTACACTATTTACACTTGAGAAACTCATATTTGGATACTTTGCATGGATGTTTCGGGAGGCAACCACACTTCCGTTAGCATCCAGAATATCTTCCGGAGTAAACATATCGTTCCAGAATATAGCGACATTGGTATATTCCAAATTGGAGCTTGACACTGAGCGCGCTTCGTGGGGAGCATTTTCCACCCTTCCCGGCTCAGCGCGCTCAGTGTCAAG
>BNTV01000019.1 GCA_025996865.1 Bacteroidia bacterium
TCTCCTTTTCTGCCGCTTCGTTCTGCTTTCAACAAATCATTGTGTTAAAAAATCAAATCAACAACACAAATTATTTACAAATTTTAACAATCACTTTTGAAAAATGGGGGTTTTCGGACAGACACTATTTAGCCGTTTTTTTTGCATTGTTACTTCATAATTTAATTGATTTAACAGATTAGGCAATTTATATACAGCAACCTAAGTGAATTAATAAAATTTAACATTAATGAAGCGATTTTTATTACACAATGCGACTAAAAATAGTTACTTTTGTACAAAGATTCAGTATGAGTACAAAAGATAAATTGATAAGCCGGTTTAAGAAACAACCTAAAGATTTTACTTTTGACGAATTAATAAAATTATTCGGCCATTTTGGTTTCACAATTAATAACAAAGGTAAAACATCGGGGTCAAGGGTTATTTTTATGAAAGACGATACATCTTTTGAAACTCACAAACCGCATCCGGGCAGTATCGTAAAAGAATATGTTATGAAAAAAGTATTGCAATTTTTAGTGAAGGAAAATCATATAAGTTTAAAATAACATGGGACATTTTCATTACAAAGGTTACAACGGGACTGTAGAATATAGTGAAGCAGATCATTGTCTGTTTGGTTCCGTAGTTGGTATGAATAAAAGTTGTATCCTATATGAGGGTAATACAATCGACGAACTAAAAGCGGCTTTTGAAACCGCAATAGACGATTATGTAGAAAGCCGCAAAGCAAATGGATTAGAACCGGAAAAACCTTATACCGGCTCTTTGAATATCCGTATTTCACCGGAAATACATAGTAAAATTGCCATGTATGCAAAAGATAACGGTACAAGTATAAATGCTTTTATACGTAAGTCAATAGAAAAGCAATTAGAATATTGTGATTAAAAAATTGTATTTTACAACGATGGTGACGAAAATCACAGGTTAAAACCTGAAAGCAATTCCCAAATTCGTGATAATATCACTTGCAATCACGCTTTCTTCCGAACATTTGCTTGCTGCAATATCTCCCGCAAGCCCGTGCAGGAAAACGCCGGTGATCGCTGCATTCAAGGAAGTGTACGACTGTGCCAACAAACCCAATATGATTCCCGTCAGTACATCGCCACTGCCGGCTGTTGCTATTCCGGGATTACCGGTGGAATTGAAATAACATTGCCTTTCGGGCGTACAAATAGCGGTGTAAGCGCCTTTTAAAACCAAGTAAACTTTCAGCTGTTCAGCCATTTGAATCGCTTTTTGCAAACGCTCATAAGCATTTGCGGAATCTCCCGCTAACCGGTCAAATTCTTTGGGATGAGGCGTAAGGATACTTCCCTGCGGAATCAACCGCAAGGAATTTCTATTTTCCGACAATAAATTGAGCGCATCGGCGTCAATAACCAATGGTTTATGGGAATACTTGAGTAAATCATGTAAAACAGCGGCAGTTTGTTTATGTAAACCGATACCCGGGCCAATCGCAATGGCATCGTATCCAACTACCGACACGAGTGCGGTAATATAATCATCTCCCTGGTCTGCTTCCGTCATGGCTTCCGGAAATGCTACCTGCATAATCGCTTCTCCACAAGCCGGAATATGTACTGTCAACAGTCCGGCGCCAGCCCGCAAACAAGCCTTAGCGCCCAGAATAGCGGCGCCCATTTTTCCACGACTTCCGGCAACAAGCAAAGCATGACCAAAATTTCCTTTATGAGCAAATCTGTCCCGCACAGGAATTAATGGGATAATATCTTCTGTTTCAATCGAAAAGTAAGGAACATCCGTACTTTCGATATTTATCTTGCTCAAATCCATATTCAGGATTTTGCCCAGCATTTGGGAATCATCAACTTTTTTCATGCCCCAAAGTTATAAAAAATATGCGATACATTCGGAATATTGCGTCTCCACCGCCCTATACCCCAGATAATCAGGATGCACAAAATTCAAATACTTTACAATCTTAAAGGCATTGAAGTAATTAAAAAAACGTTTACGAAAATTGGGAAGCGTCGCTGTATGTTGGTTAATTTCGGCCATTTTTTCCGTAAATCCGTCCTCTTGTAGAAAAAGAGAAAGGTATTCCGGTAAGTTTTTGGTAAAAGTTTCGATGATTCCGGCCGGTTGTTTGAAAAGCGAATCCAGATGGTCGAAAAGCATTTTCAAACTTTTGAAAGCTTCGAACCGGTAAGTCATTTTCACCGTTGTGTTTTCATTCAACATTTTTTGCAAAGCCGGCCCGGTACCGAAAGGAACACGGTCGGAAGTCCGTGCAGCCGGATAAACGCAAGTCGTATCAATAAATTGGGTTTTTCCCAAAGGAAATACTTTCTGAAGGAAATAAAAATCCTCGCCCGATTGCTGTTTTCCCATGCCTCCTGCTTTCGTATAGGTCTCTGCCGTCACCGCAAAAGCCGATCCTATCGTAAAATACGGATACGGATAACCGCAATATTCCAAAGCCGAACGGTAATAATGGAGATACATTTCATACTGAACCGTTGCTTGCCGCAAAGGATCCGCCTCATCCAGATTTTCAACCGGATGATGGAATGCGATGGTCGCCGAATTTAAACCGTATTCCTTGAAATGCCAGTAAATCTCTATCAGATAATTCTTTTCTACCAAACAATCGGCATCCAGACTCACAAGAATTCCCGATTTATCTCCGTGAAAATGCCGGATAGCCTCATCCATTCCCAATTTGCGCGGAAGGCCCGCTCCGGTCTGATGTCCCGGCAGGTTTTCGACCCAAACGGGCGTTAAAAAAAAGTTTCCGGTATTGTTTGCAGAAGCAAACCCGGAAACTTCACGATAAGATTTTTGATTGATTTCTATAACTTCTTTCGAATCAATCTGATAAGAATTTATCAGCAGGATAATCTCAACCGGAAAGTTGCCTCGTTCGCAATCGAAGAGGCTCTGAACGGTTCGAATCACATCCGGCTCTTTGTAGCAGGGAATGACTATTATCATCAATGAATCAACAGATTCACTATTTTGCCGGCTTATAACGGGCATTCAAGAAATCAACTACTTCCTTGGTAATGTCATACGCATCATCGACATAATAAAAATTGTCGGTTCCGATATTACTGAAAATAATCTGGTATTTTTGCGGCGTATTGAACAACTTAAGACCGGATAAAACCGAATCCTGTAATTGTTGCTGCATTTGCATCTGCTTGTCGGATAAACTTTGTTTGATTTGGTCAGCATACCTTTCCAAATCGGCTCTCGTCTTTTCCAACCGGGAGCCTTCCTGATTCATCCGGTCTTGGGTGAGAAAAGCATTCAGTTGAACTTTTTGTTGAAACTCCTGTGCTTCTCTTTCAAACTTTTGTTTACGTTGATTAATATCGACTTGATGATTTTCCAATTCTTTCATGCTCGCTTCACTTAAATCCTTGAATAGCTCATAATTATTTAAAAGAGAATCCGTGCGGATATAAGCTACCGGTAAAAGTGTTTGATTGATAGAATCTCCACCAAATGAACTGCTACTACTTAACTGATTACTTTTTCCTCCCGAAAAATGTAATATGAACAACACGATGACTGCTACTGCCAAAACTCCATTAATAATGTAATTAGCATTTTTCATACGAACCTAAATTGTTTTTAATTGATTATTTTAATGATTGTTTGAGGGTGCAAATATAATTGAAATTATCGTTAATATTGCTATTTTTTTTGATTATTACTCAAATTTCACCTATCTTTATGGTTTCAAATTATATTTTTGATAAATTTAATACATTATTTTATGGAAATAAAAAACTTAGAACCCCATTTGCTGTGGCAATTTTTTGACCGGATAACTCAAATTCCGCGTCCATCAAAAAAAGAAGGTAAAATAGTAAATTTTCTACTTGATTTTGCCAAACAACACGAATTGGAGGTAAAAAAAGACGAAGCCGGTAATGTCTTGATTCGTAAACCGGCTTCACCGGGGAAAGAAAATCTGAAAACCGTAATTCTGCAATCGCATGTGGATATGGTTTGCGAAAAAAACGCCGATGTAAATTTCAATTTCGAGACCGACCCGATTCTAACTTATATTGACAACGGTTGGATAAAAGCGAAAGGAACCACACTCGGCGGTGACGACGGAATTGGCGTTGCAGCCGCTTTGGCCATCCTTGCGTCGAAAGACATCGAGCACGGCCCTGTTGAATGCCTTTTTACGACCGACGAAGAAACCGGATTGACAGGCGCTTACGCTCTTTCAAAAGATTTTCTGACCGGAGATATTCTGTTGAATCTCGACAGCGAAGAATGGGGTGAATTTTGCATCGGATGCGCCGGAGGAAAAAATACAACCGGAACGTTCCATTATACAAGAACCGCTACGCCGGACGATTACTTTTGGTTTGAAATACAAGTCAGCGGTTTGAACGGCGGCCATTCGGGCAGCGACATCAACGCAGGCTTGGGCAATGCCAACAAAATCCTGACTCGCTACTTGTGGACGCTTTTGCAGGAATGTCCTTTACTTTTGGCTCAAATCAACGGCGGAAATCTGCATAACGCCATCGCACGCGAAGCCAAAGCGACGGCCGGCGTTCCGGGGGCTTTCAAAGAAAAAGCCGGCGCCTGGTTGAATATTCTGCAAGCCAATGTTTCCGCAGAATTAGCCAAAACAGACAAAAACGTTAACCTTTCAATCAATTCCGCAGAAAAACCCGCGTATTGCATGGATGCTGATACCGGAAGTAAATTATTGAACGCGCTTTACGTTTTACCTCACGGTGTAATGGGGATGAGCCATGAGATTGCCGGTCTGGTGGAAACGTCAACCAATCTGGCTTCCGTAAAAATGAAA
The DNA here is from genome assembly GCA_025996865.1 of Bacteroidia bacterium. Classification (GTDB taxonomy): domain Bacteria; phylum Bacteroidota; class Bacteroidia; order Bacteroidales; family Azobacteroidaceae; genus Azobacteroides. The sequence continues at coordinate 4,820 of BNTV01000019.1, forward strand.
GAAAATGAAACGATTGTGATAACTACCAGCCAACGCAGTTCCACCGAATCGCTGAAAGTGGATGTGGCTAATCAGGTGAAGGCCGTATTCCTTCAAGCCGGCGCCGAAGTCAGCGCAACGGACGGTTATCCCGGATGGAAACCCAATCCCGATTCGACCATTTTGAAAATTTCAAAGACTCTTTTTGAAAAACTTTTTGGGGAAGAACCGAAAGTGATTGCCATTCACGCCGGATTGGAATGTGGATTGTTTTTCGAGAAAAATCCAAAATTGGATATGATTTCCTGTGGGCCGACTATTCTTGGCGCTCATTCACCGGACGAACGATTAGAAATTGCAACGGTAGAAAAATGGTGGAAACTCCTGCTTGAACTGTTGAAAGCGATTCCGGGAAAGTGATATCTTAACGAGGTTGTTATAAAATAAAACCCAAACAAACCCGTTTTTAAGAATATATGTTTTAGATAACGGTTTATGCAAAAAATACAGAGCGTTACGCTACTTATTCTTGGTTTGCTTTTAATTTTGTCGAGTTTCGAAGCATGCAACGACAATTTTGAGGATTATTCCCGTGATCCTCAGGATTGTCTTGCTTTTTCAACCGATACCCTTTCGTTTGATACGGTTTTGACTACCGTCAATTCCCCTGTGAAAGCGTTCATGGTTTATAATCCGAACAAAAAACCGCTTCTGATCTCTTCAATCGATCTTGCCGAAGGAGAAAGCAGTAATTTCAAAATCAATGTGGATGGTTTCGCGGGTTCCACGTTCAAGGATATTGAAATCCGGGCGAACGACAGTATTTACATTTTAGTCAGCACGAAACCGGTTGAAACCGGGCAAGCTATTCCTACGCTTTTTAAGGATTATGTTGTTTTTGTAACCAATTCCGTTCAACAAAAAGTGGTGCTGCAAGCATCCGGACAGGATGTTTATAAATACCAAAGTCTTGTTTTGGATACAGATACAACATTAAGTAATTTCAAACCGTTTCTGATTTACGACAGTTTGGTTATCAATGAAGGCGTAACCGCTGAAATTTTGGAAGGAACTACTTTTTATATGGGCACTAATGCACAAGTTATTGTGCACGGTACACTTAAAATCAAAGGAACAATAGAAAAGCCGGTTACTTTCCGTGGCAGCCGCACCGATTATATGCTTATCTATCCTTACGACTTGATTCCCGGCCAATGGGGAGGAATCCGTTTTGATTCGCTTAGTTACGATAATGAATTTGAGAATATGCACATCCGTAACGGCAAGTTTGGCATGGAATTCAAAGCATCTGATCCTTCCAAGGAAAAGATTAAAATGAAGAATGTGGTGTTGACCAATGTTTCCGGCACGTTGATCCGCTCGATAAATTGCAACATTGTTGCGGAAAATTGCGAATTTTCCAACGCCAAAGATCGCCTGTTGGCTTTAGCCGGAGGAAAGCACAAATTCATCCATTGTACGATTGCCAATTACTATCCGAGATTAAGCTCCGAAGCGGGATGGGGAATTGGTAACAATGAAACCATATACCTTACGGATGAGATTCTTTACGATTGGGAATCTTCCGAACATTATCCGGTATTGGGCTTTGAGGTATCTAATTCAATTATTGCCGGGAACATGCCTGCTTCGGAAATATCTATTGACTTGAAGGAAAGCCCTTCCGAGCCGCTTAATTTCCTGAATTGTATATTTACAAACAAGCAATCGGACAATAGTTATATCCATTTTGCCGATTGTGTTTTCGATGTGAAGGCTGACTCCTTATTTAATAAGGTAGATTGCCGGAATGAGAAGCGTGAGTTTTGGCCGGTTTTTGATTTTGGTTTATTGGAAAAATCGCCTGCGCGGAATGTAGCCAATCTTGAAATTTCAAAACTGATTCCATTGGATATCAAAGGAATAAACCGTTTGGAAGACGGACTTCCCGATATTGGCGCTTATGAATTTGTGGTTGAGAGTGAAGAAAATAAAAAATAACTTACCCCTCAGCCCCCTGAAAGGGGAGTTGCGGCAAAGTCCCCTTTAGGGGATTTAGGGGTATTAAACTTTAACAAAATGAAAATCAAACCAATGGGAGGTATTCTCCTCTTTTTCCTTTGCTTTTCCGCTTACGGACAAGGCAACTTCCGTGTTATGTTTTACAACGTTGAAAACCTTTTCGACACAGTCGATAATCCTCACAAAAATGATAATGAATTTCTTCCCGACGGCCAACGGCATTGGTCGCAGAAACGGTATTACACGAAAATAAACAACTTGGCGAAAGTCATCAGCTCGGCAGGAGAATGGGGATCGCCGGCAATGATTGGGATGTGTGAAGTGGAAAATGAAAAGGTGATTCGGGACTTAATTCGAAATTCGCCGTTGAAAAAGACGGATTACCGTTTTGTGGTTACCAATTCACCTGATCAAAGAGGCATTAATGTCGCTTTACTGTACCAGCGCGACCAATTCAAATACCTTGAGCATCACGCTTATACCATTCGGTTTCCGTACAATAAACACAAAGCGACGCGGGATATTTTGCACGTAACCGGACAAGTGATTAGCCGCGATACGGTGGATGTTTTCGTGTGCCATTTTCCTTCGCGGCGTGGCGGAGAAAACGAATCGGAATCGGACAGGGTCTATACGGCTTCCATACTTAAAAGCAAGACCGACAGTCTGATGCGTATCCGTAAAAATGCCTGTATTATTATCATGGGTGATTTCAACGACGAATCGTCGAACAAAAGTATCTCACTGACATTAAACGCTTTACCTGTTTCTCAAAAACCGGAAACCAAAAAACTTTATAATCTTTTCCAACATTTCGAGAAGAAAACCGGAAGTTACAAGTACAAAAATCAATGGAACCTGTTAGACCAGATGATTGTTTCCGGAAATCTGATTGCGGGCGACGGTTCATTCAAAGTCCTACCTTACACGGCAACGATTTTTTCCCGCAACTTCATGCTGACGGAGGACAAAACTTACGGAGGAAAGCGTCCCAAAAAGACTTTCAGCGGGATGAAATACGAGGATGGATACAGTGATCATCTGCCTATATTTGTGGATTTTAAAACAAAATAAATATGAAATATACATTTACTCTTTTTTGGATAAGTATAGTATGGTTAAGTTTGATTCCAAACCTGTTTGGGCAAACTTCCGAAAAACTGGCGCCGGATAACGTCACAATAAAAATTATCGGTACCTTATACAGCGTCAATTATGATAATGGTCTGTCGTCTATTAGCGTCAATACCAAATCCAATGTGTTCGATGGAAATCTGAATACCTTTTTTGCCTCTTACGATCGCTCCTATACCTGGGTAGGTTTGGATTTGGGCGATCCGCACGTTATCACGAAAATCAAATATGCTCCCCGCCCCAACTTCGGCGTTCGGTTGCAACTGGGCGTTTTTGAGGGGGCCAATCTGGCGGATTTTTCCGACGCCATTCCTTTTTATATGATTACAGATGTCCCGAAGGAAGGACAATTGACGGAAAAAACCGTTGCCAACTCGCGCGGATTCCGCTACGTGCGCTACATTAGCCCTTCCGATGTAAGATGCAACATTGCCGAGCTGGAATTTTACGGTTATAAAAGCGCCGGAAACGATTCGCAATTAACGCAAATCGCAAATATTCCCGACGTCATTGTTCATACGGAAAACAATCGGGAAATCAACAGCAAGGAAATTTATGTAAACGGGACGGTTACTTTTATTTCAAAAGACGGAACCGATATTTTTACTTCCAAAATGGAAATCCGGGGACGAGGCAATGCCAGTTGGGGTTTTGAAAAAAAGCCTTACCGGATTAAACTGGAAAGCAAAGCCAAAGTATTGGAACATCCAGCTGAAGCCCGCAACTGGACATTGATAAGCAATCATGGAGACAAAACACTGATACGCAACCTTTTGGCTTTCGACATCAGTCAGCGGCTGCGAATGCCTTATACGCCCGCCGGCCGGTTGGTAAATCTTTATCTGAACGGCGAATACAAGGGTTGCTATCAATTTTGCGATCACATTGATGTAAGAAAAGAAAGAGTGAACATCAAAGAAATGAAACCAACCGATATAGCAGGGGATGCGCTTACGGGCGGTTACCATATAGAAGTTGATGCTTATGCCGATCAGGAAAAATCATGGTTCAAATCGAACCGTCAGACGCCGGTGACCATTAAATCGCCCGACAGCGACGAAATTGTTTCCCAACAAACCAATTACATTGTTTCTCAATTTAACCGCTTGGAAGCAGCCATTTTTGCTTCCAATTATACGGATACGGATGAGGGATTCAGGAAATACATGGATACGGAAACATTTGTTAAACATTTCATCGTCGGCGAATTAAGCGGGAATACAGATACTTATTGGAGCGTTCACATGTACAAACAGCGAGGTGACGAAAAATTCTACTACGGTCCGGTTTGGGATTACGATTTAGCCTTTGAGAACGACGACCGAACCTATCCGGTCAATAATCACAAAGACTGGATATTCAGGGACGGCGGCAGTACGGCCAACGGAATGCGTGAATTTGTCAGTCGCTTGCTTTCCGACAGCCGCCTTTATGACGAATTGCGTACAACCTGGTCGAATTTCCGCGATTGGGGAATTATTTCCGAGACAGCCCTGTTGAGCGTCGTGGATAAATATGCCGTCGAAATATACGATTCGCAGGAATTGAATTTTATCCGGTGGAAAATTCGCAATGAATGGGTACACCAGATGTGGGGACGAAGCACTACCTATCAAGGTGATGTGGACATTGTCAAGAATTATATCGCCGCCCGGATTCGATGGATGGATCAAAAACTGAATTATGTTCCCGACCCAAACAATCAAAATCCGTATGAAACAGGTATTTCCGGTCTTCAAGAGCCGATTGCCTGGTGTACCTCGCCTGGTTACATTCATATTTCCCATATCCATGAACCGGCGCGAGTTGAGATTTTTTCCATAACAGGACAAACAATATACAGGCAAACGGCTACCGGTGATGTATCCGTTCCCGTCCGAAGCGGCGTATATATTCTGCGGATTTCGGACAAGAATAATGCGGTGAAAACGCTGAAATGCCGGGTCGATTAAGAATTTTAATTCAATATCAACTCCAACACCGGAATTTCATAATTGGGTTTAAACACCGGAAGGCTTAAATTCACATCATTCCCGTTTTCCTGAAATCTGATTTCCGAGCCATCATGCAGGAATTGAGCATATTTCACCTTTCCCTTGTAATCCGGCAAGCGGAGATTTTGCAAAGGATAATCCAGCAAATGAATGTAAAGCCTGTTGGTTGTGGGATTATAGGTCAAAACGCCGGAAGCGGGCGTCTTAAAGTTTTCGGGCGCTTCCGTACAACCGTAAATCGAACGGCTGTTGTGTTTCATCCATTTGCCCATGTTCGCCAATGCCTGATCGGCGCGGGAATCAAAATCTCCGCGGGCTGTCGGGCCAACGTTCAGTAACAAGTTTCCACCTTTGCTAACGGTTTCAATCAGTAAACCCAGCAGTTGCTTCGTGTCTTTCCAACTCATTTCATCCCGGTAGTAGCCCCAGGAACCGCTGAAAGTCTGGCAGGTTTCCCATGCAAATTTTTTGCCGTATCGTTCGGGCCATTTGTCCACTTTGTATTGTTCGGGCGTCACGAAATCCTGTCCGTCTTCGTAATCTCCCAAGTCCAAGCGGTCATCGACGATGATTCCGGGTTGGAGTTTGCGTATCAGTGCCAATAAATCTTTGGAGTTCCAGTCTTCATGGCCTTTGCCGTATTCGCCCGGATAGGAAAAGTCGAGCCAGATAATATCAATTTTTCCGTAATTGGTCAACAGTTCCCGCACTTGACCGTGAAGATATTTGCGATAGACATTCATGTCGCGGCCTTTGTTCAGTTCTGCGTAATTGGCGGGATTATCCTGGCGTTGCGAATGAACCCTGTCAACCGTGAAATCCGGGTGATGCCAATCAATCAACGAATAATAAAAGCCGACCTTCAATCCTTCGGCGCGGAAAGCATCCACAAACTCACGGATTAAGTCGCGTTTGAAGGGCGTGTTGGTCGCTTTGTAATCCGTTAATTTTGAATCAAATAAACAAAAACCTTCGTGGTGTTTCGTTGTAATGACGGCATATTTCATGCCCGCTTCCTTGGCTTTCTTCGCCCATTCCCTGGCGTCGTACAAATCGGGATTGAATAAATCGAAATACTTTTGATAAGCTTCATTCGTAGTGCGCTCAAAGTTTTTCACCCATTCGTGGCGACCGGGCAAAGCGTAAAGCCCAAAGTGGATAAACATGCCGAACCGGTCATTGGTCCACCAAGCCAGTCTCTCCTTTTTTTGTTCATCGGTTTCATTGCCTAATTTCTTGTTTTGAGCAACGGCCGGAAGCATTATTAAAATGCTGATTGCGAGAATTAAAATTTTCTTCATGATATTATGTTTTTGATGTTTTGCAAAGATACAAATAATTTTTTAAAGGGAATTAAATATATAACTGTATTCCTCCTATCACCCACATTCCCGGCTGTGGAACGCTGCCCAAGTCGAAATAATAGGTATCAAACAAATTGTTGATATTCAGGAACAGATTGATGCTGTTGATTTTCCAGTTGAATTTTACATCCAAAACAGAAAACGGTTTGTAAGCCGTTTCAACGCCGTTCGCTTGGGTATTCCCATATTTTGTATAACTTCCGGCTCTGTCCTGCCAACGGAATTGCCAGTCGGCGCTCAGGTTTTTATAAACCGGATGAGAAAGTCCGGCTGTGAATTTATGTTTCAGATAATCCATTACATAGTTGGAAATCAGTCCGCTTGCATCTTTGCTCTGGTGCATGAACACATAACCTAAACTGAGGCGCGTAGCAGGAATTTTCGGAAAAAGCCTTGATAGATTCAGAACAAAGTTGGTTTCAAAACCCACTTTATCCAAATTGGTCAGATTGTGCGATTCCCACAACGAATCGGGATGTTGTTTCACCCAGTCAATCAAGTTGATGCCTTTCATGTAAAATCCATTAGCCGACGCGCTGATTGCAGGATGAACGTATCTCAATCCCAATTCGAATGAAGCGGATTTCTCGGGACAGACATCGGAATTTCCTTTGTGTGTCCGGCCTTTGTAGTATAAATCGGTAAAAGTAGGCATCCGGGTGGCATTGTTCCATGAAGCGAAAATCTTCCAATTGGACGTGAGCCAATAAGCCGCATTGATACTTGGATACAAACCCGCATTATCAGGGAAATTCGTGTTGTAATTAGCTAATAAACCGAGACTTATTGTGAATTGGTCGAGGATGAAATTGTGTTCGAGAAAAGCGGAAAGATTGGTTCGATTGTCTGTCAGCTGATAAGGCTTGCGATTTAAAAGGCTGTCTTTCCCCAGATTACTGCTGATAATTCCTTCATTGCGGACTTCCCCGCCGAAATTGGTAATTCCGGCCCGCCATTTGTATTGTGCATTCAGATTGAATCCGAATACATCCGTGCGATGGAAATTTTCGCCGGTTGATTGATTTTTAATCAATTGGTAATGGTCGAAATGCCGGTTCCAGTAAAGTTGGGGCGTCAGTTTCAACTTTGTTCCGGTCGAAGCTTTGACGGCAGCAAACAAAGCGCGGCTTTCGTCATATTGATCGGGATAAGCGGCCGAATAAAAAGTATTGGCTCCATATTTTTTATCGTTCAATCCCAATTGAAAATCCAAATAAGAATCGTTGTTTATAGTGAGATTACTTTGCCACAGGCTGTTAATTATTTGATAGTCGCTATTGTCGATATACCCTTCGGAAGAAGCGTATCCGGCCGAGAGGCTGTGATTGGAATTTCCGGTTTTTACGGCTTCCCGCGCATTGACTTCAAAAAGTTTGTGCATGCCGGCTTTGGCTTCCAAAGAAAGTCCCGTGTCGGAATTTTTTTTAGTTACGATATTAATTCCGCCCGAAAAAGCGCCTGCGCCATACAAAAGGGAAGTAGGACCCTGAATGATTTCAATATGTTCGATGTCGGAAAGATTAATGGGAAGGTCGAGATTGTAATGACCGGTCTGTGGATTGGTGAGGTTAACTCCATTGAGAAGAATGGCTGTTTGTTCGAAGGTGCCGCCGCGCACCGCGATGCCCGATAAAACCCCGTTGGGTCCCCGTTGGCGGACATCTAAGCCAACGATGCTTTTCAATAAGTCGGAAACGCTTTCGACAGGCTGTCGCGCAATTTCATCACTTGTGATAATCGTCACTAACTTAGCGGTTTGATTCATCGTTAACTCCGCTTTGGAACCCATTACAATCAACTCTTCCAATTCTTGACCGGGAATCGAATCCCTGACGGCTGAAATCTGACTTTGAGCGGCCGTTTCGGTTGTAGCAGCGAATGTCAGCATACAACCGGCAATCACTCCTGTGTTAATCACTTTATGCAGGCTGTTGAATACTGCATAATTCTTGCGGGCAAATCGCCGGAAACGAAATGCCTGCGTTAGTTTGAAATTCTTTTGTTTCATACGTAATAATTTGTTTTTTAATAGTTGTATGGAACCGGTGCATCTTCATCTGTTTGGATGATTTTTTATCATACCGGTTTCATAAAATAATAATTTGAAAATTTTCGCAAAGGTAGCATAAAATCAGAAATTCCATGCGTGTAAAATAAAAAATCAAAAGTTTTTCAGATGAAGGTTTTTTTTATCACATCAATACTCCTTTTGAGGGTTGTGTTTTCTTCGTGATATTTCATAGCTTTTTCCTTCCATTTCTCACGTCCATCTATTACTTCCACTAACCGGGCTTTTAGTGCCTTGTTCTCTAATCTGCGTCTTAAAGCCAAGCCTTTCCAATAATTCTCGTCTTGCATAATTTCTTTATTTGTAACGGTGAATTTTGCCTGAAAAGATAATTAAATTTATTTAATGGATGGTGCTTTTTAAGGCAAACGCATCTTAATTCGTGTTAAATTACTATGCTCATAGCTCTCGTAGAGAGCATATTTTAACACGAATTAAGGTTTTCCCTGAAAAAAAAATATAAATCTATTTATTGCTACTAAAGTTGTTTTGTTTTTTAAATTTAGGTAAAAATAAGGTTCTGTTTTAATGATTATTCCAGCAACATCCCTTTCCCCTGCCGCACAATCTCAATTTCATCCCCCGTGCAATTGACAATCGTGGAAGGCTCCAGTCCTCCGCAGCCTCCGTCCACCACCATATCGACCTTGTCGCCGTATTCTTCGTGAATCAGTTCGGGGTCGGTGCAGTATTCCATAATATCGTCTTTTTCGCGCACGGAAGTAGTCAGCATGGGATTTCCTAATTCGCTGACTAATTTCAAGGTAATGGCATTATCGGGAACGCGGATTCCTACTTCTTTCCGGTTTTTATAAATCTTTGGCAGACTGGTTGTTGCATTGAGAATGAAAGTAAAAGGTCCGGGCAGATTGCGTTTCATCAATTTAAATACGGAATTGTTGACTTTGGCGTATTCGCTGATATTGCTCAAATCCGGACAGATAATCGAAAGATTGCTTTTCTGCGGATTAATTCCTTTGATTTTACAGATTTTCTCCACCGCTCTGACGTTTAGAGCGTCGCAACCCATGGCATAAACCGTATCGGTGGGATAGATGATTATTCCACCGTTACGAAGCAATTCGACAATTCGTAATACCTCTTTTGGATTTGTTTCTTTTTCGTAAAGTTTTACTAACATATTTTTCTCGTCATGCAGGCATTGCCTGATATATTTTTCCGTTAATAAGTTTTCCGTTAACGTATTTATTTCTTTTTACTCCATCACTTCCCCAAGTTCCCCATTGTTTAAAGAAAAATGCTGAACCTTGTATTTCTGTTTGCCTTTTAATTGACAAAACCCATTCTTCTTTCATTGGTCGGGCGCTTGTTCCGCTTTCCCCGCCAACAATTACCCAGTCTATATTTTCGAGATTCAATTCTCCTAAATCTTCTAACAGAGGCTCGCAAGACAAGAAGCGAACAGATGCGTTCAAATCGCGTAAAAAGTCAATTCGCCCTTTTTCGGATTGATTTTCTACGGTAGCACCTAACCAAACATTTTCAGGAATCGGATGGTTTTGAAAATATTCAGCCATACGATCCGCCCTCTTGGTGAGTAACTGATATCTATGATGTGGAGTAAGTTTTATGACTGCAATGACTTTATTTATAAATTCATCGGGAACATTTTTGTGAAATAAATCACTCATTGAACATACAAAAATAGTATGAGGTAATTTCCACGACAAAGGTTCACTTAAAACATCTTCATGCAAAGTTAATTGAAATCCGTTTTTATACTTATTTTGTCCCATCGCTTGAAGACGTCGAGCCATCACTTCGGCATAGCAATTTACGCAACCTGCCGAAATTTTTGAACAACCTGTGACAGGATTCCAAGTCTTATCAGTCCATTCGATTTTTGTTGTTTTCATTGCTTTCAATTATTTCAAAATTGACAATTCGATTATTCTTATATACTTGTTCATAGTTGATTAATGGTGATTTTTCCGGATAATAGATCAGTCCTTCTTTTTTCATCTTTTTAATTTCGTTGACGGCATGTAAGCCGATATGTCCCTGCCTTAATGTAAAATCAAAGACATCTTTGTTGTTTTTGATTGTCTTATCTAAAATATTTTGACGTAAAGATAAAGAAAATTTCTCTATTTTCGTTGGTTTTTTTCCTTCAAATATGTCTAATTGGCTTTTGTTAATATCATCGTCTATGTCAAAATTTGCTTCTCCATTGATATTATTCTTTTCCCATGCTGTTTTCAGAAATTTATCAACCGCCCTCGGGTCACTTGCTCCGAAAATAATTCCATATACATTAGTCCCTTTTTTAATAGTAAACGGATACAATAATGTTTTCGTATCTTTTGGTAACTTTTCTCGAAGTTGCTCCAAAATGCTTTTATGGATATACTTATATGGATTTTGTCTTGCACGGCTAATATCAATAGTAATATTTCCCTGAAAAGCTTGCGTTTCACCAAATCGTATAAAATAAGACGAAGATAGAAAATAGAGAAAATCGGTTATCTTTGATTTTTCCAATGCTAAAAAATATTCATTAGATAAAAATTTCATGCCATTTTGGTCTAAATAAACCAATGAAGGATATTTTTGTATAGTAGATAGTGTTTTGGGAAATAAATCTGCAAAATCGGCATTGCGAAAATGGATTTTTATTTCTGCTCTTCCCAAATCCGTATTTTCAGACAAAAAACAATTACAAGATTCTTTCAAAAGCTGATATTTATTTTTATCATATTCATTGAAACAAACATTTATTTGTGTTTTTCGTTCGATAATATTCCCTATCTGATTCTTTATCTGACTTAAAATCCGAATGGGACTACCTGCAATCCCTTTTTTATCATAACCGGTTCCGGCAAAAAAATCAAAAATCCATATTTCCTTGTACCCACTCATAACAAAAGTCGGTATCCATTCCTTTGCGTAATTTTCAAAGATCTCCAATTTTGTTATAGTGCCTTCGTCAAAGGGTTTATCGTGTAAATCTTTTTGTGGCATAAATTATTTTTTTCATTTGGAATCATTTTAGCCATTCATCAAACCACCGGAAAAACTCCCGCTGAAAAAGAATCCCATTCTGCGGCTGCAAAATCCAGTGATTTTCATTCGGATAAATCAACATCCGCGAAGGAATACCTCGCAGTTGCGCCGCATTGAAAGCCATCATGCCTTGGGATGCCAGAATCCGGTAATCCAATTCGCCGCAGCTAACAGCGATTGGCGTGTCCCATTTATCCACAAACCGGTGCGGTGAATTGGCATAACTGTTCTGTGCAATTTTATTGGACTTGTCCCAGAAAGAACCTCCCAAATCCCAATTGGCGAACCACATTTCTTCGGTTTCCAGATACTGGGCTTCCAGATTGAAAATTCCCGCGTGCGCCCAAAAAGCCTTGAAACGTTTGTTGTGGTTTCCGGCCAGCCAATAGACCGAAAAACCGCCGTAACTGGCGCCCGTACAACCGAAATGATCCGCATCGACATACGGTTCTTTGGCTAAAGCGTCTATCGCAGAAAGATAATCTTTCATGTTTTGTCCGCCGTAGTCGCCGCTGATTTGTTCATTCCAGGCTTGTCCGAATCCCGGAAGGCCTCGCCGGTTGGGAGCGACGATGATGTAGTCATGAGCCGCCATCATCTGGAAGTTCCAACGGAGCGACCAAAACTGGCCTACCATACTTTGAGGGCCTCCCTCACAAAACAAAAGGGTCGGATATTTTTTATTCGGGTCAAAATCAGGCGGATAGATTATCCAAGTCAGCATGTCTTTGTTATCGGTGGTTTTTATCCAACGGGGTTCTACTTTTCCCATTGTGATTTGAGACAGGATGTCCGTATTTTCTTGAGAAACATTAACCCCTAAATCCCCTGAAGGGGACTTTGCGGCAGAGTCATTTGCAAGCGTCGCTCCCTTTTCTGCGGGCAAGGAGATTACATAAACTTCATTCGGTGCAGACATGGATTGGCGGCAACCGGCTAAATATCCGTTTGCGTAAGCTATTGAAACATAATCATGCTGACCTTCTGTAATTTGTTTGATATTCTTACCGGGATTTGAGAAATCGACACTGAAAAATTGAACGGTTCCATGTATGCTGACAAGCATATAAATCTTGGAGGAAGCGTCGTCCCAACAAAAATCATCCACATTATAATCGAGAGATTCGGTCAGGTAATTTTTTTCTCCGGAGGCCAAGTCCATTACGAAAAGGCGGTTTTTGTCCGCCTCGTAACCGTCGCGTTCCATACTTTGCCAAGCCAGATATTTTCCGTCGGGCGAAAATTTCGGGTTAATGTCGTAACCCGCCATGCCTCCGGTTTGGTTGGTTGTCTCTTTTGTTTCCGTATTATAGAAATAAATATCCGAATTGGTGGATTCGGCATATTCTTTTCCGGCCTTTTTGCGCGAGGTGTAAGCGATGATTTTGCTGTCGGGCGACCAATCCAATTGTTCGATGCCGCCCATTGGTTTCATGGGTGATTCAAAAGGTTCGCCGGCCATAATATCCGTGATGCCGGATAGTTTTTTTCCGTCGTAATCAGCTACAAAAGGATGCGGAACCGTTTCCACCCATTCGTCCCAGTGTTTGTACATCAAGTTGTCGATAATCCGTCCGCTGACTTTATCCAAGTCTTTGTATTTATCGGAACTCTTTTCAAATACTTCTATCTGGCTGATAAACAAGATTTTCTTGCCATCGGGTGAGTACTTAAACCCGTCGATTCCATTTTCGTAATTACTGATTTGTATGCGTCCGCTTCCGTCGGGATTCATTTCCCAGATTTGAGCATCGTAGAGGAAAGCGATTTTTTGTCCGTTTCTAATCCATTGAGCTTCGTTTTCGCTTTTGGGAGAAGAAGTGATTTGTTTTTTTTCGCTGCCGTCCGTCCGAACGGTAAACAGTTCGCGGTTGCGTTTGTTCAGAGCGATGTCGGTATAGGATACTCCATACAAAACCGTTTTCCCATCCGGGGAAATGGTTGGACTGCTTACTTGCCCCAAAGTGTAAAGGATTTCAGCCGACAAGCGTTTGTCCGTGACTTCTACCGGTTTTTTCCCGATAGTGACACTTGTTTCTTCTTTTTTCGTATTATTGGAACAGGATGCAAGCATAACGGCAAGCAGACAAAAATATAAGTTTTTCATAAAACATCAGGGATATTGAGTGATTGAAACCAATTCGACATCAAAGAACAAAGTGGTATAACCTTTTAAGAGAACGTTTCCATAAGAATCAATTCTTCCCGAAGCTCCGTATCCCAAATAGTAAGGAACACAAATTTTCCAATGGTCGCCGACCACCATATTTTGCAAAGCATAAGAAAATCCCCTGACGGTTGCTGCCGTTGAAAATTCAACCGGTATGCCGTTACCGCTTGATCCGGCGTCGAAAATGCTTCCATTGTAGTAATACCCGTAATAAAGCACTTTAACATTACTCGTTTGAAGCGGATGCTCCGTTCCCGTACCTTCTTTAAGCGACTTGAAATATACACCCGAAGGACCTGTTGCATCCGTTTTGTGGAATGTTAACTTGACATCTTTATAGTTGATGTTCTTTATTGTATCATTGTAGGCTTTCAGATTGTCGTCTCTCCAAACTTCGTCGATTTTGTTATCATTGCAAGATGCAAAAGAAAAAGCAACGAATATGGATATTGTCAAATAAATTAAATGTTTCATTTTTATATTTTTTTCAATAAATGTTTCATACTAAGTTTCTCCGCGATAATCTGTTTCAATTGGTCAACAGGAACACGTTCCTGTTCCATTGTATCGCGATAGCGAATCGTAACTTGATTATCCGTCAAGCTGTCGTGATCAACGGTAATGCAATAAGGCGTTCCGATAGCGTCTTGACGCCGGTAACGTTTTCCGATAGAATCTTTTTCATCGTATTGGCAATGATAATCAAACTTCAAGTTGTCCATGATTTCCCGTGCTTTTTCGGGCAATCCGTCCTTTTTTATCAAAGGTAAAACGGCCAGCTTGACGGGCGCCAATACAGCCGGAATTCTCAATACCACCCGCGTTTCGCCATTTTCCAATTTTTCTTCAAAGTACGAACCGGCCAAAACACTCAAAAACATCCGGTCAACGCCGATCGAAGTTTCGATTACGTATGGAACATAAGATTGGTTCAATTCAGGGTCAAAGAATTGTATTCTCTTTCCTGAAAATTTTTCGTGACTGCTCAAATCGAAATCGGTGCGGGAATGGATACCTTCTACTTCCTTGAATCCGAAAGGCATTTCAAATTCAATATCGGTTGCGGCATTGGCGTAATGCGCCAGTTTATCGTGATCGTGAAAACGGTACTTTTTATCGCCCAATCCCAAAGCTTTATGCCAACGCATACGGGTTTGTTTCCATCGGTCGAACCAGGCCAATTCTTCACCCGGACGTACAAAAAACTGCATTTCCATTTGTTCAAATTCGCGCATCCGGAAAATAAACTGGCGGGCAACGATTTCGTTCCGGAAAGCTTTTCCAATCTGGGCAATTCCAAAAGGAATTTTCATGCGTCCGCTTTTTTGCACATTCAGGAAATTGACAAAAATCCCTTGCGCCGTTTCGGGACGAAGATAAATTTTTGTAGCTCCGTCGGCGGTTGAACCCATTTCGGTTGAAAACATCAGGTTGAACTGACGGACTTCCGTCCAGTTCTTCGTACCGGATACCGGATCTACAATTTCTTCATCTATAATGATTTGTCGTAATTCTTCAAGATTACTGTCATTCAAAGCCTTGGCGAAGCGTGTGTGCAACGCTTCTTTTTTGGCTTCGTTTTCCAGCACGCGGGGATTGGTTTCCCGGAATTTTTGTTCGTCAAAAGTTTCACCGAATCGTTTGGCGGCTTTTTCCACTTCCTTATTGATTTTATCTTCGTATTTTGCGATTTGTTCTTCAATCAGTACATCGGCGCGATACCGTTTTTTTGAATCCTTATTATCAATGAGCGGATCGTTGAAAGCATCCACATGTCCCGAAGCTTTCCAGATGGTCGGATGCATGAAAATGGCGGAATCGATACCTACTACGTTTTCATTGAGTAAAGTCATACTGTCCCACCAATATTTTTTGATGTTATTTTTAAGTTCTACACCATTTTGTCCGTAATCATAAACAGCCCCTAATCCGTCGTAGATTTCCGACGAGGGAAATACAAAACCATACTCTTTACAATGCGAAATCAATTTCTTAAAAACTTCTTCTTGCTGTGCCATACCTTAATTTTATTAATCAGACTGCAAAGTTAACTCATTTTTTTACAATTTAATCGTAATTTCATACGTAAATAATTTGTTTTTTTTTATGGTCGTGTAGAACCGGTGCATTTTTCATCTGCTTGGATGTAATTTATCATACCGGTTTCATAGATAAAATCTTTTGAAAATTCATTTGCCGAAAAATGCATGTATTTGCCAAAAAAAAATGGAAATTATTCATTTATAAACACATCGAATCGAAAATCAGGCGTAAAACTAACGAATATTGAAAATAGTTTTATTTTTTTTGTCAAATTTTATGAAAAATGTTCCTCATATACTTCTTAATTTAAAATTATATTGCGATATTTGTATCCAAATTTATTATTACACACATATAACACGATTTAATGATGAAAAATGAACACGATTTAATGATGAAAAATGAATTTGATGATTTAAATGAGATTATTGTTAGTACCGTTTTAAAAAATATTCCGAAGAATATAAAGCCGGTAATCTATTTGATGGAATTACTGGATTTAAGTAGAGAATCGGTATATAGGCGTATTAGAAAGGATATTCCGTTTTCTATGGACGAATTGACAAAGTTAGCATTAACATTGGATTTCTCGTTAGACGAGATTGTTGAAGGCAGTAAGAGGGAACGGATATTTTTTGACTTGGGATTGAAAAATCCGAGTAATTCCGTAGATTCGTTTTCTTCAGTATTCCAAGAGTACAGTTCCTATATAAACAGTTTATCCAAAGCCAAAAGTTCCAGTGTATTTATGGCCTTAAATTGTGTATATCCTTTATTTACGGTATTTTTCGCTGATTTATTTAAATTCAATTATTTCAAGTGGCTCGTTGAAACTCAAGATAACATACCGAAAAATTATTTTTCAAATCTTGTTTTGCCACAAGAATTAACCGCTTTACAACAAAAAATTACGGAAGAAATCAAGGGCACCAGAAATGTGGCAATCATTTTGTCTCCGAATATCAGTTTAAGTGTAATCAAGGATATTCAATATTATTACCAAAGGAAACTGATTAACAAAGAAGATTTGGAAATTCTTAGAATAGATTTGTTAAAAATGATGGATTTTGCCGAAGATGTTGCAAGAACCGGGCGACTTGACGGTGAAAATTCACAAATTGATATTTATATTTCTATTCCTTACATCAATTCCAACACGATTTATATGGAATATGACGATGTTTCGGAAGTACATTATTGGATATATCCAACTAATCCGATGATTATCCGAAATTCGGAAATCAATAACATCCAAAAGAAATGGTTCTTGTCTCTGAAAAAATCATCCACTTTGATCACTCAATCGAACGAAATTCTGCAAGCTGACTTTTTTGATACGCAACGCAAGTTAATTAACAGGTTCGTGGTTGAAAATAGTGAGAACACGTTGATTTATATCTGAAAAACAGGGTAAAAGAAGACAGCCTCTTGGGGTAAGGAAGTAAAAAAGCGGTGGAACTCACGTCCTACCGCTTTTTTCATCGTTTTAATCAAAAAAAAAAGTTAGTTTTAAAGAAATAGTATTTTTAAATTTATGGAATATTTATTTTGTTTTCACTCAACCGGATCGTTTGTTAAAGAATCCGTTTTTTCAGCATCTGATTTCTGTTCTTGTGTCAGGTTCAATACGGAAGAAACTTTTTCGACAGCATTTTTGGTATCGAGTAAAGAATCTTTCGGTTCGGAATAAGTTTCCGAGAAAACCGTATCCATCCATTGCACTTGTTTGTAGTGGGTATGAAACCCGATTCCAATGGTCAAAATCAACAGAATCGAAGCTGCGACTTTGATAACGGAATAGAATTGTATAACAACCGGCTGCCCGATTTCTGCTTTGAATTCAGGCGTGGCTTTCACCAAAGTTTGTGTTTTTTTCCATCCGAACAGCGCTTGGTACTTTTTCCATTCTTCGGGAACGGAATCGCCGGCAAAAAAGTCGGTCAGAAGTTGTTCTTCCTCCGGAGAGGTTTCGCAATTCCAATATTTATCCAATAACTGCTTAATCGTTGTCTGTGTCATTTTAAATGTTATCAAAATGTTCTTTTAACTTTCGCCTGAGGCGGAATAAATTAATTTTTACCTGTTCTTCCGAAATATTCAGAATCACTGCAATTTCTTTGTAGCTCAATTCTTCAACTTCTCTCAAACGGAAAATGGTTTGTTGCTTTTCGGGCAAGTTTTTTACCCATTTTTCCAGTAAATTCATCTGGTCTTCAACTTCAATTTTCCTCTGAATATCTTCGTCAAGAGCAGGATAATCATAATTTTCAGGAATTTCTTCCAGATTATTTTCCATTAAAGCAAGCTTGTCGAGCGCCATATTCCTCGTTGACCGGAAGCAATAAGCTTCCATATTTTCGATATTTTCCCATTCGGTTTTCTTTTTCCACACATTAAAAAGAACGTCTTGTACAACATCTTCTGCGTCCTCTTTATTTTTCGTGATACTGAATGCTAATCGAAATAATCGATCAATGACCGGCAATATGTTTTTTTTGAATTTATCCTGCCTTATCATATACATGTATATTTAAACGACGGTTGAGCGGAAAAAAAGTTACACTTTCAGGATCATTTTTTCGTAAGCCGGTTGAGTTTGAGGAAAAATTTCCAAAGCTTCATTGAGTAGAATCTGCTCGTTGGGATAGCGAGCCGAGAAATGGCCGATAATCAACCGTCCGGCGTTTGCCGCTTTTGCAATGCTTGCCGCTTGGGCGGCCGAGGAATGGAAGGTTTCTGTGGCGCGTGCCAAATCGGCGTTACTGAATGTCGCTTCGTGATAAAGTACGTTTACGTCTGCGATGATTGGGATAATTTTCTCATAATAAGCAGTATCCGAACAGTAAGCGTATTTGTGGGGCGGTTCGGCCGGACGGGTGAAAACCTTATTGGGAATCGTTTCCCCTTCGCCGGTAACAAATGGAGCGCCTTCTTTGATCGCGCGGATTTGGCTCACCGGAACATGGTAGAAGTCAATCATCTCCCGGATGATGTGTGGGCTTTTGGGCTTTTCTTCGAATAAAAATCCGGCGCTGGGTACCCTGTGTTTCAGGGGAATGGTCGTAACTTTCAGGCTTTTATCTTCAAAAATCAATTCGCTTTTTTGAGGATTAAATGAGTGAAAATAGACTTTGTAAGGGAGCATCTTGCAAAAATATTGGAGCTGAGGCTCAAATATTTTTTCAGCGTCGGGATGGGCGTGGACGTAAAGATTGGCTGTTCTTCCCAAAAGTCCCAGTGTAGAAATCAGTCCGGGCAAGCCGAAACAGTGGTCGCCGTGCAAATGGGAGATGAAAATGTGATTGAGTTTCTGGAAGTTCAGTTTCATTGCCCGGAATTGAAGTTGGGCGCCTTCTCCGCAATCAATCATAAAGAGTTTGTCCCGCAGATTAACAACTTGCGAACTCAGAAAGTGTTTGGTGGTCGGAAGCGCCGAACCACAGCCTAATATATTTACTTCAAAGCGTTCCATATTTTTCCGGCTGTGTCAATTATTCAATATTAATTAATTTGTGGATTTGCAAACTCAATCGCCAACCGGGCATTTGCTTGACTTGTTCCACGCAATAGTCGATATTTTCTTTTGTTACAAGTATATCATCCGTAAAAACAGGACTCAAAAAATAATATTTTGCTTTCGGTAATCTCCCGAAACCGGGAATAGCATCGCCTTTTTTCACCGGCAAACGGACTTCATCGACGCTTGGATTTATTTTTTTTGCGTAATCCGGATTTCCTTTCGGACTGATTACCGTATAATTCAATAAATTCGATAAAAGATAATGCCCGTTGCTCTCAATGGCTTGAGAATAACCTTCGCGTTCAAAAAAAACAATCACTTCTTCGGTCAATTGCAAAGCAGGCTCACCACCTGTCCAAATAATCCACCGGCAAGGATATTGTCGGATAACAGAAAGAATCTGAGTAAGTTCCATTGTTTCTCCTCCCGAAAAATCCGTATCGCAAAAGTCACATTTCAAGTTGCATCCGCTTAAGCGGATGAAAATGGAGGCTTCACCCTGCCGGCCGCCTTCGCCCTGCAAAGAGTAGAAGATTTCTTTCACCTTAAGGTTCATAAATACAGGAAGTTTTGGGCGTTTCACTCACTTCGACCGCATACAGTTCCGGGATTTCCGGTTTAAACCGCTTATAAATAAATCCGGCAATGTTTTCCGAAGTAGGATGTCCGGGTATCACATCGTTCAGATGGCGATGGTCAAGGGTTTCTTCAATGTATTTTTCCACGATTTTCAAAGTGTTGTAATCTTTTACAAAACCGTGTTCGTCCAAATCATTCGATTTTAAATGAATGGTTATCACATAATTATGTCCGTGCATGCGGGCACAGGGATGGTCTTTTGCTAAAAGATCAAGAATATGGGATGCCGAAAAAGAAAATTGTTTACTGATTTTATACATTGCTTTTTAGCCTTAAAAACTGATACAAATATAATGATTTTTTTTTACTTCTGGGGTTGGGGGTAAATAAATTGAATCCGCCAACCTCTACTTCGGTTTGGGTGTATTTGACTACGTCGAACGTTGTTTCAAAGAGTATAAACAAAGACTCTTCAACTCCTTAATTTGAGAGTTGGGAAAGTCTATGCCAGGGACTTGGGCAGGTCGCGGTATTACGTTCCCGCAAAGTATTTTGAAGGTAAAGCAATTGTTATTATTTCCATATAAACCAAAACTTTTTCAAAATCCACTCAGAATATCGACAAAAAAATCATACTTTTGTAAAAAAATTGAAGGAGAAAAATAAAAGGAATGAAACCCGCATGCAAAAATTGCGCCAAAGAGCATGAAACAACGTTCGGCGGAGCCAATAGATGCGGGTTCCATGGTTCCATAAAAGAACAAATTAATCATATGAAAAAAGAGTATATATGGATGTTTATTTTATCCGGTATTGTGTTATTTCCCAATATTTATTTTACTTTTTACGGTAAACAGACTGTTACTACGGCTCTGTTACTATTCGGTTGTTCCTGCTTGTTTTACCTTTTACCGACTTTGTTTTTGAGAAAAAGAATTTTCTTTATTATTCAAGGATTGTTTGTTTTATTGGCGCCTTTCGAAGCTGCCCATATCTATTTAAACCGGATGCCTGCTACATCTGCTTTCCTGCTTTCAATCATTGATACGAACCAGGACGAATCGTTTGAGCTGTTATCCGCTATCAAATTCCCAATTGTCATTTTGTTCCTTCTTTGGGCTTTTTACTTTTTTATTGCATTCGTAAAAATAAGCAACACTTATTTTTTCCAATCCAATAAAATCAAATTGACCGCCCTTTTTGTTTTTACAGGAATGATTGTAACCGGTTACAGTACAGGATGGAACAAAGAAATATATCCTTACGACCTGATACTCCGCACTTACCAAGTGTTTGTCGCGAAAAAAGAAATTAATGAAGGCAAAAAAATAATGAGAAATTTCAAATTCGAGGCTGTAAAAAAAGACCCGATTGATGAAAAAGAAGTCTATGTATTTGTTATCGGTGAAACCGGACGTTATGACAGTTATTCGATAAACGGTTATAACCGAAATACTTCGCCGATGTTGGCCAAAACAAAAAACCTGATTTCATACACCGATTTTTATTCCGAAGCCAATATAACCACTTCGAGTTTGCCAATAATCTTAACCCGATCTTCCGCTCAGGATTACGAACGTTCATACGTTGAAAAATCGTTTGTAGATGCGTTCAAAGAAGCCGGGTTCAAAACGTATTGGATTGCCGACCAGAGCGCTAACAATAAATTTATCCGCCGCATAGCGAGAGATACCGACAAAGAATATTTTCATATTGTAAATTTCAATGATACAACCAATTTGGATGAACAGCTGTGGCCTTCCTTAGACGAAGTGTTGGCCGGGAACGACCGGAAAACGCTCATCGTTCTTCATACTTTGGGTAGCCATTTCCGGTATAATTACAGGTATCCGCCGCAATTTGAAATATTCAAACCGAGTTTGAAAGGCGCTTTTGATTATGCCTTGATTTCGGCGAAAAACAAAGAATTATTTATCAATACTTACGATAATTCTATCTTATACACGGATTTTTTTTTGGCGAAAACCATACAAAAAATTGACAGTTTACACGCGATAAGCGCTCTTATTTACGTGGCCGATCATGGAGAAAATCTGTTTGACACCAAAGAAAATATCGTTTTTCACGGAGGGAGCGATTATACACCCTACGACTTTCATGTTCCGTTTTTTGTCTGGACTTCCGATCAATACAATCTTCAATATCCTTCCAAGGTGGAAAATCTCAGACAAAACAAAGATGAAAGATTGACTACACATCACATTTTTTATTCTATTCTCGACGTGGCCAATATTACATTTCCCGGACAAATCTTGTCCGAAAGCATCGCTTCGGAAACCTTGCAGGGAGATTCCGTGCGTTACCTTATTAACACAAATATGGAAACGGAAAAAGGGTTTTAAATTCGACTTCTTTTTGCAAGAAGCATTATAAATAAACAATGTCTTCATATAACTGCTTCATCCGCTTGCGCAAATGCAACACGGCATAATGTTTTCTCGACAACAAAGTATTAACGGCAATCCCTGTCGTTTGCGATATTTCCTTTACCGGAATACCGTCCAATTCCGTCAGTTCATAGATTTCCCGTTGTTCGGCAGGCAGTTCTGAAAGAGCGTTTTCCAATTCCGTCCAAACTAATGAGCGCAAATATTCCGTTTCGGGCGAAGGAGATGCTTCGCCATTAAACAAGACTTCCGAAAAATCTTTCAATATTTCCGTGTCACTTTCATCGTTTTGATAAACAGGCAGTTCTTCTTCACGCTTTTTAATTCCGTGATTAATAATTGTATTCCGCGCCACGCGGTACAGCCATGCTGATACTTGCTCAATCGGATCCATGGCGGTATTGACCGTTTTTACCAATTGATAAAAAACATCCTGCAAAATATCTTCCGCTTCTTCCTTGTTTGGAACTCTTTTACGGATAAAAGATTTGAGTTGCGGCTGATATTCTGCAATCAGTTTTTCGAGGTTTTGTTGTTTTTGTTCCGCCACTTTATTCCTGTTTTTCGGATTTATCGTCTTGGAAAAAATCGTGTCCGCAACCATGATGGCCAAAATGACGTTTTTTCATAAACTCTTTCCGTTCGTCGTTCGTCATATTCATCCATTTTTCACGGATGGGATTGTGGTGGTGGTGACGGGACCTATCCAACCAATGTCTGTGTCCCAGACCGCCAAAAAGAATCCGTGCAAGAACCAGCAAGCCCAAAGCTTGCCAAAAATTAATGACTGCCCAACCGAAAATCGCCGGCACGAGCCAATTCCACAACAACATTACTGCAACACTGAAAGCGGCGGCAATTGCCAACCCCATTACTACATGACCTAAAAAATGAAACCTTTTCATAAGAAATTTATTTATTTAATTTTTCCGGAGAATGTTCTCTAATTATATAGACAAACTTGAAAGAAAAATATTTTAAACCATAGCAAGTTTTTCTCTCAAAAACTTTCCTGTATAAGATTCCACATTTGTAGTAATTTTTTCAGGCGTTCCGGTGCAAACCAGACGACCTCCTTTTTCCCCGCCTTCAGACCCTAAATCAATCACATAATCGGCGCATTTGATTACATCCATGTTGTGCTCGATGATGACAATCGTGTGACCTCTTTCAATCAAAGCGTCAAAAGCTTTCATCAAGGTTTTAATATCGTGAAAATGCAGGCCGGTCGTAGGTTCATCAAAAATAAAGAGCGTTGGTTGCGGCTTTTCTTCTTCCAAGTGAAAAGCCAGTTTCACCCGCTGACTTTCTCCGCCGGAAAGCGAAAAAGAACTTTGCCCCAGTTTGACATAGCCCAAACCTACTTCCTGTAAGCATTTCAATTTTTTGACTATTTTCTTTTCCTGTGTTTCCTTTTTTTCTTCAAAAAAAGCAATGGCCTCATCAATGGTCATTCCCAAAATATCGCTGATGTTTTTCCCCCGGTATTCTATATCTAAAATATCTTGTTTGAACCGTTTACCATGACAAGTTTCACACTCCAACACTACATCGGCCATAAATTGCATTTCGACGGTAATGAATCCTTCTCCCTTACATTCTTCACAGCGTCCGCCTTCAACATTGAACGAAAAATAAGCCGGAGTGAATTTCATTTGCTTGGATAATGGATTGTCGGAAAACAATTTACGGATTTCATCATACGCTTTAATATAAGTCACCGGATTGGAACGGGTTGAACGGCCAATGGGATTTTGGTCCACAAATTCAATCGCTTTTATCAAGTGTAAATCTCCGGAAAACCCGTTGGCCTGAACGGATGTATCCGCACCGTCAAGACATTGCTTCATTCCCCGGTAAAAAATATCACGCACCAACGATGATTTTCCCGAACCACTGACGCCGGTAACGACCGTCATCACATTCAAAGGAAATTTCACGTCGATTGATTTAAGGTTATTTTCGCGGGCGCCTTTTACTTCGATGTAATTGTTCCATTTCCGGCGCCGGGCGGGAACCGGAATTTGTTCCGCACCGGTCAGATAATTGATGGTGTAGCTGTCGGCGGTTGGGACAATATTTTTTATATCACCTTGATAAACGATTTTCCCGCCTAATTGTCCGGCATCCGGCCCAATATCAATGATATAATCGGCAGCACGAATAATTTCTTCATCATGTTCCACGACAACGACCGTATTTCCAAGCATTTGCAACTGTCTCAACACGGTTATCAACAATCCGGTATCCCTTGAATGTAAGCCGATACTCGGCTCGTCGAGAATATAAAGAGAACCTACCAGACTGCTTCCCAAAGAAGTCGTCAGATTAATTCTTTGGCTTTCGCCACCGGAAAGCGTCGAAGATAAACGATTGAGTGTCAAATAATTCAAACCTACATCATTCAGGAGTTGCAGGCGGGTGTTGATTTCCGTTAAAAGTCGTTTCCCGACAAGTGCATCCTGTTCGTCCAATGTCAAATCAAGGAAAAAATCCCGGAGTTTGTTGGCGGGCATATCGACCAAAGCGCTAATGGTCCGGCCGCTCACTTTCACGTACTGGGCTTGCGGTTTCAGCCGGTTTCCATGGCAAACCGGACAGGTTGTTTTTCCGCGATAACGCGCCTGTAAAACCCTGTATTGAACTTTGAAAATATTTTCTTCTACAAATTCAAAAAAATCATCAATGCCTTTCAATTCACCTTTTCCATGCCAAAGCAAATCTTTCTCCGTTTCCGAAAGTTGATAATAAGGCCTGTGAATCGGGAAATTATACAGACCGGCATGAGAAATAAAATCGGATTTCCATTCCTTCATTTTATCGCCTTTCCAGCAAACCACAGCGTTTTCATACATCGACAAGGATTGATTGGGAATAACCAAGTTTTCGTCAATTCCGATTACTTTTCCGAAACCTTCGCATTTCGGACATGCGCCGGCCGGACTGTTGAAGTTGAACATCAAATCGGTAGGTTCTTCAAATTCAATGCCATCCGCTTCAAATTTACGGGAAAATTCTTTGGAAACGATGCCTTCATCCGTATAAAATTTGAGAATCGCGTAACCGTTACCTTCAAAAAAAGCGGTTTCAACCGAATCGGAAAGACGGGAAACAGTCATCCCGTCGGACGAGGCGGTCAAACGGTCGATGAGGAGGTAAATTTCATCGGAAAATTTCTTTTTAAGTGCAAAATGGCTGTTTTTTTCATCCAGTATCTCATCAATGCGATAGGTTGTATCATTGATTTCTACCCGTGAAAAACCTTCTTTTAGAAAAATTTCCAATTGTTCCCGCACGGTACGGTCTTTGCGAACCGGCATTTTGGTCAATAGCGAGAGACGGGCGCCTTCGGGATATTTCAACATTTCATCGACCACGTCGGTGACGCTGTGCTTTTTGACTTCCTGTCCCGATACGGGCGAAATGGTTTTACCGATGCGGGCGAAAAGCATTCGTATATAATCGTAAATTTCCGTTGAAGTGCCGACCGTTGACCGGGGATTTCGGGTGTTTACTTTCTGTTCGATGGCAATTGCCGGAGGAATCCCTTTGATGTAGTCGGTTTCCGGTTTACTCATCCGTCCGAGAAATTGGCGGGCGTAAGAAGAAAGACTTTCCACGTAGCGGCGTTGGCCTTCAGCGTAAAGCGTATCGAAAGCCAAAGAGGATTTTCCCGAACCCGATAAACCGGTGATAACAACAAATTTATTGCGGGGAATCTCCACATCAATATTTTTCAAATTGTTAACCCTTGCGCCTTTAATGATGATGTTTGATTCTGATGTCATTATTTTTTTGAGATAATTCACAAAGGTACAAAATTTTTCAGATATAGGAATCTTGGGAACAACAACGATGTCGGATGTTGGATGCAAGCAATGCCCGATTGTCGGTAAAATATTAGTCTGACATTGGATTTGTTGAAAAATATAAGTATTTTTGTGGTTGAATTTACAACGCGATTTTATGGACAAAAATGTAAATATGGCCTATCGCTTTACGAGTGATGAAGAACCTACTGACGAGCAACTTCTTGTGATTATGAAAGAAGTTGAGGCTGATGTGCGTCAAAAAAGTTTTGAAAGAAAAAATAGTATTAAAGACAATCTTAAACGAGAATATGATAATGCTCGTGCAATGTTTCCTGATTTGTAGCCGATGGAAAAGCCCAAACTTCTGATAGTAGCAGGTCCGAATGGTTCGGGGAAAACTTCCGTTACCGGAAAAATTCTGAAACACGAATGGGTTGAAGGTTGCGAATACATCAACCCTGACTTTATCGCTCGTGATGTATTTGGCGATTGGAATTCAAAAGAAACAGTAATGCAAGCGGCAAAGTATGCTGCTGATTGGCGCGAAAAATGTTTGGAAGAAGGCAAAAGTCTGATTTTTGAAACTGTATTATCTGCGCCCGACAAAGTAGAATTTATCCAAAGAGCCAAGCAAAAAGGTTATTTCATTCGTTTGTTTTTTATAGGAACAGATAGTCCTGAAATAAATGCAGCAAGGGTGGCTCAGCGAGTAATGGAAGGTGGACACGATGTGCCGATACAAAAAATAATAAATCGTTATTACAAGTCAATCATAAATTGTGCATTACTCGCCGAACTTGTTGATAGACTGTATATTTACGATAACTCAATTGACAATGTTTTTGTGGAATTGCTGTTTAGAGCAAGCGAAGGACAATTAACTAAACAATATACCCGAATACACGATTGGGCTAATGTGATTTTTGAAAATATAAATGAAAAAAATATGATATAGAAAAATAAAATTAAATAATTAGAGCAATCGCTCTTATTCTCTACTCCGTAAACGACCAATTTATAAAAGTAGGTGAGAATAAGCGGTGAAGGTTCACGCCAATAGGCGTGAACTGTTTCACGTCTTATTTACCTACTAAGCTTTGGTCGGCTATCGGAGTAAAATTGGCAAGAAACAGTTTCACGCTTTTTTTTCCGGAGTTTAAGAGTTTCGCTCACAATTCTTAAACAGTATGGAATTAGAAAATTTAGATGCCATAGTATCAGAAGACAATGTTCTATTTTTTGATTTGGACGGAACACTTGTTGACACTGACTATGCTAACTTCCTATCTTATAAAAAAGCCGTTGAATTTGTAACCAAATCCGACTGCAATATTGTCTATAATCCCGACCAACGTTTTAACCGTACAGCACTAAAAAACGTTATTCCTAACTTGACAGAAACAGAATTATTAGCGATTATTAGCGAAAAAGAAAAATATTACAGCGATTTTCTGCCAGAAACAAAACTAAACGAGGGAATTGCAAAGTTCCTTTATCAATACTCAACAACAAACAAAATCATATTAGTTACAAACTGCCGAGAAGACAGAGCATTGGTGACATTGGAGTATCACAAACTTACAGATAAATTTAGTCAATTCTTTTTCAGACGATTCGGAGAAAACGATGAAAAAATCAACAAATTTCATAATGCAATTTCGAGTTTGGACATATCGCCAAAATTGGTTATTGCATTTGAAAACGAAGAAGAAGAAATTGCAGATGCAAAAAAAGCAGGTATTCAAAATATTAATCTTTTAAATTTATAAAAAATGGAACAATTTATTATTCAACCCAACGAATGTTTAAGTAAGTCTATTGTAGCATTTTATCACGCTGATTACGAAGGCGGCGGTAAATGGAAAGAGGCAGGAACCATTGAGAATATGATTTGTACTCTCAAAAATGATATTACGCCTTATCCTTCAAATGTTTTACAAAATGCGATGCTACAATTATCAAAAGTTTTGTTTGAAGATTTGCCTGAAATTCTTCAAATTACGAAATTGGCAAATCTTACAGTTTGCGTAATACCAAGAGCAAAAGCAGAAAATACTTATTCTGAAAATCAAAAATTATTCAGGCGAACAATTAAATCGGTTGTGGAAAAATTGAATGACTTTATGGATGGAACAAATTATATCATTAGATATACCGATACGCAAACTACTCATAGAGCCAGATGGGGACACGGTGGTAGTGGTAATATGCCTTATCCCAATATTACAAAAGATACTTGCAGAATCTCTGATGACATAAGAGGCAAGGACATTTTGCTGATTGACGATTTATACACAAAAACAGTGAATATTGATGAAGATGCAATTCAGGCATTGTTAGACAAAGGTGCAAAGTCAGTAGTTTTTTACGCTGTGGGAAAAACAGTATCCAGATATTAAAATAATCACTAAATTTGCAAAAAATAAGAAGATGAAATATACAGAAAACGCAATAAATATATTAACTGTCCGCACTTTTGAAAAAAAAGGTCCTGCGTGGATAAATAACAATCTAAAAGGTAACGAATCTGTCGCTATGCTCTGCCGTCTTTTAGAAACACACGAATATGAATTCAACAAAAAACGCGATAAAATTGAAGATGCTATCGCAAAATTAGGTGATACGATTGATGGTTTTGTGGCTTTGGGCGATGCTTATTTCCCCGAATTTAGAGGCAACATAAAAGCGGCAGATAAACCGTTTGCGTTGTTTTACAAAGGCAATATTGATTTATTAAAAAAAACGAATCCGAATATTGCTGTTATTGGTGTGTTGAATCCTGACGAGAAAATAGAATTATCCGAAAAAATGGTAACTGTAGAAATTCTCAAACATGGTGCTACTATCGTCAGTGGTTTAGCGTTGGGTTGTGATTCAATCGCACACAAAACTGCATTAGAAAACAACGGAAAAACAGTTGCAATTTTGCCAAGTGCGCTCAATAAAGTTATTCCGAAAGAAAATATTGCATTAGCCGGCGAAATTATTGCAAAGGGCGGACTTCTGATTAGTGAATATTATGACGATCCCAAAAGCAAAAACGATATGGTAAGCAGGTTTGTGGTGCGCGATAGATTACAAGCGCTGTTTTCCGATGCAGTTCTTATGGCGGCAAGTTATGCTCCAAATAATTTGGGAAACGATTGTGGATCGCGGCACGCAATGGGTAAAGCAAAAGAATATGGAATTAAAAGAGCTGTAATCTATAACGAAGCAAAACACGCACATAATCCAATGTTCGACCTCAACAGACAATTTCTAAAAGAAGACAGCACTATAATTAGAATTGATTCTGAAAATATGGCAGAAACAATAAATAAACTATTGCCACAAAAACAAACACAAACTGATTTATTTGGTTAGCAAATATTTTTCGACAGACAATTCATTCTATGGTCATCCGTCGCATAGTTCACACCGGAGTCACAGTTCGCACTATTCGGGCAGATAAAAAGCGATGGGGTGGTAAATTGTGCAGCCAGCACATCGCTGTAATTTCTAATTTTGTGGTCGTTTGCCTGCATAATATGCCTCCTTTATTTTAATTGCAATGAATCTTTCAAAATAATTGCCATATGTTGTTATTATTCGTTTCACGGTGCAAAGACATAATTAATTGTACAATTATGCAACTTTTGTTTTGTTTTTCCACCTCTCGCGCGGATTTCCAAAATCCGTGCGTTACAACTACCCCACCAATAAACATCATGTTTATTGACGTTTTTTTAGGTTGTAAGTTATTTTATTTTGCTATATCTCATAAAAAATTAGACTTATAGCATATTATAAGCATATTTTTCACAGAAACAACTCATTCATACTAACTTCAGACTGTATATTTCCACTGTACGAATTTTTCGTTATGCCATAAGTAGAAACAATGGTGGTATGCACTGCCTTGCGCGTTTTTGTTTCGTCTTTGAATATCTGCTTTTTGTGGCGCAAATCCATATCCATTTCTTTGGTTATCAATAATTTATCATTGTAGAATTTCATTTCGCAAAGATTGATAACCTTGTCGTTGCGGTCAATCACAAGGTCAACCTGTACACCGTCTTCGGCGGTTTTGCTTCGCCAAACAGAACTATTGGTAAGCACGCCCGAAATTCCCAACTTTGCTTTTATTTGCGGCAAATGTGCAAGTACAACCAATTCAAAAGCAAAACCAGACCATGCTTTATGTACTTGGTTATCAATCAAATTAGTCCACAAATTCTCGTCGTTGTTTTTTCGATTTTGAATAAAATCAAAATAAAAAAGCGTAAAAAAGTCCACCAGTTGATAGATACTTTCACGGTTGGTTTTGCCAAAAGCGTGATATTTTCTGATAAACCCACACTGTTCCAATTCTTCGAGCATTCGGGTTGTGCCGCCGCCATTAAGTATTTTCGCACTGTTAATCAAGTCTTTACGATTCATTCCTTTGTTTTTTTTGCCAAGTGTTTCCACTATTTTTATGTAATTTTCCGAATTTTTAAACAACGAGGCATAGAGATTTGAAAATTCGTCGCTGAGAATTGCATTTTTTGCAAAAAACAGCATATCAATGTTTTGCGTAATACTATATTGCTTTTTAACCAAATTCAAATAAAAGGGAATACCGCCCAAAATCATATAATATTCAAGGATTTCATGCCTTTCGGCTTCGATATTGCTTTCTCGAAAAAAACTTTCACACTCGGCAAGCGTAAACGGTTCCAACAGAAATTTTTGCGTAACTCGATTGTGCAATCCGCCGTGATTTTTCAGAATTTTGTTGATAATCCACGAAGTAGCCGACCCGCACAAAATCAGCAGAATATGAGGTTGCGACGAAGCCCATGAGTTCCAAAAATGTTCCAAAGCCGCCACAAAATCCGACCGCTGCGTATCCAACCAAGGCGCTTCGTCAATAAAAACCACCTGTTTTTCGTCAGTTTTGTTAACTTCGAGCAAATGCCTCAACTGCGAGAAAGCATCGAACCAATTATCCGATTTTGGGTAGTGCATTTTCCCGTATAAATTGAGCGATTGTTGAAAATTTCGCAGTTGTTTTTTGGCATTACTGTTAGCCAAACCTGTATGATAAAACGCGAAATCATTATTGAAAAACTCTTTGATTAAGAAGGTTTTACCGACCCTTCTACGACCATAAACCACTACAAATTCAGGCTTATTTGATGCCAACAGTGATGCCAATTCTTCTTGTTGCTGTTTTCTTCCTATAATTTTCATGTGATTAATTTATTTTTTTATGGAACCATGGAACCCACATCTAATTATGCTCTTTGGCGCAACTTTTACATACGGGTTTCATGTGTAAATTTTTCTTGCAAAAATACAAGAAATAATAGATATAGCAAAATAAAAACTGCTATATTTTGCTATAAGTCGAAATAAAAATGAGTTATAGCATTAAATATCTCTGTGAATATTTCTATATTATTTTAAAAAATATCATCAAGAAGTTTTTTTATTCCAAAAATCAAGCAATTGTTGCAAATTATTGCCGAGTCCGTTCCGTTTATTCCGAATGTGGATAATCTGAGTAAACGCATTGAAATTCATAGAAATACCTTTATTTCGTACCTCTATTATTTGCAGGAAACGCGCCTCACAAATCATTTACACAAAGACATTTCCGGCATAAACAAACTGCAAAAACCCGACAAAGTTTATCTCGAAAATACGAATCTTGCCTACACTTTAGTGGAAAACAACACCGATATTGGCAATATGCGCGAAACATTTTTCCTTAACCAATTGTCGTATCAACATACGGGCGAATATCCGAATACGGGCGATTTTTGGGTGGATAAAAAAATGTTGTTTGAGATTGGCGGAAAAAGCAAAACGGGCAAGCAAATTCAAGGCGAAAGTAACGCCTACATTGCCGCTGATAATATTGAGTACGGTTTTGGCAAGAAAATTCCGCTTTGGCAGTTCGGGTTTTTGTATTGAAGCATCTCATTTGTTTAATAAATTTCTTCTGTTTTCAATCCAATATTTGAAAAATGGATCATCGAACTTGAAAGTATCATCTTTAATCAGATAGCCATTTGTAATCAAGCGTTTAATACCGCTGTAAATGGTGCTTGTGGCTAACTGCAATTTGTCAAAATTTTCGTTGCCGGCTAAGGCAATCAGCACTTTCTTGTCGGTTTTGCTAATTGTGTTCCAAAGCCGCTCGTAGTCAGTGTCGTGTACGCTCAATATATTAGTAATCACTTTGTTAAACAGTCCGCTTTCGTATTCGTTTTTTTCAAGGTAAGCCCAACAATAATAGGCAAGTTGCTGCGTGTAATAGGGGTGGCAATTGGTAAATTGCAGTATTTCAGACGACAAGGATTCGTTTTCGGGAGTAACAGTCGCTAATCGTTTTTTCAGATATTCAAAAAAATCGTTGTACGGAATTTTCTCGAGTCGCATCAGGTAGCCAAAATGATAAAACGGTGATTTTTTTGTTTCAAAAATGGTTGCTGCTATTCAGCACCTGCCTCACTTCCTGCTGTTCGTTTATTCTGTCGGTAAAATGCTTATTATCAACTATAGAACCAAATTTAAAGGGGTTTTCCATTACTTATTTATTTTACAATATCCATTACAAAGGTACAAAATATTTTCATTACGAAAAATTTCGTAATGAAAAGTTGCGCCCGTGGATAATCATCGTCTTTGTGATTATCTTTCGGGTGGCGCCTATTTGGCTGTTGGCATATTATTTATTACCTTTGCCAAACATTAATAGTTATGTTATACAACATGAAACGTTACTTATTGATTATTTATGCTCTCATTTTAGTTCCCATTTCTATTTTTTCCCAAAATGTGCCGAAACGGGAATTTCGCGGCGCTTGGATACAAGTCATCAACCAAAACCAATATGCCGCCATGTCTCCAACCGAGATGAAGCGGTATTTCGTACAAATGCTTGACAATCTGCAAGCTTATCATATCAACGCGCTTATTTTTCAGGTGCGTCCTGCCGCCGATGCTTTTTATTATTCCACCATCGAACCTTGGAGCCGCTATCTAACCGGAACTCAGGGAGAAGCTCCTTCGGGAAATTTCGACCCGATGGAATTTCTCATTGAAGAAACCCACAAACGGAATATGGAATTTCACGCCTGGCTAAATCCTTATCGGGTAACGACTTCCGAACGCGACGTTTTATGTCCCGAACATATTTACTACCGGCATCCCGAACGGTTTATCCAATACGGAAAACAAATTTATTTCGACCCGGGAATACCGGAAAATAAGAAATACATCTGTTCCGTAATCAGAGACATCGTGGGCCGTTATGATGTGGACGCCATTCACATGGATGACTATTTTTATCCGTATCCTATTTCAGGAGAGCCGTTTAGGGATGAAAACAGTTTCAACCGGTATGCGTATGCACAAGGATTCAAGCAAAATCAATTGGGCGACTGGCGACGGAATAATGTGAACAGGTTAATCGAAGAAATCAAACAAACCATTGTTTTGACCAAACCTTGGGTGCGCTTCGGCCTTAGTCCTTTCGGCATTTACCGGAACAAAAAAAGTACGCCGGACGGTTCGGGCAGCAATACCAACGGTTTGCAAAATTATGACGACCTTTATGCCGATGTTTTACTTTGGACGCAAAAAGGTTGGGTGGACTATATTATTCCCCAGATTTATTGGGAAATAGGACATCCGGCTGCCGATTACGACACCTTAATCCGTTGGTGGAGTAAACAGAAAATAAATTCACAACTGTATATCGGTCAGGATGTTAATCGCACCGTCAAAACACCTGACCAGGTTTACTCGTGGAAGAATCAGCTGCCTGCCAAGATGAAACCGGCAAGGACGCTCCCCGGAATCGACGGAAACTGTTGGTGGTCGGGTTACAGCTTAATCGGAAATACGCAAGGGATAGCCGATAGTTTGGGAAACAATTATCAAAAACATCCGGCACTGATTCCGGCTTATATTCACCAGCACAAGAAAGCGCCGAAAGATGTGAAAAAGTTAAAAGCGGAATGGACACCGTCCGGTTACATCCTGCATTGGAAACAAAACGGAAATCCTGTAAATCCCGAAAAGGCGCAGTACTACGTTATTTACCGGTTCGAAAACAAAGAGAAAACCGATTTGACGAATCCTTCAAAAATCGTTTGCGTCACACGGAGTACTTCTTATTTATTGCCTTATAACAAGGGGAAAATGGAATACAAATATGTTGTTACTTCGGTTGACCGGTTTCATAATGAAACTAAGAAAGGGAAATCGAAGAAAGTGAAGTTATAATTACGAGATACTTATTTTATTTGATAACTAATTTCTCTAAATACACAGCATCAACTTCATCAAACGTATCTAATTGATTACTATCAATATCCAGTACCCCAATAATCTGATTTTCATGAAACAACGGAACAACAATCTCCGATTTTGATTCACTGCTGCAAGCAATGTGTCCCGGAAATTGTTCGACATCCGGAACAATAATTGTACGCCGTTCTTTCCAAGCCGTTCCGCAAACGCCTTTCCCAAATGCAATGCGGGTACAAGCTACCGGACCTTGAAAAGGGCCTAATACCAATTCGCCTTCTTTTACCAAATAAAATCCAACCCAAAAGAAATCAAATGCCGATTTCAAGACGGCAGCTATATTGGCTAAATTGGCGATGAAATCGGTTTCCGGCTCTATCAAAGCTTTTATTTGTGGCAACAGATTTTCATATTGTGCGACTTTTGATGCATTTTTTAAGACAGTAATGTTTTCTCCCATAGCCTAATTATTTTATTCCCATAAATCCGGATTTACGCGCCAAACAAATCGGAATGTGTGCCTGTATCTGTTAATAATAACGTCAATTCGTTATCGTTTTGCAGCCAAACCAATAACCAATCAGATTGAATATGACATTCCATAACCATTTCATTGGCTTTTTTTTTATATCCTTTCAACGGGTGAGGCGAGTAGATAGAAGGTAATATGCCTTTTTTTGAAAGAATTTTAATTACAGTTTCCAATAAACTCAAATCCAAATCACGTTTATAACATAGATTAACGCTTTTCTTAAACTTATTGGTATAATCAACAAGGTATAATTCATTTTCACTTTCTTCTGAAAATGAATTAAAAAAATCTTTTGGCGTTTTGCGTTTTGGTTTATCTCCATCCATATTATTTTCTTCCTTTCGGAGTAATCAATCTATGAACTCTCCCTTTCTCAATATCTTCAAAAGCAAGCTCCAATCCTGTTTTTTTTATTTTCTTTTCAGTCGTAAAAAAACCCATAGATAAAATATATTTCAACGTTTTTTGTGCTTGTTCACTATTTGCATCGTAATTTAAAGTAACTGTTGCCATAACCACTCCGTTTTACAATTATTTCACAAAGGTACGATTATTCTGTGTATAATACAAATCCATTTCCTCGTATTCATGGCCGGAATTTTTATTTGCTTCACTGATTATTCATGAGGCTGTTTCATTAAATGGTTTGCCCTGTTATTTCCTCCCAAAATCCGCCGGTATCTCCCCCCAATTTTTAGTATTCCATTTCAAAACCGGATTAACATACGTATTGTTTTGCAGCCAGGTTTCCGCCCTGTGAATCAACTCAAAAACCGGCTTGTTTTCCTTGACGGGCTGCAATTTGGTTTTGCATTTTTTCTGTTTAACCCATAACATTCCGTTCTCACTGTCGGAATAAACCGGAATACTCAGATTTTGTTTTTTCAGTAAAGCCAAACCGTGAACAATAGCCAAAAATTCCCCGATATTGTTGGTCGCTTGCTCAAAAGGCCCTACGTAAAAAATAACTTCGCCCGTACCGGTATTGACGCCCCGGTATTCCATTTTTCCCGGATTGCCCGAACAGGCGGCATCCACCGAAAGGCTTTCTTTAATAATTTGTTCGGAACCAGGCAACGCTTCTTTTCGTGTTTGAAAATATTTGGAAGGTTTGGAATGAAACGCCTCAACAGCTTCTTCTTCAGTGGTGAATGATTTATAAAGCGCTCCTTCAAATCCGTCGATTTGTTTCTTACTTTCGTCCCATGTGTCGTAAACACCGGGATTGAGTCCTTTCCAAACTACATAATATTTTTTTTTCGACATATTTTTTACCCTTTTAAAAGATAAAGGTACGAAAAATTTCTTAATTTTGTATCGGCTTTTAAATACGTACTTAAATGATTGGTAAACAAAAAATTTTTTTAATCGGTTATATGGGCTCAGGCAAGACCACTATGGGTAAACAGTTGGCAAAGAAACTGAACCTGCAATTCGTCGATATGGATTTGTTTATCGAAAACCGTTATCACAAAAGCATATCCGCCATTTTTGAAGAAAAAGGAGAAGCGACTTTCCGGGAAATCGAGCGAAAAACTTTACATGAAATCATAGATTTTGAGAATGTCATAATTTCCACAGGCGGGGGTTTGCCTTGTTTTTTCGACAACATGGACATGATGAATCAATCGGGAATTACTATTTACCTGAAAGTGAGCGTGGAAGAACTGGCGAAACGATTGAGGACAGGGAAGCAAAAACGTCCGTTGGTAAAAGATAAAAAACCGGAAGAATTAAAAGATTTTATCGCTATGAATTTGGAAAAGAGGGAAGCGTTTTACAATAAAGCGACTTTCATTTTTGAAAGTGATGCGCTTTTTTCAAGTGAAAATTTCAGGGTTAAAATCGAACAGTTAATTGAAAATATCCAAACATGAAACCCGCATGCAAAAATTGCGCCAAAGAACATGAAAACACAAATTATATCCACATGAAAGCTACTCAAACACGCATAAAAGAACCGTTTCGCGTTCCGCAGGAATTGTTGAAAGAAATTTCGAACGTGAAATTCCCGATGACAATTGGAATTCCCAAAGAAAACCGGCCGGACGAAAAACGTTTGGTTTTTACGCCGGAAGCCGTTGATATGATTGTCGAAGCCGGTCATCAAGTTTTGTTCGAGGCCGGAGCCGGCGCGGGCATTCATTATTCCGATGCGGATTATTCCGAATCGGGCGCAAGCGTTACCGGCAAGGAAGACGTTTTTAATTGCGATTTGATTTTCAAGATTGCACCGCCCACTTTGGAAGAAATTTCCATGATGAAAAAGAAAGCGACGATTTACAGTATGCTTCATTTTTCCGAGATGTCGGTTGAACTGATTCATGCAATGACTGAAAGAACCGCTAATGCAATCGGTTATGAACTAATCACTTCCGACGGTCAGAATTTTCCGGTGCAGGATTCTGTTTCGGAAATTGAAGGCCTTGCGGCTATTTCGGTCGCTTCGGAATTATTGAGTAATGAGCAGGGCGGGAAAGGTATTTTGTTGGGAGGAATCCCCGGCATTTCACCGGCGGAAGTCATTATTATCGGTGCGGGTGTCGCCGGAAAAGTCGCCGCACGGGCGGCATTGGCTTTGGGCGCTATGGTCAAAGTTTTTGACAATGATATACTTAAACTCAGCAAATTACAAAAAGAGCTGGGAACGATGATCTTTACCTCTGTTCTTCAGCCGA
The DNA here is from genome assembly GCA_025996865.1 of Bacteroidia bacterium. Classification (GTDB taxonomy): domain Bacteria; phylum Bacteroidota; class Bacteroidia; order Bacteroidales; family Azobacteroidaceae; genus Azobacteroides. Next base: position 42,430 of record BNTV01000019.1, read on the forward strand.
ATGTATTGATGAATGCTTTCAAATCGGCCGATGTTGTGATTGGCGCCATGCCCTGCATCAACGAATCGGTTCGCTATCTGATTTCGGCCGATGTAATCCGTCGCATGAAAAAAGGTTCTTTGATTATCGACCTTCGAATCAACCAGGGCGGTTGCTTTGAAACGACTTGTTTCCTTCCGGAAAAACACCCGAAAGTATTTGAAAAAGGGGGAGTTATCCATTATTGCGTTCCCAATATAAGCGCAAGGGTTGCCCGAACGACTTCCATGGCGCTGAGTAATATTTTTACCCCTTTGATTGTCCGGATGGGAGAATCGGGAATTGCCGGAATCGCTCAATCCGACTCCGTTTTCCGTTCGGGACTCTACATGTATTCCGGGAAATTGGTCAATTCGTATGTCGCCAAGCGTTTCAATTTGCCGGCGCATGACATCGGGTTGTTTTTGTCGATGTTTTAGGGATATTGAGTATTTGCTAAAATTCGTAAATATTTCACATTAAGCGAAACCTAATGATTATTTTTTTAGCAGCAACTCTTTCGCAGCTTCGATTAGCGTGTCTTTTCCTTTTTCCGCGTCTGAGGGTGACAGATCTATATGGATGTCGGGGTCAATTCCGAATTCGATTTGTTGTTTGTCCGCATCAAGAATCGGAACGGCCGAAAACCGTACCGACCAACCGTTGGGCAATTCCGAGGAAAACGGCAAACCGCTGCCGCCACCCGTGCGATCACCCAAAATCCGGACATTCGGACAATAACGCATGGCATTCACAAAATCGTTGGTCGCACTGAAACAACTTCTGTTTGTCAGCACAATAATCTTTTTTTGATAGTGTAGCCGGTTCGAAGGTTCGATGTAACGCTCCACCGGTTCGGAAAAATCGTTGTGGGCTTTGCCGGTTTTGTGTTGAATGTAGCCGACCAAAGTCTTTTCATTCACGAAGCGGGAAACGAGTTTATCCACATTGCTCAACAATCCGCCGCCGTTGTTCCGGACATCAATAATCATTCCCGGGCAATCGGCCATTTTGTTAATGATGTAATCCAAATTCGTCGCCCCTATTACCGACGAAAAATTACCGTAATACAAATAACCGATACTGTCTTCCAATATTTTATACCGGATGCCTCCGGCAATCGCATAATCCGAATTTAAGTAATTGTTTATCAAGGATTCGCTAAAATTTTCGGGGTAATTTTCAAACCATTTCCAATAACGCCCTACGTCAAACGGCGAGTATAAATTGACATGCCCGTCTCTCAATTCCTGAAGCATCTCATTCAGAACGGAAAACAATGATTCGGCATTCATGTTACCCTTGATTTTTGCTGCATATTCCGAATGGATTTTGTCCCAATCAATCTCCTTGTATTCGAAAAAACAATAATGTTCATCCATAATTTTCCACAAGGCTTCGAAATTACCGCGCGGATTATTGGGATATTCATCAATGTCCATGCAAGCGAATAGCGAAAAAAATGCTAATATAATCACCCCCCAGCCCCCTGAAAGGGGAGTTGGGTTGCTAAACTTGTTCATCTTACTGCAGCAAGCTCCCCCTTCAGGGGGTGGGGTGGTAAAAATATTTCGTTCCATGGTTGATTTATTTAAAAACAGTGGAATGTTTTCCATTATCCGGTTTTCTCCCGTTTACTATATAGAAATTTTTGGAAACTCCCAAATAAAAAGTATTTGAGCGCCATTGAGTAGTCAGATCGTTGATTTTCATTTGATAAAACGAATTGATCAAAGCCGCTCGAATCGTGACCCAGTTCAGGGGAAGTTCAACGGACAGGATATTTTTGAATGTGAAATGATTATGAAACGAAGACATATAAAACAATTTTTCACTGTTCCCCAATCCGATTTCGTAATAAGATTCTCCGAATTGCGGGGAATATAGACTTCCGACCATCGGCAGATTGAGTTGATACCTGAACCGAACGGGCTGTGATTTAATCATTAATTTGTACGCCGCAATCCCCGAAAGACCTAAATTAACATTCACCTTCGCCGAAGCCGGATTATTTCCGTTCCGGCTGTTGTAGATAAATCCGAGTAAAACGCCGGCCTGAGGCCCCGCAAATACCTGAAAATCTTCATTGAACCGGAAGCGATAAGGCATTCCGTAATCATATTCAACGAATCCGGCCCGGTTGGAAGCCGTTTTCGTTTTATTTTCCGTATAGGAATAATTTATAAAAAATTGATGTTGAGACGAAAAATTCCCGTCTCCCAAACCAATCATGCGCATTTGCTCGTAAAACAATCCTATATTTAATCCGCTGTATTTCAACGGAGAAAGATAGGAATCATAAATATGACCCGTACCAATGCCCACCAATGATGACTGATACATCAAGGGAATGGGTTTTTCTTCCTGAGAATAGCAGGAAAAAGGGTAAAAGGTACAAGGTACAAGGTAAAGGGTAAAGGAACAGATGAGCAAACGCAGTAAACCTGCCTTTTGCCTTGTACCTTTTACCTTGTACCCTTTAAAACAATCGTTGTTGTCCGGTAATTTCATCTATCAACTCTGTTACAGGTTTATCATCTTCTTCCGGATCAATGTCTATATCCGGTTGAGGCAAATCCTCCGTCTCCGGTTCGGGAAAACGCGCCGGTTCGATTTCACGGATTTCTGCTACTTCGTAAGTCGTAATCCGTTTTCCTTTGGCTTTGAGGCTTTTTATTCCGATAAATTCTTCCACATCAATGATTAATGCCTCCCTGAAAGCGTCATTGCCTCCCAAAGTCACTTCAAATCGCGGATAAATGGTGTCGCTCAACAAAACCAAACGGGAAGCAGTATTTTCCCCGAGGAAACTTTGCTTTTTGTTACTGATTTCAAACGGGAAACGTTTAATGTAGGGATAGTTTTGCTGGTCTGCGTCGTACAATGCAACCGACCAGATTTTATCAGGGTTGAATTTCTCGACCACTTTGATTTGTCCCTGATAGTGATTGCCGGAATCGAAATTAGTGGTGTAAAATTCACCGTTTTCCTGTATGACCAAGACCAAATCGTCGGTAAAAAATTCGCCCAGAAAATCGCCGCGACCATCGTAATTGAGGCGTAAAACGTCGTGGTCGAACCAAACCTGGCGCCCGCCCAAAGTCGAACCGCCTTTCTGTTTCAAGGAAATTTTGTGGATTTCCGCTTTCGTCAACGTAATTCCTTTGGCGGCGCGCCCTTTGATTTGGATGTCGCTGAAATCCTTGTCGAAAACCAACAGTTTCTGACGGGGCTTGGGTTTCAGGATAACCCGTATCGTTTCTGCTTCACCGTTGGCGTTGGCGGAAAAATAGAGAATCCGGCTCCCGGCTTTACCCGCAGTCAAATCGTATTCTTTGTCGCGCGTAATACCCGTAACGGGAAAACGTTTGATGAAATTCACCCCGTTTTTGCCGTCGCGGTAAATCACATTGTAAATCGTGCGGCTGTCGTTCCGTTTGAAAACGTTGAGAAAGAGGATGTTTTTACCGACAAACATCTTTTCGCTGACTTTGACAACCTTGCATTTCCCGTCTTTGTAGAAGATAATGATGTCGTCGATATCCGAACAGTTGCAGATAAATTCGTCTTTTTTCAATCCGTAACCGATAAAACCTTCTTCACGGTTGATGTACAATTTTTCGTTGGCTTCCACCACTTTGGTCGCTTCGATGGTATCGAAACTGCGGATTTCCGTTTTGCGGGGATAATCTTTCCCGTATTTTTCTTTCAGTTTGACGAACCAATCAATGGTGTAATCGACAATGTGTTCAATATGATGTTCAATGTCTTCAATTTGAGACTTATACGAAGCGATTAAATTATCGGCTTTGTCTTTGTTGAATTTGAGGATGCGTCCCATTTTGATTTCCATCAGGCGCAACAAATCGTCACGGGTGATTTCACGGACGGGAGTTACCCCCCGGCCTTCTGAAAGGGGAGTTGGTGCGGCTAAGTCCTCTTCAGGGGATTTAGGGGTAAAATATTCTTTCAAACGCTTATCAACATGATTCAAGGCGGAATCCATATCCTTGGCATTTTCAAATTCCTTGTCTTTATAAATGCGTTCTTCAATAAAAATCTTTTCCAACGATGCAAAGTGCAGACTCTCCAGCAATTCCTGCTTTTGAATTTCGAGTTCCAATTTCAGGAGACGTAAAGTATTGTCCGTCACTTGTTTTAATATATCAGAAACTGTGAGGAAATGCGGTTTGTTGTTTTCAATCACGCAACAGTTGGGTGAAATGCTGATTTCGCAGTCCGTAAAGGCATACAGTGCATCAATCGTTTTGTCGGATGAAACGCCGGGCGCCAGGTGAATCACGATTTCCGCATCTTTAGCGGTCATGTCATCGACTTTGCGGATTTTTATCTTGCCTTTTTCGTTGGCGCGCAAGATGGATTCGGTCAAAGTGGAAGTCGTTTTCCCGAAAGGTATCTCCGTGACGGACAAAGTTTTATTATCTATTTTGTTGATTTTGGCGCGGACTTTCACTGCCCCGCCCCGTTCTCCGTCGTTATAACGGGAAACGTCAACATAGCCACCGGTCTGAAAATCGGGATAAAACGTAAATTCTTCTCCGTGAAGATAGGCAACGGAAGCATCAAGCAATTCGTTGAAATTGTGCGGAAGCACTTTGGACGACAAACCGACGGCAATTCCTTCTACGCCTTGCATCAAAAGCAAGGGAAATTTAACGGGCAGCGTAACCGGTTCTTTGTTACGGCCGTCGTAGGATAATTTCCAATCGGTCGTTTTGGGATTAAAAACCACTTCGAGAGCAAATTTGGAAAGGCGGGCTTCGATGTAACGGGAAGCCGCAGCGCCGTCGCCGGTCAGGATATTTCCCCAGTTTCCCTGACAGTCAACAAGTAAATCCTTCTGCCCCAGTTGCACCAAAGCGTCGCCGATGGAAGCGTCTCCATGCGGGTGGAACTTCATGGTTTCACCTACGATGTTGGCCACTTTGTTGTAGCGGCCGTCTTCCAAGCGCCGCATGGTATGGAGAATGCGGCGTTGCACCGGTTTCAGTCCATCGTTGATATGCGGAACGGCGCGTTCCAAAATCACATAAGACGCGTAATCCAAGAACCAATCTTGGTACATTCCGGAAAGTACATAGCGCGAACCTTCCGTATTTACGGGCACTTTGTAATCGGAATGGTCTTTTGCAAGTTCTTCGTTGTCGATATTTCCTTCGATATATTCAGGTTTCATTAAGCCATTTTTAACTTGTTGCAAAAGTACGTGAATATTTTGAGATAATCAAAAAATAATAATTTAAAGCAATGATTAACTACTTTTATTAATTATCCGTATATTTGTGAAATCAAAACATCGTAAAATTTTGTCAATATGAATACAATTGTAACAGCGGAAATAGATGTCGCTACCCCTACCGGAAGGCGTATTATCAAGGACTTGGAGCAATACAAACATTCTGTCAAGTTGAATTATCCGGCATCGGAAAGCATAACAGGGAAAACTTATACACATCAGGAAGTGTGGAATATGGTTGAAGAACGATTGAGTGATCATTACGGTGTAGAAATTAAAGATGAAATTGGGTGCATTTCAAATTGACCACAATTGTAATAAACCGTCAACCATTCTTCCACCGATAAGAAACCACCACCTTAGCCGGAACAGTATGAACAAAATGTTTCACCCCATCATTTACCGTAATTTTTTTACTTTCGCCGGTATTGTTTACCAACACCAAATGTTTTTGTTGTGGTCTTCACATGCCCAAGCGCTTATTGTTGTCAAAATCAAGACATTCCATTGATAAATCCGGTTCATATTGTTTCTTATTGGGGTTGATATACTCTCACATAATCAATTTCATAACGTGCGGGGAAAATAGCCGGGTCAATGCCTTGCTGACCTCCCCAATTGCCTCCAATGGCAAGGTTGAGTTTCAGGTAAAACGGTACATTGAAAGGCCAGGTGCTCTTGTTGCCGGCTTTATCATTTTTGAACGAAAAGTATTCTATCCCTTCGATGTAGGCTTTGATTTCGTTTTCCGTCCAGAGCAGACCGTAAGTGTAAAACTTCTGTTCTGCTTTTGGTGCGCTGCGAGTGGCTGTTTTTTCAGTGCCTGCCACGTGGTTGTACGTTCCGGTATGCACGGAAGCCTGCGTTACATCGGGACGATAGCCGACATATTCCATGATGTCGATTTCACCATCCAACGGCCAGCTTTGGAAATTCTTAGGAAGCATCCAAAAAGCAGGCCAGGTGCCGCGGCCGCCGGGCAGTTTCGCGCGCATTTCGAAATATCCGTAAGTCCAGGCTTTTACAGTGTTCATGCGGGCGGAGATGATGTCCGAACCTTGGTAAGGCGTGCTTAATTTGTAAGCTGTGATTGTCAACATTCCGTTTTGAATTTTCGCTACGGTATCGGCGCCTGCCACGCGGTCAACGTAGTTTTGAGGTTCGTTGTTGCCCCAGCCGTTGTTACCTGTTTCGAACCACCAATCGCTGCCGGGTAATCCGTTGTGTGTGTTGTCAAATTCGTCGCTCCAAACCAAAGCGTAATTTTTGGGTACAAAACCGTCCGGCTTTTTTTCCGGGGAGTTGTTGTTGCCGCAAGCGGAAAGGCAACTGGAAATGACTGCTGCGGCAAATACTATTATTTTTCTCATATTTTTTGTGTTTATATTTTTTGAAAAATCCCAGGCAAAGCGATTTACACCTCGCCGGAGAAACTTTGATAACAAAAATCTATTGCTTGTATTTTTATGGTTTCGGTATGAAAACAAATACCCAATCCTGTCCTTCAACCGTTTTGCTGTACGTCGCCATGGATTAAACGGGCGACTAAATCTTTTTCAAGTTCTTGGGGAGGTATTGCATTCATTCCTAATCCATTTTTTACATCACAAAGATACAGATTTTTATTTTTTAACGGGTTTTAATTGAATCAATCATTTACTACTTGAATATAGTTTTATTGCAAAGTTTATTCCCATAAAAACTTGTGAATAATACCTCCTACCAATTCTATTTAATTGCCCTATCGGGAATAGCAGGCAATGCTTGCCGTTGTAAATAGAATGTATATTTTTGTTGTAAACGAGTGATATATGGGGGGAGCAAACGACCAATACGATTTACTTTTATGCTTTTCCATTTCTTAATTTTTATGTCTTGGAATAAAAACTCTACAATTTTACCTCCATCTATGAAAGAAATATAGGCGTGGGCTATCTTTTCTTCGAAACAACCGTTTTTAAATAAAATAGATTTTTCTTTCTCTTCTGCATTTATCCTATCTTCATCCACTATTCTTCCTTTTAAACAATATAATTCAGTATCCTGACCGCCTCTAATAATATCACAATCGGGTCGTATATTTACAAAATAACGATATTTAGTTTCTCCATCTTCTTGATATTCTTCTTTGAAAATATCCCCTGTCGCTGGAACATCAGGAGGAAGATTATTTTGTTTCAAAAATCTTTCACATTCTAAGATTTTTCTTAAATCTTCTTTAGTTAACTCTTCTGCTTCTATCTTTAATATGTCTTTTTCTAATATAGGCGTTTGTGTTCTTGCTATTAGATTTTTATATATGATAGATATGAACTCGCTATCAATATCTGCGCCATCATTCTTAAATGTTTCGCTTAAAACTTTCGCCCATTCGGGATGGATTTTATAAAAATCCCAAAACAAACTATTTTTTGCCTGCTGTAAAGCCAACTCCCATTCTTTCAACACATAAATGGATGGTGTTTGCTTTACCCAATCTTCTATTTTTGAAAATAGGGACTGGGCATCTTTTAGTTCAGTTTTTGATTCTACAAAGATGTGATTACTTTTCAATTCATCATACAAACCTGCTTCTGTTAATTTTAATACAATATCCTGTTTGGATTCATTACTGAAAATAAAAATTGGAGCAAAGCTGACAGAATTAAATTGTTTAATAAAATCAATGTTATCATCTATTAAAAATTGTGGCAGTTGGCTACCGAATCCATGTAAGTCCCAATCCAGCAGAAGGAAACTAATGAAATTAAAATGACTAATCTCCTCATTACTGGGCAATCTTCCATATGTAAATAAAGGAATATTTCTCTTCTTAAAAGAGTTTCTTATTTTTCTAATAATATCTCCTCTATTCTTCCTTAAGTAAAGGGAATCATCAACTATAACTCCAACACCTTTAAATAAGTCTAATACATTATTCATTTTCTTCAGATTTTACGAAATTAACAACAAAGTTTGCACCGGATAATATTTTTTCTGACTTTAAATCAGCTAAATCAATAGAATATCCCATTCTGTTCAATAACTGTCGAGCGATATATAACCCTAATCCTCGACCTTCTTCTTTGCCTGAATAAAAAGCTTCAAAAATATATGGAGCATCATCAGGACAAATACCGGGACCATTGTCTGAAAATATAAGTTGCTGATTTTCTCCATCTAATGTTATGCGTATTTTCTTTTCTTGTATATTAATGACAGATAACCAATAAACGGCATTATCAAATAGATTAATTAACAATTGCAATAAAACAGCATCGGTACATTTTGCTAAAACAGGAGAACCTTTTTTTACAACATCCAAACTTATGTTTTCTCGTTGTAATGTTCGTTTATAAATGGTTATGACTTTATCTAAAATATCATTAACTCTTATAGAACGTCTTCTTTGTTTCGAAGATTTAAACAATAATTGGATGTCTTTCATCTGAGAATCCACAAAAGAAAATATGCCTCTTATCTTTAATAATTCCTCTGAAACTTCTTTTTCAGAAAACACTTTACCTCCAATGTCTTTTATCAAATTATCAATAGCTTCTACTCCTTTGTTGAGCATCATCATTATATCATGTGAGGCAGTTTCTACAGAAAGGCCTACACCTGCTAAATCTGTTGTTGTCTCAAGTTGCTTTTTATAAAAATCTTGCTCTTTTTTATATGACTTAACAACATCGTTATAAGCCGCCATTGCTATTGTATTGCCTGATATACTTTTTTCAAGAGCAGTAAATTTGCTATCCACGATACGCAGCTTGTTTATTTTTTGTTGCTCTTCTTGTTCTATTCGTTGCTTATATTGTGCGTATGGATGCTGGTGTATATATTTCAATATGGTTTGTAACAATACAATAAAATCTTTTGTTGCATTTCCCTCTTCAATTAAACCTTCTCTATTTGTTTTATCTTTCAATTTTGAATTCTCTTTTTTGGAAATATCTACAAAACCGACAACTTGGTCGTTACTTAAATAATCGCCCGAACGACCAACGGCTCTTTTTTTATCAGTTCCAATCCAATCGATATCAGGATCGCCATAAGGGGCTACTCGTATTTTATCTCGATATAAATAAATTCTATGGTCTTTTATTGTTTTTGTTTCCTCTCTGTCAAGATAATAACGAGATTCTTTCTTCGCAGCAAAATCAAAAACAAAGAAGTTGAAACCAAAATTTCCACAATCACTATTTCTGATTTCAGGATTATCTATTTTTAAAGAACATTTTGTAAGTGCTGATTTATTCGGAAATCCTGAAATCAG
>BNTV01000020.1 GCA_025996865.1 Bacteroidia bacterium
ATCTGGTTTGCCCGGCAATGTTTGATTTGGGAGAAGCCCAAAAAGTTGTTATCGTCAGCACAACCGAAGGTGACGACAAACCTTTGAAATATCCGCAAATGTTTCAAGAAGCTGATATTTGCATTATCAACAAAATAGACTTGTCACCCTATCTCAATACGGATATTAACGTACTTCGTGAGAACTGTTTGAAAGTGAATCACGAGGTCAAAATGGATTTGATGAGCAATCTGTTCGAAAGTTACTTGCTATCACTATGTACTGGAAGCCAAATTAGTTACCCGCGACGGACTTTGTTTGTCATTAGCCACCGAATGGATTTAAATTTACGACACAGACACGATGGGATACATAATTACTATTTACTCTTGTTATTTTACAGAAGGGGGACGTTTTTGCTCTTGCTAAAAGAGAGAATTGATTATGGATGATCGTTTTTTAATCCCTGAATCACTGTGGTTCAGGCTGAAGTGTCAGGAAGTGAAGCAGGCAACCAACTGCTATAAAAGACCCGGCATAAAGTCCGAAGAGGGCAAAAACAAAGATATTAAGAGATAATTATGGTTAGTTTACAGATATTTGCTAAATTTGGAAGCGAAAAGAATAAAAGTAAAGTTTAATAAAACATCAAATAAGGCAATCATGGAAGATATCAGATTAGACCACGAATTCGCGAAGTGTACTGAAGAATGGGGATGGAAATACCACCACATGGGCGTTTCGACAGAAGAAAAGATGCCGGATGAGCTATATATTCCTCAATTTAAGTTATATGTATCGGGGTTTCCCACAAGTCCTTTCGGCATTGAATGGATGCGATATGAAGCAGATAGTCCTATTCATCCTGTAATTCAAAAAGTACCACACCCGGCATTTGTTGTGAAAGATCTGGATTACGAACTTGCGAATCGGGATTTAAAGATACTCACCGAGCCAAACTTTCCGTCGGGAGGTCTTCGGGTCGCAATGATCGAGCACAACGGAGCTCCGATTGAATTAATGGAGTTTGAAAGCTAATTATTTGAAAATAAAAATGAAACGAATTGTTTTAATCATACTTGCATTTGCGCTTTTTATAATCACATCAACCGCGCAAACAGTTGGATTTAACCACAAGACAGGAAAATATCTTGAAGTTGACGGTGCAAATATATACTACGAAGAGATAGAAAACGCAAGGAAACCAACTCTGCTTTTTCTGCACGGCGGGTTTGGAAATATTGCAACTCGATGTTGAAGCAGTTGTAAACCATTTACAACTAAAAGACATTGATATTATCGGTTTTAGCGATGGCGGAATCATAGCCTATCGGCTTGCCGACCTATGGAATCCGTAATTGAGATGTGGACGGACAAAACCGAAGACGGATACCCGCTTGAAAGCGTTGAAAATATTACTATCCCAACACTAATTATCCGAGGCAATGATGATAACGCGTTTCCTCTTGAAAGCGCTGTTGAACTTGCAGCTAAAATAGAAAAATCCGTGCTTTTCAACATTCCGTTCGCGCCTCACGATGCACATAATAAATATCCGCAATTTTTTGAAGCGGTGACAAAGGAGTTTTTGAATAAACGTGAAGAATAATGAAAAGTTAGAATTACTTCTAACTTTCCACTTGGATATGGGGCAAATCCTCAATCAAGCAATTTATGATGTGCCGGATAGATTTATTCAACAGCAAATTTATAAATCGTTTTTGTTTGATAAATGCTGTCGGGATACAATTCCGTTGTCGGGAATGACGGAATATTCGGTGAATTGGGGAAATGTTGCGTTTCCAAACAGATGGCGGTTCTGTAATTATAAACAATTCCTTTCTTTCCGGTATCCGTACCGTCCAAGAAATTTCCCGTGTAAACCTGTAATCCCGGTTCGGTTGTATAGACTTCCATCGCAATTCCTGTGGCTGGGCAAACCAATTTAGCCGCCGGTTTGTTGATATCGCCCGGTTTGTTCAGTACATAATTGTGATCGTAGCCCTTTCCGAATTTGATAGCTTCAAAGGTTGTGTCGTCAATTTGCACACCAATGACTTTCGACGTTGTAAAATCCAGGGGCGTACCTTTTATTTTTGCGATGACTCCGGTCGGAATTAGCTCGTCGTTAGTCGGCGTATAATTGTCGGCGTCTAAGAAAAGCGTGTGGTCAAGAATCGTATTGTTCGGATCACCCGACAAATTAAAATAGGAATGATTTGTCAGATTCACCACAGTCGATTGGTTGGCTTCTGCCGTATAATCGATGTTGAGTGCATTATCGTTTGAGAGAGAATAAGTTACGGTTACTAACATGTCGCCGGGAAAACCTTCTTCATTATTTTTGGATAAGTATTTGCAAATCAAAGTTACACTATCCGGTTGTTCGATATTGAAATAACGGGTGTGAAAACCATGCAATCCTCCGTGCAAGGTATTTTTGCCGTTGTTTTGATTGAGCTTGTAAGTAGCTCTGTTGCTGAGCGTCATTTTGGCGCCGGCAATCCGGTTACCGTAACGGCCGATAATGGCTCCGAAATTGGTTTTAGCCGGAATATAGGATTCGATGTTATCGAAACCCAGTACAACATCCCGGAAATTACCCGATTTGTCGGGAACCCAGATGGAAACGATCCGGCCACCGATGTCAGTAACGCAAACTTCCATGCCGTTTGCATTTTTCATCGTGTATAAATGCGTTGTTTTTCCATCTTCTGTAGTTGTTTCAAACTTGGAGGCTTCCAAGCCGGAAGCTGTTGTCGTCGAAATAGTTTCTTTTTTCCCGCAGGAAACGAATAAAATCGCCAATGTTGCCAATGCAAAAATAATTTTTTTCATGTGATTAATTTGTTTTTTTATAAATATTTCTTTTTCTTGAAATACAGGAGAAATGCCGCTATACAAAGGATCATTAACAGGAATGAAAATGGATATCCCCATTTCCAATCCAATTCGGGCATTATCTTGAAATTCATTCCGTAGATGCTTGCGATTAAGGTCGGAGGCATAAAAATTACCGATATAATCGTAAAAATTTTGATGATCTTGTTTTGTTGGATATTCAACAAACCGAGGAAAGTATCCTGCAAGTAGTCCAAACGGTCGAAACTAAACCGGATGTGTTCCAGCAGGGAATTGATGTCTTTGATCATGATGGTCAGCTTGGCGTGCAGTTCGTGCGGCACAAGGCTGCTTCGCAACATGTTGGAAACGGCGCGTTGCTTGTCGATGATATTTTCACGGAACATCATTGTTTTTTCCTGTAAGTTCTTGATTTCCAATAAAGCATCTTCATCTGCATCCTGAATGCTATTACTCAGGTTCGTGATTTCCATGGTGATTTCCTCAATCATATCCGCGTCGAATTCGATTCGGGTTTCGAGGAGTGCGAGGAAAATATGGTAGCCCGTCGTAAAGTTGTGCGGATTGGCGAATATTTTCTTTATGGTTTCGGTGAAAGAACTCAAATCTTCACTTCTAACCGAAATGAGGATATTATTTTTCATAATGAAAGAAACCGGATTTTTATCGTAAGTACCTAACAGGAAGTTGGTATTTACGACTAAGGTGTCGCGCGTTTCGATGTAGCGGGAAGACGTTTCAATCTCAATCATTTCCTCTTCTTCCTGAATGTAGATTTTCAGGAAATCTTCCAATTGGGATTCAATGGCTTCGTCCACGTCGTTTAAGTCAATCCATAGTATATCATTCTCCGGAATTTGTTTGATAAATTCGATGCTACGGCTGATTTTAACCGTATCGTCCTTCCGGTAAAAAAGCTTGAATTCGGACATAATTACAGATTTAAATAAATGGGACTTTTGTGCTTATCTCGACACCTTTCGCAAAAAGGCATACAAAGGTATAAAAAATTTTCGATTTGTACGCAAACAGATAAAAATAGTTTTATGCTTAATGTTTTTTTATAAAAATTTCAGAGGAGATAATATCCGGTCGAACAAACTGCGGTCGTCGATAACGCTTTCGGCCATCAAAGTTTGGATGATTTTTAATCATGCCGGTTTCATAGGTAAGGAATCCGAATCCGCTAATATTTCCAATATCTTTTGATGTAAATGTACATTACTTGACGCCACAATATGGTGTCCTTTCATAAAATCCATGCAACCGTTAAATCCAGATACCATTCCTCCCGCTTCTTTTACAATCAATGCCCCTGCCGCAAAATCCCAAGGTTTAATAAAGGCTTCAAACCAAAAATCATATTTTCCGGCGGCTACATAACATAGATTGGCGGCGGCAGATCCGCTGATGCGTATGCCGCTCGTAGTACCGTAAAATTTTGCAAATAACGGATGAATAAACGGTTTGTATTGACTGTAATTATATGGTAAGCCTAAGCCTAAAAATGCCTTATTTATTTCTGTTGTTGAAGATGTCGCTATTTTTTGTCCGTTCATATAAGCGCCTCCGCCTTGCCATGACCAAAAACACTCATTGCAACAAACTTCGCATACTACACCAAGCAGGATTTCTTCTTTTTTTTGCAAGGCGATACTCACACAATACGGATTATAGTCGTGAATAAAGTTTGTAGTTCCATCCAATGGATCAATAATCCAACAATAAGTTTCATTGTTATAATGACCTTGACCTTCTTCTGTTATAAATCCAGCTTCCGGTAATAAGTCCGACAATTTTCCGATAATTTTTATTTCTGTTTCCCTGTCCACATAAGAAACATAATCGTAATTGTTTTTTTCAACAACTTCGTTTATTCTAAACTGTTTTCTTTGCTCTTTCAAAAACAGACCGGCTTCTATGGCTATATCGACGACGTTTTTTGTCAGCAGTTCCAAATTCATATTCTATGTTATTTTTTCTGTCTTTTTGAACGAAAAAACAGCTTATTTATTATAAAAACACAAGATATGTTATAAAACATAGTTTTGATTGGTTGATTAAACGTTTAATTACTTATCTTTGCGCAATATTTGTAAGAAAGTATAAAAATGAATCGTGTTTCTATAAAAGATATTGCTCATGAATTAGGCGTTTCGACAGCAACTATTTCGTTGGTACTCAACGGAAAAGATAAAGACGGGCGTGTAGGAAAAGAAATAGCTGAGAAAATTCGTCAAAAAGCGAGAGAAATGAATTACGAGCCGAATAATTTGGCGCGTGGGCTTCGTAGCGGTGTTTCAAATACCATCGGTTTGATCATCGCGGATATTTCCAATCTATTTTTTGCGAATCTGGCTTTCCACATTCAGGAACAAGCCGAAAAACTCGGATATAGCGTGATTATTACCAATACGAACGAGAGCGACCTCAAAATGGAAAAAATAATTAATGTGCTGAAAAACAAATCAGTAGATGGTTTTATTATTGTGCCTACGGAACATGGAGAGCCGTTTATACAAAATCTGGTAGAACGTAATTTCCCATTGGTTTTGGTTGACCGCTATTTTCCGAAACTCAAGGTGAGTTCGGTCACAGTCGATAACTACAATGCCTCCAAAAAGGCCGTTCGGAATTTGATAGAACGGGGTTGTAAAAAAATCGGACTGATTATTTATAATAATGGTTTGCAACACATGCTCGACCGGAAAAAAGGTTATATCGACGAGCTTGAAAGCTGCGGTTTGTATAATCCTTCTTTGATAAAAAAAGTAAATTATTCTTTTCTTTTGAATGATATAACGATTGCTATAGATGGTCTATTGTCAATTGAAAATCAGGTAGATGGTATTTTTTTTGCTACCAATACTTTATCCATGCAAGGAATTAAATATCTAATGAATTTGAATATCAAATTGCATGAAGAGCTTAAAGTGGTGTGCTTCGACAAGAGCGACGCTTTTGATTTTATGCCTGTGCATATTCCGTACATTCAACAACCGATTTCCGAAATGGGGACAGATGCTGTTAAGTTGTTGGTTGAACAAATGAAACGGCAAACGAATAAAATCACAATCAAAGAGTTGCAAACTTCTTTGATTATTAGTGATTGATATTTTTATCTCTCAAAGTTAAACGTTTAATGTAATAAAATTAATCACATGAAACACATTTGTATTTTTATCGTATCATTAATGATTTCGACAGGAGCTTTTTCACAAAGCTACAACGGTTTGGATAATTCGATAGGAAATCTTTACCGTTTATCCAATGCAAAAACACGTTCTATCAGTCCCGAAAATTTTACAGGGGAAAAAGGAAAAGGAGGCATGGCGGATTTAAAGGACAAAGATCTGCGCAATGTCGCGAATGCTTCTCATGCTGCCCGCGATTTGGGTCAGGGATGGAAAGTGAATCCGTATATCCGGATTAATTCCAAAGAAACGGTTACGATTGCCGAAATGGAAGGTCCGGGGGCGATTCAGCACATTTGGATGACGCCGACCGGAAACTGGCGTTTTTCTATTATCCGCTTTTATTGGGACGACGAAAAAGAGCCGTCGATAGAATGTCCGGTAGGTGATTTCTTTGGAATGGGCTGGGGTGTTTATGCACCGCTGTCGTCTTTGCCGGTCTGCGTGAATCCGGGTAGCGCCTTTAACTGTTATTGGACGATGCCTTTCCGCAAAAAATGTAAAATTACCATGGAAAACATCAACGACCAGGATGCGATGACTTTGTATTACCAAGTGGACTATACTTTGACGGAGGTTCCACAAGATGCCGCTTATTTTCATGCTCAATGGCGACGTAGCAACCCGAATACAACTTCCGATTATACGATTGTGGATAATATCAAAGGAAAAGGACATTACGTAGGCGTTTACCTGGCTTGGGGCGTTAATAATAACGGCTGGTGGGGCGAAGGCGAAATCAAGTTCTTCATGGATGGCGATTCCAAATTCCCAACGATTTGTGGCACCGGTACGGAAGATTATTTTTGCGGATCTTACAATTTCGACAGGGAGGGGCAGTACAAGGAATTTTATACGCCATACGCCGGTTTGCACCAGGTAATCCGTCCTGACGGTACCTATCGCTCGCAACAACGTTTTGGCCTTTATCGCTGGCACATTAACGACCCGGTACGATTTGAAAAAGATTTGCGGGTTACCATTCAAGATTTGGGTTGGCGGCATGGGGGGCGTTATCTGCCTCAACAATCGGACATTGCCTCTACGGTGTTCTGGTATCAGACGGAACCGCACAACAAGTTCCCGAAACTTCCGGCTTGGGAAGCATTGGAAGTAAATTAAGCACCTTAATTTACTATATCATGAAACCCGCATGCAAAAGTTGCACCAAAGAGCATGAAATTGTTGCGGGTTCCATGTGACCATAAAAAAACAAATTAATTACACATGAAAAAGTTGTATTATATTTTGTTGACAGCAAGTATCATTTTTAACGCTTGCACTGCCAATAATAAAAAAGAAGCCGGAAGGGATTTCAACAGTACATACAAAGATGAATATCTGAATCGTATTGCGTTTCCTATCGGTGGATTAGGTACAGGCATGTTCTGTGTGGAAGGTACAGGCGCTATTTCCCACATGTCGTTGCGGCATCATCCGGAACTGTTTCACGAACCCTGTATGTTTGCCGCTATTCACGTGAAAGGCTTGGAAAACGGTACTAAGATTCTGGAAAAAACGATTCCGGACTGGAAAAAATTCGGGATGGGAGGTTCTTCGCTGGGAAACGGCGGCACCACTTGGGGATTGCCTCGTTTTAAGGAAGCAACTTTTTCGGTACATTTTCCTTTTGCGGAAATTAAACTGAAAGACAATGACATACCTTTGGATGTAACGTTGAAAGCATGGAATCCTTTTATCCCGACCGATGAAGACAATTCAGGATTGCCGGTAGGAGCAATTGAATACACTTTCAAAAATACAAGTTCCAATACCATTGAAGCTATTTTCTCGTATAGCTCCCGGAATTTCATGTATGTACATGGAAAAGGTTCATCTTCGGTAGAACCGATCGGCAATGGGTTTATCCTTTCGCAGACAGGTACGGAAAATGAGCCTTTCCACCAAGGTGAATTTGCGGCATTTACCGACGATCCGCAAACCAAAGTCGATCGTTTGTGGTTTCGCGGCGGTTGGTTTGACCCTTTGACGATTCGATGGAATGAAGTCGCCACAGGGAAAATGCCTGAAAAAGGTTTTGAGCCTGGGGCGCCCGGAGGCTCGCTGTTTGTGCCTTTCAAATTAGGCCCAAAAGAAGAGAAAACCGTCACTTTGTATATGGCTTGGTATGTTCCGTATTCCAATTTAAGAATAGGACCGGATCCCAAATCCAAAGAAGATTTGCCGAGCTATAATCCGGACGCCGGAAAATCGGACGAAGTTTATCTAAGCGAAGCCGGCTCTCCGTTTTATCGTCCCTGGTATAGCAATAAGTTTAAATCCATAAAGGAAGTCAGTGATTATTGGAAAACGAATTATGCAGACTTGCGGAAAAAATCCGAATTATTTACGGATGCTTTCTATAACAGCACGCTTCCACCCGAAGTATTGGAAGCGGTTGCCGCCAATTTAACCATTCTGAAGTCAACGACTGTTTTCCGTCAATACGACGGACGAATGTGGAACTGGGAAGGCAGCGGCGATACATGGGGAAGTTGTCATGGCTCATGTACACACGTGTGGAACTATGCACAAGCCGTTCCGCATCTTTTCCCGAATATGGAAAGGTCGTTGAGGGAATCCGAATTTTTAATCAGCCAGGATAGCCGGGGACATCAGGCTTTTCGTACGAATTTGCCGATACGTCCCGTTCACCACGATTTTCATGCTGCGTCCGACGGACAATTGGGCGGCATTATGAAAGTGTATCGCGACTGGCGGATTTATGGCGATAACGAATGGCTTAGGAAATTGTATCCCGCTGTCAAACAAAGCATGGATTACTGTATCGGCGTCTGGGATCCGCGTGAGACCGGCGCTTTGGAAGAGCCGCACCACAATACCTACGATATCGAATTTTGGGGACCCGACGGTATGTGTACAAGTTTCTATACCGGCGCTTTGCAGGCGATTACGCTGATGGGTAAAGCGTTGGGTGAAGATGCAAGCCGTTATGAAATACTCATGGCAAAGAGTAAAGAGTACATGGAAAAAAAGTTGTACAACGGTGAATATTTTATTCAGGATATCCGTTGGAAAGATTTGAATGCTCCCGATCCGACAAAGGCTTTATCATTCCATTCCCAATATACGCCCGAAGCCGTTGCCATATTGGAAAAGGAAGGGCCGAAATATCAATACGGAGTGGGTTGTTTGTCGGACGGTATTTTAGGTTCTTGGATGTCATTGGTTTGCGGCATGAACGAAGTGATTGATGAGGAGAAAATAAGCAGCCATTTGAAATCTGTTCATCAATACAATCTTAAAAAAGACCTGAGAAATCATGCCAATCCGCAACGTCCGACTTTTGCATTAGGCAATGACGGTGGTTTGCTGTTATGCTCATGGCCCCATGACGGCAAACTGCAATTGCCCTTTGTATATAGCGACGAAGTGTGGACAGGCATTGAATATCAGGTTGCATCGCATTTGATGTTTGAAGGAGAAGTAGAAAAAGGTTTAGACATTGTGAAGACAGTTCGCCGGCGTTACGACGGACACATCCGGAATCCGTTCAATGAATACGAATGTGGCGCATGGTACGCCCGTGCCATGTCTTCCTATGGACTGTTGGAAGGTTTAACGGGGATCCGTTATGATGCAGTGGAAGGTATCCTTTATATCAATTCGCGGGTAGGAAATAACTTTACTTCTTTTCTTTCTACCAACAGGGGATTCGGAAATGCCGGCTTAAAGAATGGGAAACCATTTCTTTCCGTCAAATACGGTTCAATCCCGGTCAAGAAATGTATTGTTTCGGGAAAGGAAACAAATATGAATGTGTTTGAAAAAGGAACATTCGGTTACGACTTAAAGTATTTATCGGAGAAAGACAGTGTCATTATTTTAAGTAGTCTTGACGAACAGGCACAGGTAATTGTTTCGCCCAAATACCAGGCAAAAGTATTTACAAGTTCTGCGGCCGGATTAGAAGGAAAAAGTCTGGGTTTTGTCAATTATAAAGCATTGGATTCTAAAGTAATCGACGAACACATGAACGGTTATGGCGGAGAAAATCGCTTTTGGTTGGGTCCCGAAGGAGGAAAGTATTCCATTTACTTTCAACCGGCAACGGAACAAGTATATGCCAATTGGCATACACCTGCCCCGATTGACACTGAACCTTGGGAAACCGTCGAAACAAGTCGGCAAAGTATTTCTCTGAAAAAAGAAATGGAAGTCGCAAATTATGTAGGAACTCATTTGAAGCTACAGGTAAACCGGAATATTTCACTGATTGAAACCGCCGAAATCCGGTCCAAACTGGGTATTGAAGTGAAACCGGAAGTAAAAGCCGTTGCCTACTCAACCGAAAATATTATTACCAACCGGAACGATTTTGAATGGACGGAAAAAACCGGAACGATTTGTATCTGGATGTTGGATATGTTTATTCCGGCTCCTCGTGCAGTAACAATTATTCCCTACAATGAAGGAAATGAAAGCCGGTTGGGAAAAATTGTCACTTCCGATTATTTTGGGGAAATTCCTTCCGACCGTTTGAAAATTAAAGACAATGTTATTTATCTCAAAACCGATGGTAAATATCGCAGTAAATTGGGATTGAACGTAAAACGTACCCGCGCGATTGCCGGAAATTACGACCCTGATGCTCAGCGGCTTACAATAGTTACTTTCAATGTGGATAAAGATGCTGTCTATCTGAATCAAGAATGGAATCCCGAAAAAAACGCTTTGACGGGCGATGCCATGAATGCCTATAACGACGGACCATTGGAAGACGGAAGTATCATGGGTCCTTTCCTTGAATTGGAAAGCGTTTCTCCAGCAGCATTTCTGCAACCGGCACAATCTCTTTCGCATAAACATTCGGTATATCATTTTATCGGAGAAGAAACCGGCCTGAGTCCGATTGCGGAAAAATTACTGGGAGTTTCCATTGCGGAAATAAAAATGATGTTTGACTGATAATAAAAAGCTGCCATGGAATGTATTAACGCTTTGGAAGCAGATGGTATCCACATTGGTTTAACGCCACAGGTAATCCGGAGATTAAAGGCAAGAATGCTTGCCTTTATTTTATTGTGGCTCCGGATGAAGCGAATTCGCAAAAAGCGGAACAACAAATGAAATCATTTAGATTTTCCTGAAAACAATCAACCCAATCATTACCAAAGCCGCGTTTACAATCAACAACTCATAGCCGAACTGATAGCCGATCATCGCTTTCAAAAATAAATTTCCTGCAAAACAGAGGACGGGGGATAGGATACAAATGTACGGGACGACTTTGTCGCAAGTCCTGGTTTTGAACAGGATTCCGAATGCAAATAAGCCCAACAAAGGTCCGTATGTGTAAGAGACAATCTTGTAAAGGGCGTCGATTACACTGGTATTGTTAATGGCTTTGAAAAGCAACATGATTCCGATGAAAGCGAGCGAAATCGCCAAATGTACGCTCAAACGGATTTTGCGCGCTTTTTTCTCATCCTGTTTATCAATCTCCAGAAAATCCACGCAAACAGAAGTGGTCAATCCCGTCAGCGCCGAATCGGCGCTGGCAAAGGTTACCGCAATAATTCCGATGGTAAAAAAGATAATTGCAGCGACTCCGAAATAACCGTTTGAAATCAGCGCCGGAAGAATATCATCACCCATTTCCGGTAGTGTGATGTGATTGATTGAGGCATAATTAAGCGCTAATATTCCCAAACAGAGAAACAGAAAATTAACCGGAATAAAAAAGAAGCTGTAAGTACAAACGTTTTTTTGAGCTTCGCGCAGGTTTTTGCATGAAAGATTTTTCTGCATCATTTCCTGGTCAATTCCCGTCATGGCGATTGTTACGAACATTCCGCCGAAAAATTGCTTGAAAAAGTTTTGTTGCGAATACCAATCATCGAAAACGAAGATGCGTGAGTGCGGACTCTCTTTCACCAAGTTAACAATTCCGGTGAAATCGAGGTTTAATCCTTTCGCAACTTGCCAAATGATAATAATTAAAGCAGCAATCAGGAAGAAAGTTTGCAACAAATCTGTCCAAATAATCGTCTTGATTCCGCTTTTGTGGGTATATAACCAAATCATCAACAAAAATCCGGCGGCAGTAAGCGTGAAAGGAACATGCCAAGCGTCGAAAACATAAGTTTGGAGAATGAGTACTGCTACATAAAGTCGCGCAGCCGCCCCGACAGTCCGCGACAGAATAAAAAAACCGGCTCCGGTCTTGTAGGCATTTCGTCCGATTCGATTATCCAAATAGGTATAAATGCTGGTGACATTTAGTTTATAGTAAACCGGTAAAAGAACAAATGCAATTACTGCATATCCCAACAAAAATCCCACGACCATTTGCATATAAGCCATGTCGAATTTCCCAACCATTCCCGGAACGGACACAAAAGTTATGCCCGATAGCGAAGAGCCAATCATCCCGAAAGCGACGATATACCACGGCGATTTTCTGTTTCCGAGAAAAAAAGCGGCATTTTCGGAATGCTTTTTTCCTGTGAACCAAGAAATGGCAAATAGTACTCCGAAATAAAGCAAAATCAGGATGAAAACGAATGTTCCGTTCATAACGATGGAAATTAAAAGTGCAAACGTACAACTTTTTCTTGAAAGTTAAAATTTGTAACTCTTAAAAGTTGTGTGATAATGCAATTCCGGCTTGTTGTCCGGTATAATAAGGCATGATTGCGGTTTGCGAAACGCCGTTTTTATTTGATTTGTCCGGACGGAAAATTTTCCGGTTCACAGGCAGCAACCAATAACCTATCCGTGCGCTTAAAATACCGAATCCTGCGCCGGCAATCACATCATTAGTCCAGTGCCTTTCGTTATATACACGCAGGAATCCGACACCAAAAGCCGTTGCATAAGCCAAAGCCGGATAGACCGGCGACGTTTTTCCGTATTCAATCCGCACCAATTCGGCGCCCATGAAAGCCGTAGCTGTATGACCGGACTGAAAAGACGTCGGAGCGTTCGAATCCGGACGTGGTTGACGGACAGTGTATTTAAGGGAATTTACCATAATTCCCATTGCCAGGTAAGAAGTTGCTACAACCAAGGTTCGGTCGATATAGTCGTGTCTTGCCTCTGCGCCCAGCAAACTCAGCCCATATACGGAAACTACCGGAGCATATTGGATATAATCGTCGATAAGAATGGGTTTCGTCCGGTATTTAGCCAATTCATCCTTGATGTCTTCATTGACGGATTTCAGATAACCGTTCGTTAAGCCGAACGAACCGAGCGCGATTAAAGAGCCGGGGACAATCAGTTGGTTTGCCGAAAATGTATATTCTTTTTCTTCTTTTGAATAAATACTATCGTTCTCCTGAGAGAATAACGTTTGATAAATCAGTAAACAAGCAATAAATAGAATGTTTCGTTTCATGAGCTAAGCAGAATGTTTTTTTAACTAAAGCGGCTGCAAATTTACATGAAATAATTGAGATTACCTATGAATTTATAAATTTTTTTATAATCACGGGTTATATCAATGTATAAACGCCTCCGGGCTTGCAACGGACAACCCCTTTCATTTCCAACTCAAACAACACGCTCGACAGTTTACTGACCGGCCAATTCAATTCAATAGCCAGGACATTTAATTGCATATTTTCTGCTTTTGAAAGCAAGTCGGTTATCGTTTTTTCTTCCGGATTCAAGTCTATAAAGAGATTGCGTTGAACGGTTTGCCGGATGGCGGTTTGGGTTTGAACGTCCCAATTCATTTCCCTGAAAACATCCTGGGCGGAAGTGACTAAGGCCGCTTTCCTGAATTTGATAAGCGAATTGCATCCCTCGGAATAACGGTCGCCGACTTTACCCGGATAAGCGAACAGGTCACGGTTGTATGAATCGGCAATATTCGCAGTGATCAAGGCGCCGCCTTTTTCGGCCGATTCGACGACAACGGTACAATCGGCAATTCCGGCAATGATGCGATTTCGTTTTACAAAATTCTGCCGGTCGGGATTGGTTTCGCTCATGAAATCGGTCAATAATCCGCCGTTATTTAACATTTCTACCGCTGTATTCCGGTGAACAGCCGGATAAATGCGGTCTAAACCATGTGCCAAAACGCCAATGGTCGCCAGATTTTCTCTTAGCGCCGCGCGATGTGCGATGATGTCAATCCCGTAAGCCAATCCGCTGACAATAAGCATGTCCGGAAATTTCGCTTTGATATCGTGAAGCAATTGGTCGGTCATGTCCCGTCCGTAAGCCGAAGCGTTTCGAGTACCGACAATACTGATAATTTTCGGAACATTCAAATCGACATTGCCGCGAAAATAAAGCATGACGGGAGAATCTATACATTCCTGCAAGCGTTTGGGATAGGAAGAATCTGTGATAAATAGCGGGGTAATCTTGTTTTTTTCGATGAAAAGGATTTCTTGTTCCGCTCTTTTCAAAACTTCCGGATTGTGAATTTCGTCTATAATTCGCCTGGACAAACCCGGAATTCGTTCGAGCAAATGTTTTTTCTCTGTAAATACCAAAGAAATATCATCCAGATTGTTAATGATTTGTTTGGCAATAATATTGCCGATTCCTTTTACAAGGGTTATCCCGATTTGATATATTAAGTTCCGGCCAGACATAAATGTAAAGAATTGATTAAAAAAATTACAGTACAAAGCTAAAGTAAAAAGTTGAAAATTACAATGAAACTGAAAAGTTTTTGTAACTTTGTTGTCATAAATAATTAAATTTATAATTGTATGCCCGCATCAAGACTATGCTCAACCCTCTTTTTAGTTTTCGCATTTTTTACGTTGCAGGGACAAAACGTTTCTCCTTTTATTGTTATTGACCAATTCGGTTATTGTCCGGATGCGCAAAAAACAGCGGTTATCCGGCAACCGCAAACCGGTTTCGACAGTCCTTCGTCATTTACGCCGGGCGCTGTTTACAAAGTGATAGCGGTTGCATCAGGCCGGGCGGTTTATGAATCTGGCTTGACTTTATTCAATAACGGAAACGGAGCTACCGATACGCCTTCCGGAGATAAAATCAGTTGGTTCGACTTTACGTCGCTTACTGTTCCGGGTGAATATTATATTCTGGATGAGGCCAATCAACTCCGTTCTTATCCTTTTGTTATTCGGGAAGATGTGTATAATGAGGTATTGAAACAGG
The DNA here is from genome assembly GCA_025996865.1 of Bacteroidia bacterium. Lineage (GTDB taxonomy): Bacteria > Bacteroidota > Bacteroidia > Bacteroidales > Azobacteroidaceae > Azobacteroides. The sequence continues at coordinate 15,150 of BNTV01000020.1, forward strand.
CGGTACGGATGTTTTTTTATCAACGGGCCGGTTGTGAAAAAGAAGCGCGTTTTGCCGGAGAAGCCTGGGCGGATAAAGCCAGCCATGTAGGTACGGGACAGGATAAAAATTGCCGGCTCTACAACCGGAAAAACGATGCGGCTACCGAACGGGATTTGCACGGCGGCTGGTTTGATGCGGGCGATTATAATAAATACACGGTTTGGGCTTGCAATTATATTGAGGCAATGATGCATTGCTATCTGGAGAATCCGGATGTATGGACGGATGATTACAATATTCCGGAATCGGGCAATGCTATTCCAGACTTATTGGATGAAGCCAAATGGGGTATGGATTGGCTGCTCCGGATGCAGGAATCCAATGGTTCCGTATTGAGTATCGTGGGTTTAGCTGCCGGTTCTCCGCCTTCGGCAGCTACCGGAGCCAGTTATTACGGACCGGCTACTACCTTAGCCTCCTGGTCGGCGGCAAAAGCCTTTGCCTTAGGCAGTAAAGTTTATAAACAAATAGGAATGAACGATTATGCCGAACAGCTTCAAACGGCGGCGCTGAAAGCGTGGAATTGGGCGGAAGCGAATCCCAATGTATTGTTTCATAATAATATTTCCGCCAACGGTTCGCAAGGTTTGGGGGCAGGCAATCAGGAAGTGGATGAAAGTTACCGCCGATTGACTGTTCGCTTGACTGCGGCATTATATCTCTATGAATTAACCGGTGAAAAATCGTATTTGTCTATTTTTGAGGGAAATATCAGACAGTTGCCTTTATTTATATGGACGAATTATGTCAGCCAATATTGGGCAGACGACCAGATGATGTTCCTCTATTATCTGACGATGGATGGCGGGACAAAATCCATAAAAACATTGATTATCAATGCTTTGAAAACCGGATTCAATGAACCGGTAGATTTTGCCGGTAGAATCGGCCAAGACGGCTACCGCTCGTTTATCGAAGACTACAATTGGGGTTCCAACAAATATAAATCGGATTATGGCGTTACTTTTTATTTGTTGGCGAAAAAATCCCTTGAACCGGATAAAAACGATTTGTACCGTTCGACGGCAGAAGATTATCTGCATTACATTCATGGAGTCAATCCCATGGGATTGGTTTACTTGACAAACATGAACCGTTATGGCGCTTCCCGAAGTTTGACGGAACTTTATCATACTTGGTTTGACCATAACAGCGCGAAATGGAACAAAGTAACGGAAACAACTCCCGGCCCGGCGCCGGGTTATCTGGCCGGAGGGGCCAATGCCTATTACAAATGGGATGGTTGTTGTCCGAGCGGTTGCGGTTCGTCGGCCAATAATGCGATGTGCCGTTCCGAAGAAGTTCCGGTTAACCAGCCGGCCGCTAAGATGTATAAGGATTTTAATACCAATTGGCCGCTGAATTCTTGGGAAATCACGGAACCTATGGGCGCTTACCAAATCGCTTACATTCGGTTGCTTTCTAAATTCGTTAAAGCGAAAAATTCGGCAAATAGTATTTTTCCGCCGGCATTTTCCGGGAAAAATGTGAACATTTTTCCGAATCCGCTCAAAGGAGAAGTGAATATCCGGGCTGTCGCAAATATCCATTCTGTTGACGTGTATGATATTTCCGGAAAATTGTTTGAGCATTATCTGTTATCCGGGCAAAACAATGTGCATCGAATTTCTACCAGCCATTGGGATAGAGGGATTTATATCATGAAAATTCAATTGGCAAACGGCGCGGTAGTAGAAAAAATATTTAAATGAGGCGTTTTATAAATAATCTTTCATTTTTTCGTCAAAATAATCACCTCGCGACAATTTCCCATTTACCAAAATAGCGACTTCTATGTGGGCGTTGCAACAAACGGCGTTGTCGGTTTTACGGCGAATGGTTTGGTGGAAAATCAGTTTTGCCCCTTTTTTCTCTACCATTAAAGAAGATAGAAACAAATCGCTGCCTTTCAGAGAAGTTTTGTAATGAAGGTCTGCTCGAGCCACAACCGGATCGATTCCCGCTTCATGACATTCATAGAACGAAACCCCCAGACTTTCCATGAATTCGTGACGGGTAACTTCCGTGTAATGTAAATAATTGGCATTGTTTACAATTCCTTGCGTGTCGCATTCGTAATCACGCACTTTCATTTCTATTTCAAAAACTTTTTTTGCCATCGTTTTCTGTAATCATTTTATATAATTTATCAGAAGGCCGGACTTTTTCCGGCGTTTTCATCGAAAAACGTTCGCCTTTTTTTGCCGTTTCGGTTGGTTTTAAGTCCACACGGATATCTTCGGCTGCAAAAGTTTGCGCGCCGGTGGTCGGTCCGGTTATCAATACCTTGTCGCCGATAGACAGTGATTGTGTTTCAATTAAAAACTCGGCAACGCCTAATTTTGAAAAATATTTGAGGACTTTTCCGACATACAATTTTCTCTCGGTCGCTTTATTGCCGTACCGGTCGTTCCATTCGCCGAGCCGTTGTCCCAAATAATAGCCATCCCAAAATCCGCGATTGAAAACCTTTACCAAACGGGAATCCCAAGCGGCAATCTTTTCTTCGGAATATGAACCGTCGCAATAAGCGCGGACGGCTTCTTTGTAACATTCGGTCACCGTTTTCACATATTCCGGTCCTCTGGCGCGTCCTTCAATTTTCAAAACCTGAACGCCTGCATCCAGAATCTTATTGAGGAAATGAATGGTTTTCAAGTCCTTCGGAGACATAATGTATTGGTTTTCAATTGCCAGTTCAATGTCTGACTCTTGATCTTTTACCAAATAGCTCCGGCGGCAAATCTGGTTACATTCCCCGCGATTGGCCGAGGCATTCATTTCATGCAGACTCAAGTAACATTTCCCGGAAACGGCCATGCACAACGCGCCGTGACAGAACATTTCAATACGAATCAATTTTCCCGAAGGCCCTTTGACGTTTTGAGCGACAATCTGCTCATGAATCACTTTGACTTGTTCGAGATTCAATTCCCGCGCCAAAACCACAACATCGGCAAATTGCGCATAAAACTTCAAAGCTTCTATGTTGGTGATATTCAGTTGAGTAGAGAGATGAACTTCCACGCCGATACTTCGCGCATAAGTCATTGCAGCGACATCGGCGGCAATAATTGCGGAAACTCCGGCTGTTTTGGCAGCGTTGATAATCTCGCGCATTTGTTCCGTATCATTGTCGTAAACGATGGTATTTACCGTCAAATAGGATTGGATATGATGCTTGGCGGCAGTTTTTGCAATCCGGTGCAAATCGGCAATCGTAAAATTGTTGGCCGAATGAGAACGCATATTAAGTCCTGCAATGCCGAAATAGACGGAATCGGCGCCGGCCCGGATAGCGGCTGCCAGTGATTCGTAAGAACCTACCGGCGCCATGATTTCATATTGGTGAATATCTTTCAAGAAAATAATTATTTAGAGATCAGGAAACCGTCAAATGATTACTGATTATTTTATTTACAAATATATTATTCAGCAATATAATTGTAGCAAAATTCACGTGTCAATGTAAATTTTGCCCAATTCAGCAACCCATCTAAAATGTCGTCCAAGTCGGCTTCAGCTTGTGCACTATAATATACCATTTTTATCGCAGAATATATTAACTTTGGTAATAGCACGTTTTCTGAATTCTTCCCCTGTCATATATCCTTCAGGGACAATATTTTTCATTGAAGAACTGTCAAATTGAATACCTTTCTTATAACGGCGCAATTCTTTCAGCATCTTTCTTCCATTAATTGTTGCATCATCTAAATAAACCGTGTGTACCATGATTTTTTGTTTTATTTTACAGATTAATATCACAACAAAAGTACATGAAAACCTTGCAATTTCCAAATTTCCTTTAGTATTTCAAATTTAGGAGTCGTATTTATTGTTATCTTTGCATTCATTTTTGAAAATACAAAAGAACCATGCAAATAGGCAATATACAATTTGCTCAATATCCGGTATTTCTGGCGCCGATGGAAGACGTCACCGATATTTCTTTCCGGCTTTTGTGTAAAGATTTCGGAGCAGATATGGTTTACACGGAATTTATTTCGAGCGATGCTTTGATTCGCCACGTCAATAAGACCAAAGCCAAATTGGAAGTTTCGGCGGAAGAACGGCCGGTTGCCATGCAGATTTACGGACGGGAAATCGAGCCGATGGTCGAGGCTGCCCGGATTTGTGAATCGGCCGAACCGGATATTTTGGATTTGAATTTCGGCTGTCCGGTGAAAAAAGTTGCGGGAAAAGGCGCCGGCGCCGGCATGTTGCGCAATCCCGAACAGATGTTGGCCATCACTCGCGAAGTGGTCAAAGCTGTTCATATTCCCGTTACGGTAAAAACCCGTCTCGGGTGGGATAATGATTCGAAAATTATTGTCGATTTGGCCGAAAAATTGCAGGATTGCGGGATTGCCGCGCTCACCATCCACGGCCGCACCCGTGCGCAGATGTACACCGGCGAGGCGGATTGGACACTTATCGGCGCTGTGAAAAACAATCCGCGGATGCACATTCCCATTATTGGCAACGGAGATATCACTTCGCCGGAAAAATGCAAGGAAGTTTTTGACAACTACGGGGTTGATGCGGTGATGGTTGGGCGTGCGAGCATTGGTTGTCCTTGGATTTTCAAGGAAATAAAAGATTATTTGAAGACAGGAAAAATACCGGAGAAAGAGTCTTTTGAAACGTATTTGAATATTTTGAAGAAACAAGTTTTACAAAGTGTCGAACGGCTCGATGAGCGGCGGGGAATTTTGCACAGCCGGAGGCATATCGCCGTAAGCCCGCTGTTCAAAGGAATTCCTGATTTTAAACCTACCAAAGTCGCGATGCTGCGGGCGGAAACGGTGGAGGAGTTGTTTAAAATAATGAATAGTATTTCTTTCTAAAAAACTTCTCTTTCCTCTTTAATAATATCCAAGATTTCTTGTGTGGTAATAAGGGAATAATTGTACCTTTGTAAACTAAAAATAACGACATAATAATAAAACATGCTTGATTTCAAACCTGTGACAATTAACGATAAAGAGGCGATACAAAATTTTTTTGATAAAACAGACTTTAGAAATTGTGATTTTTCCTTTTCTAACATCTTCTGCTGGCAAAATTCCTACAATACGACTTTCACCATTGAGGACGATTTCCTGTTTTTGCACTTTAAAACGCAGGGTCATCCCGGTTATCTTTTCCCGGTTGGCGAAGGCGACTTGAAAAAAGCCATCGAACGATTGGATTTAGACGCTCAGGAACGGGAAATTCCGCTGCGGATATTTGCCGTAACTCAAGAAATGTTCGATTTAATCGAAAAAAACATGCCCGGAGAATTTATTTACAAAAAAGACCGAAGTTGGTATGAATATATTTATTCATCCGAAGATTTAATCTCACTTGTAGGAAAAAAATACCAACCGAAACGCAACCATATCAACAAATTCAAACGAACTTACTCCTGGGAGTATCTTCCGATAACCGGAGAAATTATTCCCGACTGCCTGAAACTATACAGGCGTTGGTGCGCCGAAAACGGCGGTTGCAATAGCGAATCATCTCTGGTACAAGAATGTATTGCTACTCACAGAGCTTTCGACCATTTTGAACAATTGGGATTAATCGGCGGCGCTCTGCGGGTCAATGGAGAAATACTGGCCTATTCTTATGGTCAACCATTGGGAAAAGACACTTTCGGAATTCATGCCGAAAAAAGTCTGTATGAAATAGACGGCGGATTTACCATGATCAATCAGCAATTTGCCGAACACAATTGCGCTGATTATCCGTATATCAACCGGGAAGAAGATTTGGGATTGGAATCGCTTCGCAAAGCGAAATTGTCTTATCACCCGGCCATACTTCTCGAAAAAGGCTCTGTCCGCAAAAAAAACGAACTATGATTTCATTGGGAAAAGATAAATACAAACCGGCTCTGAAAGAGATGTGGAAACTTTGTTTTCCTAAAGATGCGAATAATTTCATCGAATTTTACTTCAACGAAGTGTATAAAAACGATGAAACACTCGTCTATCTGGAAAACGAAAAACCCGCAGCTGCCTTGCAGATGATTCCCTATCCTTTGAAAAGCGGTGCGGAAGTCTTCCATGCCGGCTATATCTCCGGAGCGATGACTCATCCGGATTTCCAACGGAGACGTTTTATGAGAGAGCTATTACTCTTTGCTTTCGATCTTATGCGGGAACGAGGTTTTGACTATACTTTTTTGATTCCGCAGGAAAAGTGGCTGTTCGATTTTTACGGGAAATTCGGGTATAAAGTTACCGAAGCAGTTCGTATGGAGAATGAATATCATCGTGAGGACAAAAATCCGGACAATCCGATTGATTATCATTCTATTTCGGATGCAACCGCTCTGTATCAAATATACCATCGTTTCCTGTCGAAAATCCCTCACGCCGTACTAAAAACCGAAGAACAATTCAAACAAATCCTTCGAGATTTTTTCGATGAAAACGGTGTTTTATTTGCCGATGAGCAGGGAATCGCCTTTACCATAAAAGAAGAAAATTGCATCGTGATTAAAGAATTTTTTTTTCAAGAGCAAAAAGTCAGAAACTTGTTTTTGAAAATCATCTGCGATTATTACTCTCAAAAAGAAATTTTGGTTTTGAACAGTTTCGATGACCTGGTTGGAAAACGGGGAATGATTAAGCGGTTGAATGATGATAAGCCGGAGATTCCGGCGCTTTACATCAATATGATGCTGGATTAACTGCGATTTAATTTTTAATTTGAAAATCTCCGTCTTTTGTTGTATTTTTGTACCCTTATTTTACATTCAATTTCAAAAATTATGTTTGAAAATCTAAGCGACAGGCTTGACAGGTCATTTAAGTTATTAAAAGGTGAAGGCAAAATCACCGAAATCAATGTGGCGGAAACCCTGAAAGATATCCGTAAAGCATTGTTAGACGCAGACGTTAACTACAAAGTAGCTAAAACATTTACTGATTCCATCAAGGAAAAAGCGCTGGGTCAAAACGTGTTGACAGCAGTCAAACCAAGTCAGTTGATGGTGAAAATCGTCCACGACGAATTGACGGCTCTGATGGGTGGTGAAACGGCCGATATCAATCTGAAAAATAATCCCTCCATTATTCTAATGTCCGGTTTGCAAGGCTCCGGTAAAACAACTTTTTCCGGCAAGTTGGCAAAAATGTTAAAGGACAAAAAAGGCAAACATCCTTTGCTGGTTGCAGACGATATTTACCGTCCGGCGGCAATCGAACAATTGAAAGTCCTCGGCGAACAAATCGGCGTGCCGGTTTATTCCGAACCGGAGAACAAAAATCCCGTTCAAATCGCCCAAAACGCCATCAAACAAGCCAAACAATCAGGTAATGACGTAGTGATTATTGACACTGCCGGCCGTTTGGCAATTGACGAGCAAATGATGAACGAAATTGCGGCCATCAAAGCAGCTGTAAAACCGGATGAAGTTTTGTTTGTCGTAGATGCCATGACCGGTCAGGATGCCGTCAATACAGCCAAAGAGTTCAATGATCGTTTGGATTTTCAGGGAGTTGTGCTTACCAAATTAGACGGGGATACCCGTGGTGGAGCTGCACTTTCCATCCGTACTGTTGTTAATAAACCGATCAAGTTTGTAGGTACCGGCGAAAAAATGGAAGCCATTGATCCTTTCCATCCCACTCGTATGGCGGACAGGATTCTCGGTATGGGCGACATCGTTTCGCTGGTAGAAAAAGCGCAGGAACAATACGACGAAGAAGAAGCCCGTCGCCTGCAAAAGAAAATCGCAAAAAATCAATTCGATTTCAACGACTTTCTTTCGCAAATCCACCAAATCAAAAAGATGGGGAACCTGAAAGATTTGGCGTCGATGATTCCGGGCGTAGGAAAAGCCATTAAAGATTTGGATATCGACGACGACGCTTTCAAAAGCATCGAAGCTATCATTTATTCGATGACGCCTGCCGAACGAACCAATCCGGGAATCCTGAACGGTTCGCGCCGGGCGCGTGTCGCAAAAGGTAGCGGCACAGCGGTTTCGGAAGTCAATAAGTTACTCAAGCAATTTGAAGAAACCCGGAAAATGATGAAAATGATGACAACGGCTAAGCTTCCGGGAAAAAGTGCATTTGCGAAGAAAAAGAGATAAAAATAAATTTATGGAATTAATTGACGGAAAAGCGGTTGCCGCACAAATCAAATCGGAAATCACCGAAGAAGTAAAACAAATCCTTGCCGCGGGTGGAAAACGTCCGCATCTGGCTGCAATTTTAGTCGGCCACGACGGCGGCAGCGAAACATACGTAGCAAGCAAAGTAAAAACCTGCGATGAAATCGGCTTCAAATCTACTTTAATTCGTTACGAAGACGATGTTACCGAAGAAATCCTGCTGAACAAGGTCATTGAACTGAACAATGACCCCGATATCGACGGATTCATCGTGCAACTTCCGCTTCCCAAACATATTTCCGAACAAAAAGTAATCGAAACCATCGACTATCGCAAAGATGTGGATGGATTTCATCCGGTCAATGTCGGCCGCATGTCTATCGGATTGCCTTGCTTTGTTTCCGCCACGCCTGCCGGCATTGTGGAATTGTTGAGACGATATAAAATTGACACCTCAGGCAAACACTGTGTAGTGTTGGGACGGAGCAATATTGTCGGCAAACCGGTCGCTTCACTCTTGATGCAGAAAAGCAACCCCGGCGATTGTACTGTTACGGTTTGCCACAGTCGCACCAAAGACATCCGCAAATACTGTTTGGATGCCGATATTATTATTGCCGCTTTGGGTTCACCGGGTTTCCTGAAAGCCGATATGGTGAAAGAAGGAGTTGTAGTGATTGACGTAGGTACGACGCGCGTTCCCTCGAATCAAACCAAATCGGGTTTCAAACTGAAAGGAGATGTAGAATTTGATGAGGTCGCGCCCAAATGTTCATACATTACCCCCGTTCCCGGAGGCGTAGGGCCAATGACGATTGTTTCTTTGATGAAGAATACTTTATTGGCGGCGAAAAAGATTGTTTATCAAATGCCCAAAACAAAATGAACCAGCAAATAAACAATAGCCGCAAGAATCGCACTCACCGGAATCGTAAGAATCCACGCCCAAAGCAAACTAATCGTCACATTCCATCGCACGGCGGATAATCTTTTCACCGCACCTACTCCCATGATAGCGCCCGTGATGGTATGCGTAGTACTCACCGGTATTTTCCATATTTCCGTAAGGAACAGCGTTATCGCACCGGCTGTTTCGGCGCACACACCTTCCAGGGGAGTCACTTTGGTGATTTTCGTCCCCATCGTTTTTACAATACGCCAGCCACCCATCATTGTCCCAAGCCCGATAGCGCCGAAACACGTGAGCGGAACCCAATCCGGCACATTGCCGACCGAATCGATCCAACCCATCGAAATCATTGCTGTGGCAATAATCCCCATTACCTTTTGAGAATCATTCAAACCGTGCCCCAAACTGAATAATCCGGAAGAAAGTAATTGCAAGCTTTTAAACATCTTTTCCGCCTTGTGGGCTTTCATTCTCCTGAAAGCCCATAATACGCCGAGCGTAATAATAGCCGAAATAACCAATCCGATTAAGGGTGCCAATACGATGAAAGAAGCGATTTTAACGATTACGGACGTATGAATGGCTTTGAAACCGGCAGCGCAAATGGCTGCTCCGGCAAATCCGCCGATCAATGTATGAGAGGAAGAGGACGGAATCCCCAAACGCCAAGTGAGTAAATTCCAAGTGATCGCAGCGATTAAACCCGAAAGGATAATCGGCAAGGTAATAAATTCTTCCCAAACGGTTTTAGCCACGGTATTGGCAATGCCAAATTCTCCGATAATGTGTTTAGCAACGAAAAACGCGATAAAGTTGAACATTGCCGCCCAGAGTACAGCTTGAAAAGGAGTTAGAACGCGGGAGGAAACAATCGTTGAAATAGAATTTGCCGCATCATGAAACCCGTTGATAAAATCGAAAATAATTGCCAAGACGACAACTGTAATAAATAAAACCATGCGTTTATTTTTTATTATGCATATTTGACAATAATCGTCTTCAAAACTTTGCCCACATTGTTAATTTTGTTGGCGCATTTTTCCAATTCCTGAATGATTTCTTTTAATTTCATCAATTCAAGCGTTCGCATTTCACTTTTGAAAAGACCCGAAGTCCCCTTTTCGTAAACGCCATCCGCTTCTTCTTCCAATTGTTTGATCTTCTTCACATGTCCATTTACTTGTTCCCCTGATTTTTTCACTTGGTTCAATATATGCGCGGCAATCTGAACTTCCGCAGCTCCTTTCCTGATAATTTGAGCCAATTGCGTAGTAGCCGGAGGCAAGGTTTCCGGAGAGAAAAGCATGACTTTTTGCGCCGCACGGTTAATCACATCAATCGCATCATCCATTTCGTCGGCTAAAGCGCTGATATCCTCCCGGTCAAAAGGTGTAAGAAAAGTATCATTCAATTCCTTATAGATAAGTCCTGTAACTTTATCTCCTTTGGTTTCTTCTAATTTGATGGCTCTACATAAATCTTTTACCCGATCTTTATAGTTATCTAACGAAAATAACTCTTCCAAAAGAACTGCCGATTGATCCAATATATCAGCAGTTTCTTCCAAAAGCGGGAAAAACTTCCCATCTTTTGGGGTAAAAACACTTAAAATGCTGTTAAACTTCATATTAACTTATATTTAATAATTGATTATTTTCTACAATGCCTAACCGGAATACGGGCGCGAAGTTAAGGTTTTTTCTCATATAAGCCAAAAAATTTAAACAAAATTTGTAATTTTAATGCGCCTCCAACCAATTCTTCCCCACTCCACAATCGGCAATCAACGGCACTCTCAACTGTGCAGCATTCTGCATTTCTTCCACGACAATCCGTCGAACGGCATCCTCTTCATCGGCTATTACATTGAAATTCAACTCGTCATGCACTTGCATAATCATCCGCGAACGCAAATTTTCTTCCCGGAAACGCCGATGAATCCGGTTCATCGCTACTTTGATAATGTCTGCGGCCGAACCTTGAATCGGAGCGTTTATCGCATTTCGTTCGGCATAACCCCGCACGACCGCGTTTCTTGAATTAATATCGGGCAAAAACCGTTTCCGGTGGAAAATGGTTTCCACATAGCCGTTTTGACGGGCGATTTCAATGCTTTTGTCCATGTAGGTTTTTACACCGGGATAAGTCGCAAAATATCCGTCTATCAATTCTTTAGCCTCACCGCGGGGAACATGCAACTGTTCGCTCAGCCCAAAAACGGAGATGCCGTAAATAATTCCAAAATTTGCCGTTTTGGCTTTGCGGCGCATATCGCGGGAGACTTGATCGATCGGCAAACCGAAAATTTTTGCCGCCGTTGCCGCATGAATATCCTGTCCGCTCAAAAAAGCTTCAATCATGTTTTTATCTTCGCTCAGGTGCGCCATAATCCGCAATTCGATTTGAGAATAATCGGCAGAGAAAAAGAGGCAGCCATCGTCGGGAATAAACGCTTTGCGGATTTCCTTCCCTTCTTCATCGCGAATGGGTATATTTTGCAGATTGGGATTTGTCGAACTCAAACGGCCGGTCGAAGTCGTTGTCTGGTTGTAAGTCGTGTGAACTTTCCCGTCCACCGGACTAATCAGGCTCGGAAGCGCATCGACATACGTGGATAACAGTTTTTTTACTTTCCGGTATTCCAAGATTTTTTCCACTACCGGGTGTTTCGATTTCAGATTTTCCAATACATCTTCACTGGTGGTATATTGTCCTGATTTGGTTTTCTTGGATTTCTCAATAATTTTCAGTCGGTCGAACAAAACTTCGCCTACCATTTTCGGCGAACTGATATTAAATTCCACACCGGCCAATTCATAAACCTTTCTCTCAATTTCCTGCAAATATTTGCCCAATCCATCGGAAGATTGTTTCAAAGCAGCCACATCGAGCCGGACGCCGGTTTCTTCCATATCTGCCAAAACTTTCACCAAAGGCATCTCTATTTCATAAAGCAATTCGGAAAAATTATTTTTTTCAATCAGATTTTCAAAAACGGTTTTCAATTTCAACGCAATATCGGCATCTTCGGCGGCATAATCCACCAATCGTTCAACGGGAACTTGTCTCATATTCAACTGGTTTTTCCCTTTCGCACCGATCAATTCTTCAATATGAATCGTTTGGTAATGCAGATGCGTTTCGGCCAAATAATTCAAGTTGTGACGATATTCGGGATTCAACAAATAGTGAGCGATCAATGTGTCGAACATCGGACTATCGACATAGACATTGTATTTTTTCAACACATTCATATCGAACTTGATATTTTGTCCGATTTTCAAAATGTCGGGGCTTTCCAATACTTCCTTAAACATATCGACTCGCTTTTGTGCTTCCTCACGGTTGGCCGAAACAGGGACGAAACAAGCTTCGCCTTCTTTCAAGGCAAAAGACATTCCGACCAATTCCGCAATCAACGGATCTATACCGGTTGTTTCCGTATCAAATGCTACTATTTTCCGGTCCTTTATTTTAGCGATGAAATCGAGAATTTCTTCTGTTTTATCCAATAAAAAATAATGATGAGGAACTGTTTTATAGCTTTCAAATGTGCCGAATTCAATTTCAGCCGGAGTTTCGACCGATAAATCGTCAAAAAGAGAAGCTTGAACAGGTTGATTTTTGGGAGTCACTGCAACCGGCTTTTTCGTTTCGCCGAAAATTCGCGTTGAAAGTTGCCGGAACTCCAATTCATCGAAAATTTTACGTAGGGCAGGCTCGTCTATTTCTTCCCGAAGCAATTCCTCGGGATTAAACTCAATGGGAACATCCGTTTTGATGGTTGCCAAAAATTTGGAGAAAACAATCAGGTCTTTGTTTGTTTCGATTTTGGTTTTGAGCGAACCTTGCAACTGGTCACTACTTGCCAAAAGATTTTCGATGCTTCCGAATTGAGCGATTAATTTTTGAGCGGTCACTTCTCCTACCCCCGGACATCCGGGAATATTGTCCGATTTATCGCCCATCAATCCGAGAAAATCAATCATTTGCAACGGATTGTCCAAACCGTATTTTTCCTTGACTTCTTCCATGCCCAATATGTCAAAATCATTGCTTCCGTATTTCGGACGATACATGAAAATATTTTTATCGACCAATTGTCCGTAATCTTTATCGGGAGTCATCATGAAAACTTCGTAATCGGAGGAAGCTTTTTTCGCAATGGTTCCAATCACATCGTCCGCTTCGTAACGCGGAACTTCGAGAATCGGGATGCGGTAAGCACGAACAATCTCTTTGATAATCGGGACGGAAGCGCGTATTACTTCGGGCGTTTCTTCACGTTGGGCTTTGTATTGTTCGTAGGCCTCGTGACGAAAAGTCGGCCCGGAAGGGTCGAAAGCGATGCCGATATGTGTGGGATTTTCTTTTTTCAGAACTTCTTCCAAAGTATTCACGAATCCGAAAATAGCAGAAGTGTTAAATCCTTTGGAATTAATCCGGGGCATTTTCATAAACGCGTAATAAGACCTGTATATCAATGCGTAAGCATCCAATAAAAAAAGTTTCATATTTCCTTTATTTTGATACCCGGATTGCTTCACCGCTTACGCAATTCGCAATGACGACTGCGATTATTTTCTTCACTACGTCATTGCGAACCTTTGGCGAAGCAATCCGGAAATTTAATTTTGCTGTAAAGGTATAAAAATTTTGTGTAAGTTCCGTTCATTTAAGCCTAACTCTTGAATTTTATTTTTATCTTTGCACTTTCTTATTGGAAAAGTAAAAAATGGATAAACTCACAGTCATTACACAGTCCGTACAAAAAGAAATAGAAGCTTTTAACAAGCTTTTTATATCGTCTTTGCATGGTCATAATGATGATTTTCAATCCATGATTGATTTCATTTTGGGGAGCAACGGGAAACGGATTCGCCCGATTGTTCTTATTCTTTCAGCTAAACTTTGTGGAGAATCCAGTCGGAAAACCATTGATTATGCCTTAATTCTGGAATTGTTGCACACGGCGACATTGATACATGACGATGTTGTGGACAACACGATGGAGCGGCGCGCTCAACCTTCCGTCAATGCACAATACGACAATCGGGTTGCGGTTTTGTTGGGTGATTATATTCTTTCTTTGGCGATTGCCCGTGCGGTAATGGCGCAAAATCTGGCTGTGATGGAAATCATTTCCCGTCTTGCACAAAATCTGGCGGACGGGGAATTGACTCAACTGATTGCTTCCAAAGAAGCGATTGTCGATGAAAAGCGTTATTTTGAGGTGATTCGGAAAAAAACCGCGATTTTACTTTCTTCCTGTTCCGAAATGGGCGCTCTGTCCGTGGGCGCGAATCCGGAAACAAGAGAAAAACTCCGGTTAATCGGGGAAAATTTAGGTTTGTGTTTCCAAATTAAAGATGATATTTTCGATTATTTCGACCAGGGAGAAATCGGAAAACCGACCGGAAATGATATCCGCGAAGGAAAAATCACGCTTCCGCTGATTCATGCTTTGCAAACGGCGCCACAAACAACTTCTGCCGTTATGCTTGAAATCATTTCTAAACAAGATTTCTCTCAAGAAAATATCCGGCAGCTAATCGAATTTGCTAAAGAATATGGTGGAATTGAGTACGCTCAAACGAAGATGCAGGAAATAAAAGCGAAAATGCTTGCATTGCTGGCAACTTTTCCCGATTCGGAAGCTAAAACGGCAATGACGGATTTGGTTGATTACATTATTGAGCGGAAGAAATAAGCCGTCTATTTATCAGCAGACAAACCAAACACCCACAAACAATGCCAATCGAATCAAACAAAAAATCCATCCAATCACCGCTCCGGGTAGTAGTCAGATACTCTTGACCCATTTCTATTCCGCCACCAAAAACAATCGGAAACAAAAAAGAGGCGACAAAAATCAACCATCCGTTTACCTTTTGCTTCAAATGAAACGAATTATCAAAAAACATGACACCCGATAATCCCAAAAACATCAGGAAATGAACCAATTTATCAAAATTCGTCATTGGCGGAGCTTCCATTTGGGGTGGATTTATAAAACATAGAATAAGAATTGTAATTATGAATAAAATTGAAATCCAATATCTTTTTAAAACAATCATAAAGCTTTTAAAATATTTTGTGATAAACTACTTGCTCCAATCCTGAATAATTCGGGAGTGAGCCATTCTTTTCCCAAAGTTTCCTTGACAATCGTATAATATTTCAAGGCATCTTCCACAGTGCGAATACCTCCCGAAACTTTTACGCCTGTTTTTTTACTGTGAAGCCTGTAATATTCCTTAATGGCTTGGCAAATCACATAAGCCGCTTCGGGACTTGCTCCGGAATAGACTTTCCCTGTCGATGTTTTGAGAAAATCCGCACCGGAATACATGGCTAAAATTGAAGCTTTCTTAATATTTTCAGCTGTTTTTAACAAACCTGTTTCAAGAATCACTTTTAACTTTGCGTCCCGACAAGCATCTTTTATTTCTTCAATTTCGACAGACAAATCTTCATAATTTCCTTCTAAAAAATCCCCGACATTCAAAACGATGTCAATTTCATTGGCGCCATCGGCAACAGCCAAAGAAACTTCGGCAATTTTCACTTCGGTAAAAGTTTGTGAAGACGGAAATCCGGCGGCAACAGAAGCAATCCGAACATCAGCCGTTAAAGCATCTTTCACGATTTGCACAAAATTCGGATAAACGCAAATCGCCGCAACATTATCCATATCCAATCTTGAGCCGTCAAAATCATTGACCGCTTCAATAAACTTCCAGATAGTTTCTTTGCTGTCTTCTGTATTCAAAGACGTTAAATCAATGCAGGAATAAAGGAATTTCAAAACATCAGGTGTATTGTTTTCCTGAAATTTTCCGACGATTTCGGCTGTTTTCCGGCTTATTTCCTCCTCATTCAGATTCAATTGGTAATTTCCAAGAACCTCTTCGTATTTACTCATATTTATTTTAATTTTGAATTTTGTTTATGTCTATCTTTATCTCTTAACGTTTTTTTCGCCAAATTGTTTTCAAAAGCTTCGGTTAAATTCACGCCTGTTTGGTTTGCTAAACACATAAGAACCCACAAAATATCGGCCATTTCATCGGCTAAATTCCCATCTAAATCCGATTTTTTGAACGATTGGTCGCCGTAAGTCCGCGCCATAATTCGCGCTAATTCACCAACCTCTTCAGTCAGGATCGTCATGTTGGTCAATTCCGAAAAATATCGAACTCCATAAGTTTTGATCCATTCGTCCACCTTATTTTGTGCTTCTTGTATTGTCATTTCATTCCTTAATTTTCGAATCAATAATAATGGTCACCGGTCCGTCGTTAATCAATTCAACCTGCATATCGGCGCCAAATTCACCGGTTTGAATTTCCTTTCCCAAAGCATTCGACAATTCCGAGCAAAACTCATTGTATAGAGGAATCGCGAAATCCGGTTTTGCCGCTTTGATGTAAGAAGGTCTGTTGCCTTTTTTCGTCGAAGCATGAAGCGTAAATTGACTGACGCACAAAACCGCTCCGTCTGTTTCCAACACCGAACGATTCATTATGCCGTTTTCATCGGCAAAAATCCGAAGATTGACAATTTTTTTAACTAAAAAATCAATATCTTCCGAATTATCCGAATCTACAATACCAATTAAAACCAGCAAACCTTTCCCTATCAAAGATTTTAATTTTTCACCGATGGTTACGGATGCTTTTGAGACTCTTTGAATGACTACACGCATTTTGGAACTAATAAAAACTGCTGCTAAGGTACAACTTTTCTCTGATTCTTCCAATTTTTTTAAAATAGGAGAGTTGCATTATTCAAAAATGTTATTTATATTTGCAAAAAAATATAAAGAACAATGGCCAAGACAAAATTAACAAAAACAGTGAATTCCATTTTTGAGCAAATCAGAAGGATTGATGAAAAAGGAAATGAATATTGGAGCGCTCGCGAATTTGCAAAAGCACTCGAATATGTTGAGTACCGGAACTTTATCCCAACTATTAATCGTGCAAAAGAAGCTTGTCTAAACAGTGGGTTAACGATTACCGATCATTTCGTTGATATAAACGAAATGATAATTGTGGGTAAAGGTGCTGAAAGACAAGTAGATAGTATTAAATTATCACGTTATGCATGTTACTTGATAGTGCAAAATGCAGACCCTTCGAAAGAAGTTATCGCATTGGGACAGACCTACTTCGCTGTGCAAACTCGCATGCAGGAAATCAAGCGCATGCAAGAATACAATGCTTTGACAAGTGAAAATGAAAAACGTTTGTTTCTACGCAACGAACTCCGGCGGCACAATTCCCAGTTAGCTGATACAGCACACAATGCTGGAGTAATTGATGCGATTGATTACGCGATTTTTCAAAATTTCGGGTACAAAGGTCTATATGGTGGATTGGATGCCAAAGCTATCCATGGTAAAAAACAACTGAAAAAAAGTCAAAACATACTCGATCACATGGGTAGTACCGAATTAGCAGCTAATCTTTTCCGCGCCACGCAGACTGAAGAAAAGCTGCGCCGTGAAAATATCAAAGGAAAGCAAAAAGCCAATCAAACGCATTACGAAGTAGGTACAAAAGTACGGAAAACCATCAAGGATCTTGGTGGAACCATGCCTGAAGATTTACCTACTGCCGAAAGTATTAAAAAATTGGAACAGAAGGAGAAAAAAAAATTGAATAAAGGATAAACAATAGTTGATCAATTCGTTCATATAAACGAATTGATCAACTCACAACGTAACTCCACTCTTGAAGATCGCAATCTCCTTAAAACCAAACTTTTCATGATTCAATTTCTTTCCGTCGGCAACTTCGATAACGAAATGAATCAATTCCTGTAAGATCTCATCGGAAGTTTTTCCTTCCAAAAGACTTCCGGCATTGAAATCAATCCAATTTTTCTTGAATTGGTAAAGTTTCGAGTTCGTCGAAATTTTTAGTGTAGGGACAAAGCTGCCGAAAGGCGTTCCCCGTCCGGTCGTGAAAAGAATTAATTGACAGCCTGATAAAGCGAGCGACGACGACGCAACCAAATCGTTGCCGGGAGCATTCAGTAAGTTCAGTCCCTTGTTTATTGCCGGTTGAGCATAGTCTAAGACATCGACGACTTCAGCCGTTCCTCCCTTTTGCGTACAACCTAAAGATTTATCTTCCAATGTGGAAATACCGCCGGCTTTGTTTCCCGGTGAAGGATTTTCATAAATCGGTTGACCGAATTTCCGGAAATAATCCTTGAAATTATTGATTAAATCGACGGTTTCATCGAAAACTTGCTTGTTTTCGGCACGGTTCATGAGAATGGTTTCAGCGCCAAACATTTCCGGAACTTCCGTCAGAATCGTGGTACCACCTTGAGCAATCAGCCAATCGGAAAATCTTCCAACCAACGGATTGGCGGTAATTCCCGAAAAACCATCGCTTCCACCGCATTTTAAGCCTATTTTTAATAGGGACAAAGGCAATTCTTCACGTTTGTCTTTTCGCATTCCCTCCACCAAATCCTTCATAAGCTGAAAGCCGGTTTCTACTTCGTCCTCCACTTCTTGGGCGATAAGGAAACGTACCCGTTCAGTATCCCATTCACCCATTTCCTTTTTGAAATCGGATTGTTGGTTGTTTTCGCAGCCCAAACTCAACACCAGAACACCTCCGGCATTCGGATGTTTCGCTAAAGCAGCCAACGCCTTCCGGGTATTAATATGGTCGTCACCTAATTGGGAACAACCATAATTGTGCGTGTAAACGCGAATATCGTCGATATGCGAAACATCCAACTCGGCTTTCACCCGATTGACAATGGCTTGCGCCTGTCCATTGACGCAACCGACGGTTGGAACAATCCATAATTCGTTGCGAATGCCCATTTCACCATTGTAACGTAAATAAGCCTTGATTTTCAAATCACTTTGAGGAATATCGAACGAAATTTTTTCCGGATGATAGGTATATTGCAAATCGTCGCTCAAATTTGTTTTCAGGTTATGGACATGGACATGTTCACCGGCTTGGATGTCAACCAAAGCATGTCCGATGGGATAACCGTATTTGACGACATTTTCACCTGCAACAATCGGCCGCAGGGCGAATTTATGTCCGGTTTCTATGGTTGACCGGATGATAACAGGTTGTTCGTCTATAATTAACGTCTCGCCTTCGGATAGTGGCTCCAAGGCCACGGCAACATTATCCGAAGGATTGATTTTCAGATATTTATTCATTGTTTAATGCTGCTAACATTCCTTTTTTCAAAATTATTTTTACATGACCGGCAACTTTTGTTGCAAAATCCGGAATCGCATTTAAATCAATCGTCCACATTTTTTTGTTGTTAACAATGCCGTTTACCCAGCCTTCGATATCGTTGGCATTGAAAGTTTTTTGGATGAATTCGACAAATTCCGGCGTATCGTTCGGAGTAAAAACTACTTCCGATTTTCCACTGTATAAAACCAAAAGCGCTGCAAAAGAAAAAGCCGTCAAAGGTGCGTCTTTTTTCAGTTTTTCTACATTGTCTTTCAAGGTAGGGAAATTGCGGGCTTCCCATTTCGACAGGGAATTTAAAGATATATCTTTCAAATAATGTTTAATGAACGGATTGTAGAAACGTTCAAGGATTTTCGCTGCGAATTTCTTCAATTCTTCCGGATTTTCATCGATAGCAGGAAGAACTTCCGTATTAACCATTTGATTGACAAATTTTTCGACAGCCGGCGTGTTGAAAGCGTCTTTCACCGTTTCGCAGCCCAATTGCAGGACAATCGGTACCATCGCCGTGTGCGAACCGTTCAAAATCCGTACTTTTTTGGCGCGGAAAGGTTTGATGTCTTCCATAAACAGCACGTTCAATCCGGCTTTATTCAAAGGTAGTTTTTCGCGGATGATAGCGTCGCCGCCAATCGCCCAAACGTGGAAATATTCGCCTTTCACAACCAGATTGTCGTTGAATTCGATTTCTTCCTTGATTTCGTTGATGGTTTCGCGCGGGAAACCCGGAACAATCCTGTCAACCAATGTGTCGTAAAAATAACAAGCCGTCTTTACCCATTGGATAAAATCTTCACTTAGTTGATTGTATCCGGCGTGTTTCAGGACAAATTCCCGAAGGGTTGAACCATTATTTTCGATTAATTCGCAACAGATAATCAACAAACCTTTGTCACTTGCTCCGTTGAATTTTTGGAAGCGTTGATATAACAGAGCCGTTATTTTTGCCGGATAGGATTTCGGAGGAAGCGCGGTTAAATCATCGCCTTCTTCATAACGGATTCCGGCTTCGGTAGTATTGGAAATAATCATCTCCAAGTCGGAACTTAAAAACAAATCTTTGTAAACTTCGTATGCTTCATACGGATTCAAAGCATTCACAATGCTTTTTACCAAAGTGATTTCTTTGATAGGATTCTTGTCTTTAATTCCTTCCAAATAAACATGATAAAGGCAATCCTGTTTATTGAGCATTTCTGCCATTCCTTGTGCAATCGGTTGAACAACAGTGATTCCATGATTCATCACGCCGGCTTCATTGGCTTTGTGAATCATCCAATCGACAAAAGCACGGAGAAAATTTCCTTCTCCGAATTGCAAAATTTTTACCGGCAAAGTCGGTTTGTTTACTGTTTGTTTGTTTAATTCTTTCATGTGTATAATTGAAATTAGTTACCAAAGGTACGTTTTTTCTTTAAAACTTGTATCCGAAAAGAGATAAACCAATCTAATTTGGTACTTTTATCGACGGTTAACCAGCTGCATCAAAGGCAACGAAAATTGAAGCCCCACCCCATTATATTGAGTTTTGTCGAAAGCAGCATATACTCCGATACTTGCCATTCCTGCCGGCAAATCAACCGAATAACCCCATTCGGAATAATACGGTTTTCCGGGAGTATGCAGGAATTTGAAATGCAAATTTTCATTAACCATTTTTCCTTGCAATAAAGGTAAACGTTTCAACAACAAATAGTCTGTCCGGTAATTTACAAAAGCCTGAACCCATTCTTTGTTGGTCGAATATTCGTAAAACGGAAGCAAACTATACGTGTGCTGCGCGAGTTTTGCACTGAACCATGTATCGCCTGCCGTACCGAAATGTTTGTAATCAATGTAATTGAACGGATTCTTATTGAAAAATTTACCGGCGATCACGACATAACTGAGTTGACTGAAAATACCCAAATTTATCCCTTGGTAAACGACGACCTGAGCTTTGGAAAACGTCGAATAATTTCCAATCCAATCTCCTGCTGAAAATCCTTGCTGGTAGCCTACCACAAAAGTCGGATAATCGGAACGCCGATAGCGCTTCTTCCCTTCCCTGATTTCGTAATAATATTGCGGTGTATATTGAAGATTAAGAGTATAAGCAGCGAGTCCGGAACAGGAACTGTTCAAATCTTGTGCATATTCCGGACGGTTAGGCGTCCATTGATTCCGGATTCCGAAAAAATTCCATGTCGTATGATTTTCAAGCATAGTGCGTTTGGCAGCGGAGAGTTTTACGTCCAGATTTAAACCGTTGTCAATATCAATGGAGTTCTCTATTTCAACGTATTTATTGTCGTAGAATTTTGACAGATTTCTTCCGCCATATAAGGAAAAGAGGGCGTTGACAATTCGTTCGGGACCGGCGCCGGCGCTATAATCGGTTGATATACTTCCTGCGGAAAGTCGCAGTTGTCCCAATTTCAAAGGTGCATAATCAAAAACAATATTTCCTTTATAAATCAACTCTTTCCGTGCACTTGCCCAATACGCCGAGGGTTTGAATACAAAACCGGTATTTTTCTTTCGTTTGAAATTCAATTCAAAGGACTGACCCAACCAAATGCCGTCAACAAAATTATATTCCGTCAGCAAATCTTGCAAACCGGAATAACGAAACTGAACGAATGAAGAATCTTTCCCCGCAACGCCTCCGGTAACCAAATCGAAAAGGCCGAACTTGGGATTTCTCCGGGCATTGTCGATTGAATCGGCTCTTGCCTGAAGCGTGTCTTTCCGGGCGTAACTTTGAAGTTCTTCTTCGTTCAAAGCGACGGTTCGAGTTTCAACCCAATAGGTAGAATCCCGTTTGGTAGCTAAAGAATCTGTTGTAATATTTTCATTTCTCTTAATTTCCAGACTTTTTTTCTCTTTTTTCGGTTTGACTTTTCCGGAACTTTTCGCAACGGCTATCAACGAATCGTTCAGTTGTATGTCGATGTATTGGAATGAATGAAGAAAATCTATGTATAAATTAATACCGAACATATTGACTTCGGCATGATTTTCCACATTGGTAACCAAATAGATGTCATCCATTACGGGATGATAATTGAATACGATGTGTTGATTTATTCCCATTCCTGAAAAATAAAGTTCAGCATGGCGAATATTCCATTCATCATCGGCAATATAAATCGTTCCCCGTAGTAATTTCGGGTCTTTCAGTTTGGGAATAATGCTGATTTTGTTGATTATTTGCCCGTCTTCTTCTTCGTATCCTTCATATCGGAAACGATAGTAATTAAATGCTTTGGGATGAAGCGGAGAAACTATCGAACCGATTGTGGGATAATAAAGCGAAATCATCCCTGCATTGATGGCTTCTTTGGGATCGTTTCCGTTAGGGAAGGAAGAAGAATAAGCGATTACATTTTTTTCGTATCGGTTTGGTTCTGCAAATTTTATCTCCGTAGCCGATTCTTGTAAGAAAAATTTATTTTTATAGATATCCAATTCTTCTCCACCCAATTTTTCAAATAGTTTGGATAGTTTGGACATTTTGGTCATTTTCCCCGAAACCTTACTATATACCTGATAGGTTGATGTCTTCACTACCGATTGATAATAAGGCGCTTTGGCAATCGCTTTCCGCATAATGGCATACGCGGGATCTTCGCCTTGCCGGATTTCTACGTCCGGCAATTGATAATTCTTTTCGGTCAGGACAAATTGAATTTCCTTGTCTTTTTCTTCGATGGAAACGGTTTTATTTTCGGCGCTATAACCGATACAGGTACACTCCAATTGATAAGTCCCGGCTTTCAGTTTGATTTGAAATTCGCCTTCCGTATTACAAACCAGACCTTGTTTGATTTCTTTGATGTAAATGGAAGCCGAAGGAACCGGATTTCCGGAAATATCGGTTACTCTGCCTTTTAATGTTTGACTAAAGGAAATAGGAGGAAAAATTGAACTCACTACAAGTAAAAAAAGAATGGCTTGCTTCATACACTCTAAACGTTATTTGCGGCAAATATAAATATTCTGTTTCAATTTATAACTATTTTTTTGTACATTTGTCACTGCTTATATTTGTTAAATTGTAATTTTTTCATATCGTGATTATTGAATTATTTCTCATTCCGCTGTTATTTCTATTGTTTGCCGGCTGGGGTTGTTGGGCAAAGCTATTATTATCTATTAAAAATGAATCAATTACTATCTCGGTTATCGTAGGGCTTGCCTTGTATGGTTTGGCGGCTTGCATCATCGCGTTTTTTGTTCCGTTAAATATCCCGGTAGAGATTGTTCTGCTATGTGTTGCGGTTATTCCTTATTTTTTGAAGAATTTCAGGAAGCATTTGCCCTCTGTTCCTAAAACAATTCTCCAAAGCGCCTGGTTTTGGGGGTTTGCTTTGATGGTTATTTTGGCCGGTTCCTATTATAATTTCAGGAGTGACCACTTTGGGTATTATGTTCCATCCTTGAAATGGTTAAATGAATACGGGTTAATCATCGGAACTGCCAATATTGACTGGATACTTGGGCAAATGTCGTTTATGCACATTATGCAAGCAGGAATCGATCAAACCATTGATCCGCATGGTCGTTTTTGCATTTTTATTATTATTTTATATTTAGTTTATATTTTTGAAAGAAAATCTTTTTTATTGCTGCTTTTCGTTCCTTTTTATTTTTTGTATTTTCAATCTCCTTCCCCTGATCTTCCCGTTGTATTTTTTTCATTAATCGTTGTAAATGAGTTTTGCTTTCATTATCAAAAAAACAATTTCAAAACTTTGTTTGCCATTTCCGTTTTTATTTTTGTCATAAAACCGGTTGCCTTTTGGTTGCCGTTGTGGATTTTTATCGCTGCTTTTTACCGGAACAAAAGCGAATTAAAATCTATCCGGAATTATATTTTCCCCTGTTTTTTAATTTTTGTTTTCTTGATTAAAAACGTGATTACTTGTTCTTGTTTATTTTATCCGGTTACTTTCACGCAAATCAATACTTATTGGCTTCCCGATATGCAGATAATGGAATTATCTGATCAACAAGCTATTACTTTTACTTATGATTATAAATATAATATAGATACAATAAATTCATTTTCATTTTTTGGAAAAATATACCTCTGGTTGACGTATCCTGATTTAGAAGTCATCATACATCTTGCTATCGTATTAATCACGTTGCTATTCGGGATTGTTTCTTTTTTGAAAAAACAGTTTATTTACATTATCTTCTTTTTTGTCGCTATTTTCAAGTTATTAATTACTTTTTCTTTTTCGGGACAATATCGGTTTATGCTTGATATTATTCATCCGATGATATTATTTATTATTTCACTTCTCCTCCCGAATGTAAAACGATTACCGCTTCTGTCCGGTTCATTCATTTTATTTATATCGGCTCTGTTATTTGTGAGTTTTCCAAACTTTCACAAAAAAATATTTCCTTCGTTTAGATTGACTAAAATGATGGTCGGTTTTACAACAAAAGCTTTGGTATGTCCGGAAAATTATCCGCGTGACACTTATGAGCAGGAAAAAATAGGGAATCTGATCTTCAATATTCCAATCAATGATCTTTACAATTATGAAACGCCTCCTCCGGCTTTTACAGAAGAGGTTATAACCCGATATTATCAAATGGGAATTTTTCCTCAATGGAAAGACACTACTTGTATTCACAAAGGGATTTACATGAAAAAACTTTCCGTCGAAGAAAAAGAAGCGCTTGGAAGAATCCGTGAAACTTCACAATAAGCCGTTTGTTTTCCCGTTATTATTATCGGAAAAGCATCTGAAATGCATAAAAAAACATTCACAGTCATTGGTTTTTTATTGTTGAGCAACCTGCTGTTGGCGCAAACTCAGAAGGTTCGGAATCAACCGTATGGTGATTATAAATTATATCACTTCGGGATTACTGTGGGTTTGAATTTTCAGGATATGCTGTTGACAAATTCGGGTTTGACCAATGAAAACGGGGAAACCTGGTACGGAACGATTCCGAATTATTCTCCCGGATTCACGGTTGGTTTGGTGGCCGATTTGTATTTGAATCCGTATATGAACCTCCGGTTTACGCCTATGCTTTGTTTTGGCGACAAGGAATTTGAATTTGTAGAACCGGCGGCAAAAGCGAGTTTCAAGACCAATGTACGCTCCAATTATCTGCTGACTCCGCTTGATTTGAAAATCCGTTCGATGCGTTTGAACAATTACCGGCCTTATGTTCTTGCCGGCGTTTATTCTGCGATTAATTTGGGCCGGAAGAAAGATGAGCCGGTGCTTTTGAAACAAATGGATTACGGGGTATCCATCGGCTTGGGATGTGATTTTTATCTTCCGTTTGTGAAAGTAATTCCGGAAATCCGTTTCTGTTTTGGGTTAGGCGATATATTGGAAAAAGACCGTTCCGATTTGACCGACCTTAGTTTGGCGAAATATCCGAATGCGCTTTCTAAAGGGGTTTCGCGGATGGTTATCTTTACTTTTAATTTTGAATAATAAACAACTGCACATAAAAAAGCATGGCATAAACCGCTAAAAGCAGACTGTCGAACCGGTCCAGATAACCGCCGTGTCCGGGAAGCGAGCAACCGGAATCTTTCACTCCTAAAGTCCGTTTAATCAAGGATTCTATCAAGTCGCCCCAGGTGCCGAAAATAACAACCGACAATGACAGGCCTATCCAATGACAAAGTTTAATTTCAGGCTGAAAATGCGCAAAAATAAAAGCGGAGGCGATTGTAAAAACCAAACCGCCGGCAAAGCCTTCCCATGATTTATGAGGAGAGATGCGTTCGAAAAGTTTATGTTTTCCCAATGTCATTCCCACTAAATAGGCTCCGGTATCGTTAACCCAGATAAATACAAAAAGGGAAAAAATCATCAAAAAATTATAAACCGGAGTTTCACCCGAAATTCCACGGAAGGCAATCATATTCAGAAGTGCGAGCGGCAAAGCAATATAAGTTTGCCCAAGAAAAATATAGGCAGCGTGAGTAATCGAATCTTGTTGTTTTTCGTATAATTCCGAGATTAAAATGATTACAATGTAAACCAGATAGACAAAAAATATGTAATAGTCGAAAATACCGGAAGCATACAAATACGTAACCAAGAATAAAAGAAATCCCCCCAGACAATTGTAGTAGGGATTGATTTTAGTCCGTTTTTGCGCGTTAATTAATTGATAAAACTCCCATAAACAGAGAACTGCGGCAGCCGAAAAGACAACAAGAAAAGACAGGGAATTCCACATAATTCCGATACATATCAGCGCTACGTAAGTAATTCCCGTCAATGTTCTTGTCAGTAAATTCTTCATTCTTCTTTTTTATCTTCTTTCCCTTCGGAAGCGTTTCCGGCTTCTTCCGCAGGCTTGTCCAACGGAAGCAATTCCTGTTCCGCCAAAATTTCCTGCGAGCGGGAAATCCATTTCCGTTTACCGAATATTTTTTCCAAATCGTCGGCAAAAATCACTTCTTTTTCCAGCAACACATCCGTTAATGTCTTGTGTTGAGAAGCGTACTCGGTAAGAATGTTTTTTGCCCGAACGTATTGTTCATCTACAATCCGTTTTACTTCTTTGTCTATCAAATGGGCCGTTTCGTCGCTGTAAGGCTTTTGAAATCCCCAATCTTGTCCGGTGAAATCATAGTAATTCAAATTACCGAGTAATTGGCTCATACCGTAATAAACGACCATGGCATACGCTTGTTTGGTTACTTTTTCCAAATCGTTGGAATCCCCTGTCGAAATTTCACCTAATAATAACTCTTCGGCAGCGCGTCCTCCTAATGTAGCGCACATCTCATCCTGCATCTGCCGGTAAGTAGTAATTTGCCGTTCTTCGGGCATATACCAGGCAGCTCCCAAGGCTTTTCCCCGTGGAACGATGGTTACTTTTACCAAAGGATGAGCATGTTCCAACACCCAACTCAAAGTGGCATGGCCGGCTTCGTGAAGGGCAATCGAACGACGTTCGGATAAAGTTATTATTTTCGATTTCTTTTCAAGTCCGCCGACAATCCGGTCAACGGCATTCATAAAATCCTCTTTCTGTACGGATTCCTTTCCGTTTCGCGCAGCAATCAAAGCCGCTTCGTTGCAGACATTGGCAATATCGGCTCCCGAAAATCCGGGCGTTTGCCGCGCCAAAAATTCGGTATCGACCGATTCGTCGATTTTTATATCGCGTAGATGGACAACGAAAATTTCTTTGCGGTCGTTTAATTCCGGTAAATCCACATTGATTTGACGGTCAAAACGGCCGGCGCGCAAAAGCGCTTTGTCCAAAATATCTACCCGGTTGGTGGCGGCTAAAATAATGACTCCGCTGTTTGAACCGAAACCGTCCATTTCGGTGAGCAATTGGTTCAAGGTATTTTCACGCTCGTCATTGGCTCCCATGCTCGGATTTCTTCCGCGGGCGCGTCCAACAGCGTCGATTTCATCAATAAAAACGATGCAAGGCGCTTTTTCCTTGGCTTGCCGGAACAAATCCCTTACGCGCGACGCGCCGACTCCGACAAACATTTCGACGAAATCCGAACCCGAAAGCGAAAAGAATGGTACATCGGCTTCTCCGGCGACGGCCTTGGCCAGAAGCGTCTTACCGGTTCCCGGAGGACCTACCAGCAAAGCGCCCTTGGGAATTTTAGCGCCTAAATTGGTATATTTCCCCGGTTGCTTCAGGAAATCGACAATTTCCTCTACTTCCTGTTTGGCTTCCGAAAGTCCTGCGACATCTTTGAAAGTCACCTTTTTAGCTTGCGCCGATTTGTCGTATAATTGGGCTTTTGTCTTTCCAACGCTGAACATTCCGCCTCCGCCGCCCGACATTCTCCGTATCAGGTAAATCCAAATAATGATAAACAGCAGGAAGGGGCCGACTTGAATCAAAATCGTCCACAGCAGACTGTTGCCTTCGGAATAGGTAATGGTGGCGTCGATTTGATGCAGCGTTTTCCATTTATTGAAATAATCGTCGAATTTATCTGAGGAAGGAATAACAACGGTTACGGTTGCTTCCCCTGTTTTTTGCAACGGATTTTTCTGTACAATGCTATCCGACCCCAAAATTTTCCGGACATATTCCGGTTTGATGGTTGCTGTAACTTTTCTGTCCGGCGTATTAACGACCATTTTACTGAATATATTCTCTTCGGCGTATTGCTGAAATTCGGTCCATCCTAATTCTTTGGTAGTTGTAGCCGGATTATTCGTAAAAAACATCACTATCAATATGATGAGGATTAATCCATACATCCAACCCATATTGAACTTAAAAGGCTTATTGTTTTCCGGGCCGAATCCCTTCGGCAAATTCGGTTTTTTATTATTATTGTTTTCGCTCATAATATGTCGGGAATTTCTGTTACATTCGCATCAGCCCATAAATTTTCAAGATTATAATATTCCCTGATTGCAGGAATGAAAATATGCAGCATTACTGTTCCGTAATCCATCGCAATCCATTGTGCTTCACGCATTCCTACGGCTCCCATCGGTTTTTCGTGCAATCTTTCGTACACCAAATCCCAAACAGAATCGGATAAAGCGGAAACTTGAACAGGCATATTGCCTTGGCAGATAATAAAATATTGACAGATTGAACCTTCAAGTTTAGACAAGTCCATTGTTATAATCTTTTTCCCTTTTTTTTCTTGTAATGCGTCAACAATTGTATTTACTAAAATTTTTGTTTCGTTCATTTATTTATTTTAAATATTATATACATATCTTTATAAACCCATAGAATACAATTTGCAAAGATAAATTGATTTTTTGGTTTATTCAATAGCTTGATGAAAAAACAAAGATAAAAGAGAAAAGTTTTAGACGGTAACTAACGGACAAGCCAAATGCAAAAAATAGCTGTTTCATACCTTTTGAAATTTTTTTCAAAGATACAAATTTTAAAAAGATGGAACTTCTATCTTTCCCACGTCCCTTGAACAGCTTTCGTAATTTCTAAATGTACGAATGGTTTTATTCAATACTTCATCACGGAATACTTTGTTATCAAGCAACTTGTTGAAATCGTTCAAACCGATTACGCATATTTGCTTGAATAATCCGGGATATTTGCAATTGATAAAGTCGTTTATGTTTTGTTCGGCATAGTTTGAAATGTACATAAATTCGAGCAATGACGAGATAAAACAATTCAGTTTTTGCCAACGTAATTCGTAATTGGTTTCTTTCTTCTTTTTTGCTTCGGCTTTTCGTTTTTCTGCTTTACTCTGTTTGTTTGCTGTGGATTCTTCTTCATTGGATAAATCAGCGTTTTCGCTTTTCTTTTGTTCAATTTCTTCGTGTTCTTCCTTGCTTTTGCGAAACAAGGGCAAATTGTCGATAATTGCCAAAATCTCTTGGGGCAATTTGGATAGTAAATCAGCCGAAAGATTGTTTATCCTTTTAACCCTCTTTTGCACTTCTTTTGCCGAGAAATCCAACGACAGATAGTCCAAATAATCCTGATAGTCCAACTCTTTCATTATACCGTCTTTCCACAAGGATATACCTTTCAAAATTTCTTCAGCATCTCTTTGCTTTGCTTCATAGGTTTTACTCGAATTTTTGGTAAGCGACTCTATGTTTTGGAAACAGGAATAAGGGTCGAAATCAAATGTCCAACATTCTTTTTTGTTTCCCGCCTTCCAAGGTGATTGACAGCGGAACAAGGCTTGCCAATAGGTTTGCGGCGAACCGTTCTTGCGCAACATTATCACAGAATTTAATTCGGGAATGGTCACGCCTTCGGTCAACATTCCGCAAGACAAACAGATGGTGTTTTTTCCATTGGCAATTGCATCTCTGATTGCTTGTAAGGATTGTTCCGAACTGCCTTCGCCATCACCGGTTGCAATAACAATTTCGTATTTATTGAAAATTTTATGCCGTCCCAGCATTTCCGCCATTGCATTACATTGTGATTTCTGTCTTTTCACCAACCAAAAGTTTTTGACAAGAAGCAAAGCAGATATTCCGTTCCCCTGCCCGATAATCGTTTTCATTTTCTACAAACCGCCAGCCCCGAAAATCAACGTGGCTTTCCAAATCTTGCTTCCAACTGTCGCGGACAACCGGCTTGTAAGTAATAATGAGCACATCTTTATAGTTTTGTTTTTCAACAAGTTTATAAGTGGAAAAGGTTTTTCCGAAACGCATTTTGCAATTCCACAAAAATTCCGTACCGCCATGTTCAAAACAGTCAGTTGCTTTGTCTATCGCTTCCTGCTGTTCGCGGCGAGGTGTGAAATCCTGTGTGCGTTGCAAATCCAAGGGCTGACCGGTTTTCAGTGAAACGATAATTGCCTTGACCAAATCGACAAATTCCGTTTCGGTTTTATCATTCATGTCAAACCATTCGGTATCGGAATTATAGCCGTAATTTTTCAAAATCCGGTGAATATCCTTGTCTCTGAAAGTTATATTTTCTTCCTTGTAAAGAATTTCGGGTAAATAGCCGAGCGAAGTTTTGTATTCCGCAATTCGTTCATTGAGCGTTCGGCTTGTTTCTCCAATCTTTAGGGTATTGCCGTTTTGTTGCTTGATTATATAAATGTTGTTCATTTTTTACCTCCTTTCTTTCTCAAAATAACAATAAGTATTACGACAAATAACATGCAAAAAAACACTCCTAAAAGCGTGAATAGGTGACGCTGTATAAAGGAAATTAATTCGTTGACAATTTTGACAATTTCGTAAATCAGGAATGCAACGAACAGTAGAAGTACTTGGAAAAATGATAGTTCATCTTTTTTTTTCATGCTTTTTGATTTATGTTATTTTTATTCATTTTTATACGGAATGATTTTTTGAGTGTTGTCATTCATCTGATTTTGAAATTTTGTCCAGTCCTAATTCGTTTCTAATCCTATTTGTACATAATATGGATAACTTTTCACTTTTCTCATAAAGTTCATCAAACTGCTTATTCGTTACACATGGTTCATTGGGATTTAATGTATCATAAACTACAGACATAATTTCTTCATAGAGTTTTATTTCATCATTTTTCCCATATATTTTAATTTGTACATAAACACTTGCCCATTGAGACATTTTGGGAATATAGTGATTATCTTGGCCATACTCATTTGGTGGTCCGGGTTCAACAAGATTATTTTTTTCTACAATGAGACAAAATAAATTCATAAAAGAGTTAAGCATTTCCAATCTATAATTACGCGCCTCTTTTGCAATCTCATTTTTTCTATTTTCTCTTTGATTATATACCCAACCTGCAATGACTACACATACAGACAAAAAAGTTGTTAATAGTGATGTTAATTCAATACTTGAACTAAACTTAATACATAATAGATTCATCATAATTTCACCTCACTTTCTTCTATTGCGTTTAAATCCATTGGTCGTATCATACTCTCTATAAAATCTATTTCCTCTTGATTTAGTCCGTATTTTGCATATAATTTTTCGTCTGTCCAAGATTCTGAAAAATCTTGAAGAGGAACGAATAAATAGGTATCTTGTGTCATATTTTTATTTTTTCTTATTCCTACCAAAAATCTGAAAAATTTTGTTTTCATATATTCAGCAACATTTTCTGTCTCTATTATAGAAGAAAAAATTCCTACTCTTAAAAATGTTTCAGTGCAAATATCGAAAGGCTTAGCAATTTTAGGTATTCCTATTATTCTTGCAGGAATTGGATTGCCAATTTGTCCTGCTGCACCGTCTGCCTTTGATATAAAAATACGCCATTTATCAAGTTCATCTTTTGCCTTTGGAATAGAAAATGTTTGTGGCAGATATCTTTCTGTCCTTTTTCTATTCAAAATTCCCAACAGACAATAGCCATTGATTATTTTTGTATCACTCAAAATTAAATTATTATTTTTGATAAAATCAGAGCCAAAACCATACGGATTTCTTGAAGAAACTAAACTTAAAAAAGATTTTTCTTTTAACTGTTGTACTTTGTTAATAATATTCAAGCATATTTCATCTCTTACAAGAATATCACCTCCTTCGTCAAGATATCTTTCGTATTCTTTAATTGTATTTTCTGAATTGTGCAAATAATATCTGCATTTTCCTTCATTATCTCTGTTCCAAAGGAAATAACAAACACCTCCTTCAATACTTACGCTTGTAAAAACATCAGAAGCATTGATATAGTCGTGTAAAACTTGTATCCTTTTGTCGTGTATCATTTTGTCTCGAAAATCATCAAGCCCTTTTCCACCAGTAAACCAACGAGAAGGAACAATCATACTCAAATATTGCGGATTGAGTTTCTTTGCTTGTTGAATAAATATCTGATATATTGGTTTTGCACTTGAACCTGTACCACCGCCATCACTCAACTGATACGGCGGATTCCCAATAATTACATCAAACTTCATATTTTTGAGAGTATTTAATTTATCAAACAATTTTTCTGTTTTTTCATATAAAATTTTGTCATCGTTTCCCTTCACCTGAAAAACCAATTCTGCATTGCTGTTTTTTGCCTTTTCCAAATATTCGTCCGTTTTAATAAATGTGTATTGTAAGCATTCGGTAATCTACTCTTGCGGATTTTTTTCCGCCCAGTTCATAGGGAGCAAATCGGCTAGTTCGTTTACTTTGTGTTCATTGATACGATTCAGGACATCGGTCAACCATTCTGTCGGATT
>BNTV01000021.1 GCA_025996865.1 Bacteroidia bacterium
CGGCAATCCTTTCAATTTTTGTTATCAAATCTTTGTATGCCTTGCTGTCAAATGTTATCACTTCCATCATTTGTAAATTTTTGACAAAGGTCTATAACGTGGCAAAATAGATTTGCATAGTATGTATTGATTTTTCGTTTCAAATTATTGCGTAAAAGCAATTTACCTCAAATGTTAAAGTTTGTCTCCATTTTTATGAATGATAAAAATATGATTGCTATATTGTTGTTTTGTAGCTATTTATATTGATTTTTAAGGCTGTTTTATGTGTGCCGGGAATACATACTTCGATATAGTTGTGCTTTTAAGTGTATGTTAATTAATAAAGAGTATCAAATACTTGCATGATTCAAAAATTAGTTGTAATTTTGAACCCGAAAAGTTAAGCAGTGAACGAAAGACATCTGCAAGACAAATATTGGTCTGCCCGGATGGTGGAATGGTAGACACGCAAGACTTAAAATCTTGTGACCATTACGGTTGTGCGGGTTCAAGTCCCGCTCCGGGTACGAAAATAGGAAGTTTTTCAAAAAAAGAACTTCCTATTCTATTTTTTAACTGTTGTAAAATGCCATTCGACAACTTCGATGTGTTGAATTGGATTTTTTTATTCTAATGAACAAATTGTTCAACGCTTATTGGGTTAAATCGTTTTATGTAGTTATCTTTGTAAGGTTAAACAAACGATAATTTGAAATAATAAAACCGGTCAAGTATAAGTTACTTCATTTAATTTGTGGTATTTACTTATTCAATTACCGGTTTATACAGGGGCGGTAGCTCAGTTGGTAGAGCATTATAATTTAATTTTGAAATTACTCGGTATCCGGTCAATTAAAATTTACTTCAGGGATATAAGGGTCGTTGGTTCGAATCCAACCTGATCCACAAAATAAAAATAATATGCAAAACAATTTATTAAAAGTATCCATCCGACAACAAGCCGTCTTTATTCCGAAAGATAAAACCGGGAGTGAAAAAGAAAATTTTTCGCAAACAATGTCTGTTTTGTTGGCTAATTTACGAAAGTTAGGATATAGCGTTTCGGAAAAATTGTTGCATGCTTTGAATCAGGTCGTGCCCAATCAGCAAGTTGTTGTTTTTGATATGATGAAAGAGGTATTGGGCGTAAACCTCAATTGGGCGCCATTGGTTAAAGGCTGGGATATTCCCACCGGTGAATCAAGCTTAGACCATATCAGTACGCTGTTTGCCAATATCCTGAAAATTGACAAAGGCGTCCGTTTGCCATGCAGGCATTTGATTCCCGAAAATACTTTTCCATTGGAAAGATACAACGGTTGTCCTTTTTGCGGAACGCCTTTTGAATTTTCAAAAATAGAAAACTATGGACAGGGCAGCAAACTGAAAGTATTGGATTTATGGACAGAGGACGAACTGAATACTTATTTGAAAGACTTGCTGGAATCGCGTACTGCATTGGATGCGACTCAAACCGACAGCCTCAAAATTTTATTAAAAGAATTGCCTTTCCCCGATGTGGAAATAAGTATGAAAGAGACGCAAGTCATTGCTATTGACTCGCTTATTGAGAAAGGAGAATCGGCGAAGGTCCAACGGTATTTTTCTACTCCGAACGATATTTTGCGCTATTTGTGGTACAAAAAAACAGGGTTCTTACAAATCATCGAGCCTAAAACCATCATCAAGCGAACAGCTAAAAACAATACGCATCTTACAAGATTTTTAGATAAATCGAAGGATGCAAAAGTGAATAAACGCAACGAATTAAAATTAAAATACAACCGCGAACAATGCCGGGTGGTCGCCACTTGGCTCAACAATCTGAACATGGATGTGGAAAAAGCCTGCGAAATCATGCATCCCAAACGGGGTATGTGGGTGCGGTTTATCCGGGGATTACGTTTAGCCGAATACGCAAAAAAGGACGGATTCGACTATTTGAAAACATTGATAGACGTATTTTACAATCAAACCTATCCTGTTTATCAAGGAGAAGTTGAAGGTTATCGGTTAAAAGCGGATGCAGAAAAAACACTCGCTTTGTTAAAACAACGTCCCGGATTATTTGCCCGTTCTTTGTTCGCCAATATGTTATGGTTTGGAGCAGACGAAACAGCAGCCGCTTTTGAGGAAGTAATGGACAAAGTTCCTGCGCGTCTGATTTTTACATTAAATATGTATGCGCAGAATTATTTCAATCCCAATCAAAAAAGAGCTGTGAAACCTTTGGGCGGAACAACCAAGGTGATTGAGCCGAATGAATTATTAAAGCTTTATACCGATGAGCAGTTGAAGCCAATGATAATAGCGGTGGAAGACCTTTGTATCAAAGCCATATCATCACGTTTTGCACGGACAGCGACAGACAACCAAACGATGTATATCGACCCGCAGTTGTTCAATATTCCCTTGTCTATTGGCGACAGGAGCGAAACCGTTCAAGACTTGTCGGGTGCGCTGACAGGAACCCGTTTCCCGGTAGAAGGCAATGCGGTAAGGTTGTTTATGCAATGGGGCAAAGGCTTGCCTGCCCAACATCTTGATATGGATTTAAGTTGTCATATTGCGTTGGTTCATACCACAGAAGTTTGTTCTTATTATCAATTGACAGCATCGGGAGCGAAACACAGTGGTGATATACAAAGTATTCCTGATAAAATCGGAACGGCTGAATACATAGAATTGGACGTAAATGAATTGACTCGCGTTGGCGCTAAATATGTGACCTTTACGTGCAATGCTTACAGCAATGGGGCAATTTCGCCTAATTTGGTAGTCGGTTGGATGAATTCTGTCTATTCGATGGAAATTTCGGAAAAGACGGGAGTCGCATACGACCCGTCGTGCGTTCAGCATCAAGTGAGGGTAACAAAAAGTCTGACGAAAGGCTTGGTATTTGGCGTGCTGGATGTTGCAGCCCGTGAAATTGTGTGGCTTGAAATGCCTTTCGGAGGACAAACGGTTGCCGGTATGAACGCAACAGCCGTTGAAGCATTATTAGCTAAATTAAAAAGCAAAACGAAAATTGGCAATTTATTGAAAATAAAAGCTCAAGCCCAACAGATTAATATTGTCGAAACCAATGATGCGGATGAAGTTTATACCTTGGAATGGGCTATGAATACAGCAGCTGTGACGAAATTGTTGATTGATTGATAGTTTGCCGCAAACATTTGCCGGTTATGCGCAATCAACGCACTGATATTTTCTCTATTCTTCTATTATTTATGTAATCCGATTTGAGTCGCGTGCGTACTTGTTTTGATTTCTTTCGGTTGAAAAATGTATTCAATGATACCGGCTTCATCAATCAGGAAAGTCGTCCGAAAAGTTCCCATATATTTTCTGCCATACAAGCTTTTTTCACCCCATACGCCGAATTGCTCCACTAATTCTTTATCGGTGTCTGCAATCAAATCGAAAGGCAACTGTTGTTTTTCGATAAAGCCGAGATGCGATTTCTCATTGTCCACGCTTACGCCTACCACTTCATAACCGGCTTTCCGCAAATCGGTATAATTGTCTCTGAAACTGCATGCTTCTGCTGTACAACCGGAAGTATTATCCTTCGGGTAAAAATACAAAACCAACTTTTTCCCCTTGTAATCACTTGCTTTGATTTCTTTCCCATTTTGATTTTTCCCTAAGATTTCAGGGATTTTATCACCTAATTTTAATGCCATTGGATACTGTTTTTATTTACAAAGTTAGGATTTCATCTTGAATTTGCAAAATCATTTTGTATCTTTGTGGCAGAATATTAAATATAGTAACTATGGCAATACCGGTAAGAGGCATACCCGTCTTAGAAGGTGAGGTAGCCGAAAGATTTGAAAGAGAAAGACTCAAAGCAGAGCAAAGACGTGGAACAATTAAGTTTTCTCAGGAAAAGATTGATAGTTTCAGAAAATCAATGCAAGAATATTATCAGCGACTTTATGGAATTCATTGAAACATCTTGTTTTCTAACTGAACTTGACGAAAAAACCTCAGCACTCATTCCACATGAAAAAAGCCTTAGCTCTTATCCGGCTTATTTAGTCTGTCGGTTAGGCGTAAATGTTGCTTTTCAAGGCAAAGGAATAGGGAGTGATTTGATGAATAATATAAAACTATGGATATTAGAACCTAACACCAAAGGCGGTTGTCGCTATGTAGTTGTTGATGCTTACAACAATGAAGTCACAAGACAATATTATGCAGCCAATGACTTTAAAGATGTTTTTTCGACTGAACAGCAAGAAAAAGAATATTTGGGTATGCTTCCCGAAAAGGAACTAAAAACAAGATTAATGTATTTTGATTTAATTCAAATAACTGTATGATGCTCTTACCTAACTTTCCTCAATTACAAAGTTAGGATTCTATCCCGGATTTACAAAATCAAATGAATTTTTAATGTATATTTGTCCTTTAATTCATTAATATGTTTCCGATTCTAAAAATTGTTCTGTACATATTCATTGTTGCCGCTCTCCTATTCATTGGATATTTGGCTTTAATTATTGTTTCTTTTGCAGGAATTGGTAAATTTTATGTTCCTGTGATTATTATTAGTGGTATTTCATTGTTAGTGTTGGTTTTATTACAAATGTTTCACTTTGTAAAATCTAAAAAGATGAAAATTGCGTGGACTATATTTTTATCCTTGTTGGTTGTGTCTTGTGGCGTATATGAAGGTGGAAATGCTTATGACAGAAGTATTACCAGAGTACGGGAAGGAGATGTTAACCTGAATTTATATTCTCCTTTTGCAGACAACACCAAAGCGGTAATTTTAGATGAACCGTCCTCGTTGAAGTTGGAAACCGATTTGCCCTTGTTGGATGGAGCAACGGCGCTTTATCCGTTGTATGCTGCTTTTGCACAAGCCGTATATCCGAAAAAGACCTATCATTTATACAATAACAATAGCAAAGTTGTTTGCAATAACACGATTCGTTCTTATCAATCACTTATTAAAAAAGAGGCAGACATAATCTTTGTTGCTCCTCCATCGAAAGAACAGTTAGAAATAGCCGAAAAAGCCGGAGTAACTTTCCGTTTTACACCAATAGGTAAAGAAGCCTTTGTGTTTTTTGTCAATGTACACAACCCCGTTGATAATTTGACTATTGAGCAGTTGCAAGCTATTTATTCCGGTGAAATCACGAATTGGAAAGCAGTTGGAGGCAATGATGAAAACATACGCCCTTTTCAACGGAATAAAAATAGTGGTAGTCAGACTGCATTCATTCATTTCATGAAGGGAAAAACCATCAGGGAAGCCCCCAAAGAAGATGTTCCAAGCGGAATGGGCGGTATTATATCGCAAACCGCGGATTATGCTAATTACGGTAATGCGATTGGCTTTTCTTTCCGGTTTTATGCCAATGAAATGGTTAATAATGAATACATTAAATTGCTAAAAATCAATGGTGTATATCCGGATTTGGAAACCATCCGAAGGGACGAATATCCGCTTGCTTCGCAATTCTTTGCCGTCACATTATCTGATAATGGGAAACCGAATGTGCTGAAATTGTTGGATTGGATAGTTTCGGAACAATGTCAGCAGTTGGTAGAAAAGACAGGGTATTGTCCGATGAAATAATTTTTTCTTTTACAGACAATATCCCGTCTCATTTTTATTTCTCCAACATATTTACTTTTTAAGAAATATTGTTGACAGAAATACGGCGAGACGTTGTTCCGGATAATGTCTTGAATACAAGCGTAAAAGCCACAAGAAGAATAAGATTGCCAACAATCCCGACAAGAATATGATAAGCAACCGCCATCCTTTAGTAGTGAATATTCCAATGGCCGTAAATACAGCTAAATGTATTGCCATTATAAGCCAAAATGACCGTGATAGTAATTTTTTTGCGTTCTTCATTTTTCCAAATTTGCGTTTGCAAAGTTAGCAATAAAAATAGAAAATCACGACAATATTCAATTACAACAAAATAGACGTTATTGGTTGATTTATTAAATTAAACTGACTACCTTTGCCGTTGATATAAATAATTCAATAACTACGGTTCTTGTATGTCTTCTATATGAACGCAAAACAAAAAATAGCGGTCTAAACGCTTATACTAAACAATTTTTATGAAGAAGTGGTATTATATAATTAGTTTAGGGATGCTTTTGCTTTTCCCTGTCGTTCTCTTTGCAGCGCCGGCTTATCCCGGTTTAGTGAAAATAAATCAACCCAACGGAGAAGAAATTTCCGTCTATTTGCGCGGAGATGAAAAAGTCCGGTGGATGGAATCTCCGGATGGTTATTCGCTTCTGTACGATAAAGATAAACGCATTGTTTTTGCTGTACCCGATGAAACGGGAAATATGGTTCCGTCTTCAATTGTCTTTCAAAACAGTGAATTGCGTTCATCTGCTATCAACAAACAATTGGTAAATATTCCGAAGAACTTGAGATACAGCGCTTCACAGGTGAGCACACTAAAAAAAATCTGGGATTTTACCAATCATTCAATTGAAAACGCTTCTTTGCGCGCCACAACCGGAACGGTTCGTGCAATCTGTGCATTGGTACAGTTTCCCGATAAATCGTTGACGAAAACAAATGCCGAATTTGAACAATTGCTCAATCAAGCCGGATATAATACGGATGGTGCGAGAGGCAGTGTCCGGGACTTTTATTATGAAAATTCTTATGGACAATTAGATTTAATCATCACTGTGGCAGCACCTTATACTGCACCTCATAATTTAAGTTACTACGGGGATAACGATGCATATAATAACGATAATTATGACCACATTGCAGAATTGGCTAAAAGCGCAGCCAAATACGCATTCGACCAGCCCGGAATCAATCCGGACGATTATGACAATGACCATGACGGTTATATCGACGCTTTCCACTTTATTTATGCCGGCCGGGGCGAAGAATCAGGCGGAGGCGCCGGCGCAATATGGGCGCACGAATCCGGTTTTTCCCCTATCAATATCAAAAGTAAAAAGCTAAATGTATATTCATGTTCCCCTGAACTCCGGAATAGTTCCGGTATTACCCGTATCGGTGTAATTTGTCATGAAATGGGACATATTTTCGGCGCTCCCGATTTTTATGATACGGATGGCGATGAGTCAGGCGGTGATTTTGCAGGCACGGGCAGATGGGATTTAATGGCCGACG
The DNA here is from genome assembly GCA_025996865.1 of Bacteroidia bacterium. Lineage (GTDB taxonomy): Bacteria > Bacteroidota > Bacteroidia > Bacteroidales > Azobacteroidaceae > Azobacteroides. Next base: position 7,130 of record BNTV01000021.1, read on the forward strand.
GATCGTGGAACGGGCCTACTAACGACGGCGCTTCCCCTGCACATATCAATATGTATCAAAAAATAAAATTAGGCTGGGTTAATCCGACGGCGCTCAATGCTCCGCAAACCATTACCAACATGCCGAATTCTGCGGAAAATGCGATTGCCTATACTTACGGCGCTGCCGCTCAAAATGAATATTATGTGCTCGAAAACCGCCAACAGAAAGGATTTGACAGCTATGTGCCGGGACACGGTTTGTTAATTTATCACGTAAGTGTTCAAAACAGAGATATTTCGTATAATGAAGTCAACAATGCACATCCGCAAAAAGTGTATCCGGTTTGCGCTTCTTCAACATTTAAAATTCCCGATGGAACTCCGCTTTCTTACGGAAGTATTAATTCTGCCGGTTGCCCTTTCCCCGGAACATCGGGAAAAACTTCATTCACCTATTACACAACGCCTTCAGCGGTTGCTTGGAATGGGATTAATTTCTCCAAGCCCGTTACGGAAATCAACGAATCCGGCGGAACAGTTTCTTTCAAATTCATGCAACCCGGCGCCGAACCGGTGTCCGGTCTTACTTTGACAAGAACCGGATATGATGTTCAACTGAAATGGGATAAACCCAATGTAAATGTACTGGGTTATTATATTTTCCGGAACGATGCTCTACTTATTCAATTGATGGGGGCAAACAATACTTCGTACACCCAAAACAATGTCAGCCCGGGAAATTATGACTATTGTGTCATCGCTTATTACGACAAGGACGAATCGGCTCGAAGCTGTCAACATATCAGCATCGAAGGAAATCCGAACGAATACCCCGGCGTAAGTAACCTTCAAGCAACGGCCAGTGGAAATACCGTCGAATTAACTTGGGATTCTCCCGCTAAAAGCGATTGGATTTCACTGACTGAAAGTCCGTTAGGAGTCGTTTATTACCCGAATGTTGAAAATTTCTCGGCGGTAGTGCGTTTTACGAAAGATGACTTGAAAAACTTTGCAGGAAGCAAACTATCCCAAGTTCGGTTATACATTGAGAATCCGAATTGCAAACATACGATACAAGTTTGGCATCCTTCGAATCTTCCCAGTACAAATCCGCTTATCAGTCAAGTTGTTGAAAGCAGGGAAACCGGCATTATAATCGTTGACCTGAATACTCCACTGACTATCGAAAGTGGAAAAGAACTATGGATAGGTATCAATTATCAAATAAATCCGATGACGCATGTGGCTGTGATAGATTACGGTCCCAAAATTCCGGACAGAAATTTCGCTTTAATCAATGGAAAATGGGGTGACCTTAGCGATGATGACGATTTCAACTGGTTTATAGCCGGTTACTTGCAATTTGACAATAATCTTGACGGTACGACAAGTCCCAATTTACCGAACAAATATTCCATATATCGGAATAATGTATGGTTACGCGACATTACCTCCGGATTTTACAGGGACGATGTCGTTCCATCGGGAAATTATATCTATTGTGTTTCGGCAGTTTATGGCAACCGGGAATCGGAGCGGGTTTGTGTTCAAACTCCCGTTATGACGGGAATTGTTGAGTTAAATCCCGATCAGATTAAAGCCTATCCGAATCCCGTCAAACAAGGCGATGTTTTAACCCTGGATTTGGGGAATGATTTTGCCGATGCGAAACTTTCTTTTTATTCCGTTTCAGGACAATTGCTTGAGGAAGCGAATGTTTCCGGACCGGTTTACAGCCAAAAAATCAATCTGGCGCCCGGAATTTATATTTTACAAATTAGTAAAAACACACAATTTATTAACCGGAAAATTGTTATTACTAAATAATAATATGAATTAGTTCAAAAAATGAGGATAACCTTTAATATTCAATATTACACGACTTGGGGACAAAAGCTTTATGTGGTCGGTTCTCTGCCCGAATTAGGCGCATGGAATAACGCTTTTGCTAAAGAATTGCATTACGCAGGAGATGGAAATTGGACTTTGGAAATCGAACCGGATTCGGCTTCGCTCGTCCTGCCTTTTGATTTCGAATATAAATATTTCCTTCGTTCCGAAGCCGGTGTGGTTTTCGAGGAATGGCAGAAAAGCCACAAACTGTCCGTTACCGATGGATCGAAGGATTATTGTTTGATGGATAACTGGCTGAATCGTCCGCAAAATCTGAGTTTTTACTCATCGGCTTTTGCCAAAAGTTGGTTTGCCCGTTCGGTTCGTCAAGGAAAAGCCAAAATCAATTCCAAGCAAAAAGTCAGAATTCAAGTTTTCGCACCGGAAATTAATGATAACCAAACCCTTGCGCTTGTCGGGAATCAACCGAAATTAGGAAATTGGAACCTTGAAAAAGCCTTGATTCCGGACGACAAAAATTTTCCTGAATGGTCTTTTGAATTGGATCCGGCTTCGCTCATTCATCCGGTTGAATATAAATTCTGTATTATCGATAAAAAAGATAAATCCATAATCCGCTGGGAAACAGGAAAAAACCGGATTTTGTCCATTCCGGAGCTGAAGAAAAACGAAACGCTTATTTTTTCCGGCTTGCATTTTCGGGACGAAGGTTTTGAATGGAAATGCGCAGGAACGGTTATTCCGGTCTTTTCGCTCAGGTCGAAACACAGTTTCGGCATCGGTGATTTTGCCGATTTGAAACTCTTTGTGGATTGGTTGAGCCTTACTTCTCAAAAAATTCTGCAAATTTTGCCGATAAACGATACAACGCAAACGCATACCCGGATGGATTCTTATCCTTATAACGCTATTTCCATTTTCGCTTTGCACCCGATTTATCTACAGCTTGATTTATTGGGCAAATTGAATGATCCAGAACGAGACATTTTTTACAGGGAAAAACAGAAAGAATTAAACAGCCTGGATGTAATAGATTACGAACAAGTAGAGCGCAATAAATGGACATTTTTCCGTGAAATTTTTAATCAGGAAGGGGAAAAAACGCTATGTTCCGAAGAATTTGCCGGATTTTTCAAAAACAACAGAGATTGGCTCGTTCCTTATGCCGCCTATTCTTATCTTCGCGATAAAAACAACACTTCGGATTTCAATTTTTGGGAAGGCTATAAAAAATACGACAAAAACAGAATTGAAAAATTATGTCATCCCGATACACCTCAGTATAAAGAAATTGCATTGTATTATTATCTGCAATTCCATTTGCACAAACAATTGTCCGGAGCGAAAGATTATGCCCATTCCAAAGGGGTTGTGCTAAAAGGAGATATCCCTATCGGAATCAGCAAGACGAGCATCGAAGCATGGACGGAACCTAATTTCTTCAACATGCAATACCAAACCGGCGCTCCGCCTGATGATTTCTCGAGAACCGGCCAGAACTGGGGTTTCCCGACTTACAATTGGAAAGAAATGGAAGCCGACCAATTCGGTTGGTGGAAAAAACGCTTCTGCAAAATGTCGGATTATTTCGACGCTTATCGCATCGACCATATCCTGGGCTTTTTCAGAATATGGGAAATTCCGGAAAGTTCGGTGCAGGGACTTTTAGGTTATTTCAGTCCTGCGTTACCCTTATCCGTCAAAGAAATACAATATTCCGGATTCAATTTCCAATTGGAACGGTACACAACCGCCCATATCAATGAATATTTTCTGCCCGAACTGTTTGGCGAATACACACAAGAAGTTTGCCAAGTTTATCTCAACAGGTCGTCATCGCGACATTTTGCGCTGAAAGAGCAGTTTAACACACAGTTAAAAATAAAAACGCGATTTTCCGGTAAAGAAGACGAAAAAAGCCGGATCATTCGCGACGGGCTTTATGCGATTTGCAACGAGACTTTATTTATCCGCGACAGCCGGGATCCCAATCGTTTCCATCCACGGATTTCAGCTGCTTATTCATTTATTTACAGGGAATTAGATGGCGGAAATAAATATGCTTTCGATAATCTCTATGGGGATTATTTTTACCGGCGTCACAATATTTTCTGGGGAGAGCAAGGCTATAACAAGTTGTTGCCGCTCACCTCATCCACCGATATGCTTACTTGCGGCGAAGATCTGGGAATGATTCCCGCTTGTGTTCCGGAAGTAATGAACCGGTTGCAGATTTTCAGCTTGGAAATAGAAAGGATGCCTAAAAATCCGGAGGTGGAATTTACGGCCTTGTGGAATTTGCCTTACCATTCGGTATGTACAACTTCCACCCACGATATGGATCCGATTCGTATGTGGTGGAAAGAAAATCCGGAAAGGACACAGCGATACTACAATCATGTCTTGAACCGTTGGGGAGCCGCTCCGGCCGAATGTTCCGCCGAAATCTGCGGGCAAATTCTCTTTAATCACCTGAGTACTCGTTCCATGTTGACAATCATTCCGTTACAGGATTGGCTATCCATTGATGAGTCCATCCGCAGAGTAAATGCAAATGAAGAAAGGATTAACATACCTGCCAATCCGCACCACTACTGGAGATACAAAATGCATCTCCGCATAGAAGATTTAATGAATGCCGGAGAATTGAACGCTCGAATAAAAGATTTGATTCGAAATACCGGAAGATAAGGTTCATTTAATTGAGCATCTTACAAGTTCCGTTGAATATAGCGCCGGCTTCAATATCAATGTATTTGGCCACTATTTCTCCGCTAAACCGGACAGATGATTTCAGACTGGCTGTTTCATAAATGGTGATATTTCCGACAACAGTACCCATTAAATCTGTATTTTGGCATTGAATATTCCCTATGACTTCAGCCTGAGGTCCCACTACAACCTTACCGGTACATTCAATATCTCCCTCTAATTTTCCGTCAATGCGAAAATCTTCTTCCGCCTGAATGTTCCCTGTCACACAGGTACCTATCGCTAAAGCATTATGAGCGACTCCTGAAGAAACGGTTTCTTTATTCCAATTTTTCATTTTCAATTCAATTGTTCGTACAAAAATACAATATATTTGTTGAAAAGCAAACTAAAACTTACTTTTGTAAAAAAAATAATTTGATTATGGATTGCATTGAACTGAAAAATATGGTATTTCACGCCCGCCACGGAGTTTTAGAGCAAGAAAAAAAAGTGGGAAATACCTTCACCGTCAGTCTGAAATTGTACCTCGATCTAAGTATAGCCGGGCAATCCGACCATCTGAAAGATACGCTTAATTATGCCGAAGTTTTTGAAATCGTTAAAAAAGAAATGGCTGTTCCGTCCAACTTGTTGGAACACGCAGCAAGTAGAATTATTCAGGCAATCAAACAAGCTTTTCCCCGGATTGTGAAAATTCAAATCCGGTTGGCGAAAATGCGGCCGCCGGTGAATGGGGAGATGGGGGAAGCGGTGGTGGTAATTGAGAATTGAGAATTGAGAATTGAAAATTATCTTTTGGGGCGTGGGCGTCATTGCGAACTCGAAGGGTGAAGCAATCCGGGGTTCATTATTAAGACATTCGGTTTTTGTAATCTTCGTATTCAAACCGACGAAAAGTTTCCAATTCGCCATTTTCACGCCACAAACAAAGGTCGGGATGCGGAATTCCGTTGAACATCGTCGTTTTCACAATCGTGTAGTGAATCATGTCTTCAAAAACGATTTTGTCACCCGGTTTTAATTCTTCATCGAATGACCAATCACCCAAATAATCACCACTGAGACAAGAATTTCCGCCGAAACGATAAGTCGGTTTTCCCGGAACTGCATCTTGATAAGCGCCGCGAACTACCGGTTTGTAAGGCATTTCCAAACAATCAGGTGCATGGCAGGTAAATGAAATGTCCAAAATAGCCGTTTTAATTCCTTTGTTCTCAACGATATCTATAACCGACGAAACCAATACGCCGGTTTGCCAGACAAAAGCCGCGCCCGGTTCCAGGATAATTTCCAGATTGGGGTATTTCTTTTTGAAGTTCAGCAACAATTGAATCAAATGTTCGACATCGTAATCTTTCCGGCTTATCAAATGTCCGCCGCCCATATTCAGCCATTTGATTTGGGGTAACAAGTCGCCGAATTTGGCTTCGACATGTTTGAGTGTGTTCTCAAGAGCGTATGACGATGATTCGCAAAGCGTGTGAAAATGCAGGCCTTCAATGCCTTTCGGCAAATTTTTTCCGAGCGTTTCCCTGACCATGCCCAAGCGCGAACCCGGAGCAGCAGGATTATACAAATCGGTTTCTACTTCGGAATATTCGGGATTAATGCGCAGCCCGCAGGAAATTTTATCCGGATGATTTAAAACGGACGGATAGAACTGCCGGAATTGCGTTAAAGAATTGAAAGTGATGTGCGAACTGCAAGCCATAATGACCGGAAAATCCTTTTCGGTATAAGCAGGAGCGTATGTATGCGCTTTACTGCCCATTTCTTCCAAAGCCAAACGGGCTTCCCAAGGCGAACTTGCAGTGGAATACCGGATATATTCTTTGATAATCGGGAAAGCTTTCCATAAAGCAAACGCTTTGAATGCCAGGATGATATTGACGCCGGCGCGTTCCTTGACGGATTGTATCAGCGCCAAATTCCGGCGGAGGAGGGACTCTTCCATTACGTAAGCCGGAGATGGTATTTTTGTTAATTCAAGCATTTTTGTTTATTTGAGAAAGGCAAAGTTAGTGATTTTTCCGGATTTATTATATTAGCTCCAAAACAAAACATCACTCCTTTTGCGGGAATTTATTTTGCAAACGATAAATTTAATAAATCCAAACTGTAAACCTTTTTCAGGAAAGGACAAAGTGTTATGGTCTGTAATTACTTGTTAAATTGAAGATAGCAATGTTTTCACTTGTTTTATTCAATAATATTCATGCGTTTTTTTGCAAATTTATAAACAAATTTTGGATTTACAAGCATTCTTGATACACATTTGTATATTTTTTCCGTACCATCGCCAGAGCGGCGTACCGATGATGCATATTAGCAAATAGGTTTCACAATATCAAAATGCAATCCAAGCGCCTCAATAATATGATAAAAAGTACCTACCTCCGGCTCAATATCGCCATTCTCTCTATTTTTGAAATGTAAGACTTGTTTGCACCTATACGGCTTGCCAGTTCTTGTTGTGTTACCTTTTCAGATTTACGCACATCATGGAGAATCTGTCCCATATAGTAGGCGTATGCTTCTTTTCTGAAAGATTCTCGTTCGGACGTGCCTTCTTTACCATATTTTGCATCCATGATATCATCAATGCTTGTCAGAAGATTGTTGTTTGCTTGCATAGTATTCATTTTCGACATAGATGATTTGAAATTTTACTAATGTTTCGCATGTTCTTTTAACTCATTGACCAATAGAAGATAAAGGGAAATATCACAATTCTATTTGTTTGTATATTAATTAACATTTCCATTTTCTAAATTGATTCCGATGGAATGCCACAAACGCCGAATGGCGTTAAATTTGAGTAACCCCGGATGTAATCCGGGGTAGGGCGATGCTTACAGCCTCTCCCCAACCCCGTAGCGGGTTGAACTACTACGTAGTTCAGCGTAGTAGAGGGATTTCTTCTACCCCGAGCTGCGCTACGCTTGCACGGGGTTACCCAGATTAAAATCCTTTCGGATTTTTTAATGCACTTATTTCCAATAATTTATTTTCCATTTATGAATATGCGAAACATTAGTAAATATTAACTAACGAGAAAGAGCCAATGTTTATAGGAGATATTCCGGCATTCAAAAAATGGATTAATTCACAATATTCGGATGCGCTCGACGTATATATTACAGAAGACGTTGTTGTTATCGAAGTAAATTTCAATATAGATGCACAAGGACACGTAAAGGATGTCAGAGCACACAATGCGAAACATCCTTTATTAGCAGATGATGATAATGAATAAAATATTTAAAATAGACGAGTTTTCACAACGCATTGATTTTTAATCTTTATCTAATCACCTCAAACTTAGCAAATTTCAACAACATCTGCTTTTTCCCGAAAGTCTCAAATTCAACGGTTGCTTTGGCATTGTCTTTTTCTCCGGTCAGTTCCGTAATGGTTCCTTTTCCAAAGCGTTCATGAAGGACGAGGTTGCCGACCGACAGATTACCGATGCTTTGGTAAACAGCCGGGGCGGATTTTTCTTCTTCGAGGCGGGATAATTTCCGGGGATTAAGATATAAATTAGATTCGGTTGCAGTTCGGGATAAAAATTCGGGAACGTGAGGCTTTGAATCCAAACGTTCAAAAGCCAAATTTCCGGGTAAATGCAAATAGTTGGCATCAATATCTTTAATGAAACGACTGGGCGTACAATTCAGGGGTTGTCCGTGGTGGAATCGATTTTTGGCAGAAGTTAGAACTACGTTTTCCTGCGCGCGGGTGATGGCCACGTAAAACAGCCGCCGCTCTTCCTCAATTTCCTTGGGACTGTTTTTGCTCCTTTCGGAAGGGAACAAGTTTTCTTCCAATCCGACAACAAATACATTCCTGAATTCCAATCCCTTAGCAGAATGAATCGTCATCATGGTCACCCGGTTGAATTGTTCGTCTTTGTCCGTATCCTGGTCGGTTAAGAGAGAAATTTCCGCCAAAAAATCACCTAATTTGAAGTCATCCCGGCCTTCTTCCAACCGGGAAGTGACAAACGTGTATAAGCTGTTCCCCAATTCCTCAATGTTTTGGACGCGACTCAATCCTTCGGGTGTTTTATCGTTGTAAAGTTCGGTAAGCAAACCGGTTTTGCGGATCATCTCCCGTCCCAGCTCATGCGCGTTTTGGGTTATATTATCGTTGATGAATTGCTCGATCAAAAGTCTGAAATTTTCTAATTTTCCGGCAGTTCCGGCATTCACGCTTAAATTGTAAGTTAAGGGATGAGAAAGAACCGTCCAAAGGCTTACGTTATGCAAACCGGCCGCAGCGGTGATTTTGCCCACAGTCGTATCGCCGATTCCACGCGCAGGATAGTTGATGATTCGTTTGAAAGCTTCTTCGTCATTGGGATTAGCGACAAGCCGCATGTAAGCAATCACATCTTTTACTTCTTTCCGCTGGTAAAACGATAAGCCTCCGTAAATCCGGTAGGGAATATTGATTTTGCGCAAAGCCTCTTCGAAAATCCGGCTTTGGGCATTGGTGCGGTATAGAATAGCAAAATCCTGATAATCATATTGATGAAGCATCCGCATTTCGGCAATCCGGCTTGCTACATTGTAACCTTCTTCGTAATCGGAATAAGCGTTGATTACCCGGATTTTTTCTCCGGTTTCATTCTCGGAAAAAACCGTTTTCGGAATCTGCTCTTTGTTATTTTTAATCAGGGAATTAGCCGCATTTACGATGTTTTTTGTGGAGCGGTAATTCTGCTCCAATTTGAAAAGTTTGCTTTCGGGATACGTATTCTGAAAGTTCAAGATATTTCCGATGTTTGCTCCCCTGAACGAATAAATGCTCTGTGCATCATCGCCGACAACACAAACACGATGGTGTTCGGCAGCTAATTCTCCGATAATTTCATGTTGCACCGAATTGGTATCCTGATATTCATCCACTAAAACAAACCGGAATTGATTCCTGTAACGGTCTAATACATCGGGATTTTCACTAAAAAGCAAATAGGTATATAACAGCAAATCATCAAAATCAAGAACACCGGAGGCGCGGCAACGATTCCAATAAGCGGCATAAATTTCGCAGATTCGGTCCCGATTGAAAAACCGGTCGTTGGCGATTAACTCCATGTCTTGGACATAAATCTCAGGCGTGATTAAAGCATTCTTCGCCTGGGAAATCCGGGACTGCACGGTTGAAGGTTTATAAATCTTATCATCCAATTCTTTTTCCTTGATTATCGCCTTGATAAGGTTTTGAGAATCCTGGGCGTCGTAAACCGTGAAATCGGAGCGGTAACCGAATTTGTCGGCTTCTCTCCGCAAAATTCTCGAAAAAATGGAGTGAAAAGTACCCATCCATAAGCGGCGGGCGGTATCTTCGTCAACAATGGCAGCGATACGGGATTTCATTTCCCGGGCGGCTTTGTTGGTAAAGGTCAGTGCAAGAATATTGTACGGCGATATTCCCTGTTTCAGCAGATAAGCGATTTTGTAAGTCAGTACGCGGGTTTTTCCCGAACCGGCGCCGGCAATGACTAAGCTGGGTCCTTCGTTGTAGAGGACGGCTTCGCGTTGATTTTCGTTTAGTTGTTGAAGAAATGAATTCATAATATTGCGCAAAGATACGACAAATTCCCCAATTAGTGTTTAACGATTATCGGTAGATGTCTCCATGCGCCTCCTCGTTCCTCGTTGTCTTAGTCGACGGTAAAACATTGAGATGTGGGTGGAGGGGGAAGAAACGGCGGCTTCGCCGCCGTTTCTTCCCCTTCCTTTCCCCTTTTGCAGCCGCGTCCTGTCGACCGAGCGCAGCGAGTGGAGACATCTCCTGATAATCGTTAAACACTAATTGGGAAATTTGTCGTACACCCGAAAAATTGTACTTTTTTTTTGAAAAATATCTTGGTGAATTAATTTTTATACCTTACTTTGTAGTCGAATTTTAAACAAATACAACCACTATTGACCGACTAAACGGTTTAGTCGATCAATAGTGATAATAAAAGAGTCCTTGATTTATGTAAATAACGCAATCAATGAAACAAATAACTTTTTTTTCAATTCTTTCAATCCTGCTTATACAATCTTGTGTACGTCAGGAATCGGCTAACGACCCTTTTAAAGATGTCCCGATTGTCATTGATATTGATGCGGTTAAGTCACCTCCTTTAAAACTTGCTCATATCCAATATGTCCCATTGGAAACATCCGAAGAATGTTTTATAGGACATGCCTCTAAAACGCTTATAAGGAACAATAAAATCTACGTTGCAGACTTCAATAAAGTGATGGCACTATTTGTTTTTGATATGAACGGAAAGTACATTTTCAAGATATCCAAAAGAGGTCAGGGACCGGGTGAATATATCAGTTTCAATGATTTCGATATTCAAAACAATGGTGATATATATATGTTTGACCAACACCAAAAAAAAATCCTGATATACAATTCGGAAGGAAAATACCTGCAGAACGCCAATTTTGACTACTATTTCGGAAATTTTTGCATAGTTAATAATAAAATGTACTGGTCAAAACTTAGAGAATCAGGGCAAATGTTTGCAAACTTGGCCGTTTACGATATGACGAATAAAACGACAGACTTTATTCTCAAAGATGAGAAATTTCTGCATGATATAAGCCTGTTAAATTTTAGTGCGTATGATTTTTATTATTCACCGAACCATCTTGTTTACTATTCACCCAAGTTTTCCGAAATAATTTATTCAATTGACAAAGACGGCGTTTCTCCTGCAATTGGCATTAAAAACTTAAAAATACCATCTAAAGATATCATTAATGCGTGGTTACAAGTGAAAGACGGATTTGATCGTTCGAGGTTAATTAGTAATACAGAGTATTTTATTGAAAACGTATATATTTATGAAACAGATAAATATATTATATTTGTATGTAAGAATGGTGCTTTAGACAATATCCTATTATACAATAAACGTTCAAAAACGACTTGTTTTATTTGGGATTTTTTTGCAACTCTTGGAATAATTGAAGCGAAAGGAAGCACTGGAAAAGAGTTTTTTGGAGTGATTAATTTTAATCCAGATAATGAATTACATAAGCAAATCCTTGAATCGCGAGAGGAATTGAAGAACCGGAAAGAAGAAGACAATCCCGTAATCGTTTTGTTTAATCCTGATATGTAATGCCATTTTATGTAAATAACGCAATCAAATGAAACAATTAACTTTTTTTTTAATTTTAATATTACTGCTTATACAGTCGTGCAGTAATCAAGAATCGTCTAACAACGCACTTATAGATGTTCCAATCGTTATTGATATTGATGCGGTGAAGTCAAAACCTTTAAAACTTAGTCATATCCAATATATTCCATTGGAAACATCCGAAGAATGTCTTATAGGACGTGCCAGTAAAATGTTGGTAAGGAACAGTAAAATTTACGTCGCAGACTTTAGCAAATCTATGTCGCTATTTGTTTTTGATATGAATGGAAAATTCCTTTTCAAGATAGCCAATAGAGGCCAAGGACCGGGTGAATATATCAGTTTCAATGATTTCGATATTCAAAGCAATGGTGATATATATATGTTTGACCAGCACAGAAAAAAATTCCTGATACACAATTCGGAAGGAGAATACCTGAGGGATGTTAATTCGGATTACTATTTCGGAAAATTTTGCATAGTTAATAATAAAATGTACTGGTCAAAACTTAGAGAATCAGGGCAAATGTTTGCAAACTTGGCCGTTTACGATATGACGAATAAAACGACAGAGTTTATTTTAAAAGATGAAAAATTCCTTCATCCTTTAGAATTAGTAAATGCCAGTTCTTATGATTTTTATTATTCACCGGACAATATTGTTTATTATTCGCCGAAATTTTCCGAAATAATCTATTCCGTCAATGAAAACGGCGTTCGTCCTGCCATCGGTATCAAGAACCTGAATATACCTTCAAAGGACGTTATAAATGGATGGTTACAGATAACAGATATATTTGAGCGCGCAATACAGACGGATAACTCCGGATATTTTTTAGAAAACGTATATATTTATGAAACAGATAAATACATTACGTTTATCTGTAAAAAAGGCGTTATTAATGACTTCTTATTTTACAATAAGATTTCAAAATCAGTATGTGGTGTTTTTTTTCATGAGTTTTTTTCGTCTATTGGTATTGACAAAGTACTTGGTAGCACCGGAAAAGAGTTTTTTAGTGTGATTAATTTTAATCCAGATAATGAATTACATAAGCAAATCCTTGAATCGCGTGAAGAATTGAAAAACTGGAAAGAGGATGATAATCCTGTAATTGTTTTTTTTACCCCCGACATGTAATGCCATGAACAGAAAAATTGGGTGTACGACAAATTGTATTTTTTTTTGAAAAATATTTGGTGAATTAATTTTTTATACCTTACTTTATAGTCGAATTTTAAACAAATACAACCACTATCAACCGACTAAACCGTTTAGTCGGTTGGTTATTAATTTATTCCAAAAAATGAAGCAAACAAGTTTACTGACAGTATTTTATCTTTTATTGATACAGGTCTGCACCGGTCAGGAACTTCCGGACTACACCTTAAAAGATGTTCCCATTGTAGTTGATCTTGATTCAATTCCAAATATTCAATTTGAATCGTTGAAATTCAATAATATACAATATATTCCATTGGAAACATCCGGGGAATGCCTTATAGGACATGCCGATAAAACGCTGATAAGAAACAACAGAATTTATGTTGCCGACTTTCATGTATCTATCGCTCTGTTTGTCTTTGATATGAAAGGCAAATTTCTTTTCAAGATTGCCAAATTTGGACAAGGCCCAAGCGAATATGTCAGTTTCCGCGATTTCGACATTCAAAGCAACGGTGATATATTTATGTTTGATCAATTCGGGAAGAAATTTCTGGTGTTTAATCAGGATGGGAAATTTTTGCATGATATCAGAACAGACTACGCATTTTCTTCTTTTTGCATAGTTAAGGATAAGTTGTATTGGGCTAATCTGTATGATTCAGGAAAGAAGTTTTCCGCTCTGGCCGTTTATAACATGTCGGATAAAAAGATAGGGTTTTTGCTAAAAAACAGGAAATTCCTGATGGGCGCTGATCAGTATCGCTACGTTTCGTACAAATTTTTCAGTTCCCCTCCGGACATGACCTACTATTCTCCCAGATTTTCCGATATAATCTATGCTATCGACGACAGGGGCATTCATCCTGTTATTGGCATCAAGGGCAAGAACTTGCGTTTACCGCCGGAGCATATCATCAGGGAATGGGATTCAAAAATGGCATCGAAAAATTTTTTTGACATGTCAGAAGATAAACTGTATTTCAAGGAAAACACGCATATATACGAAACGGATAGATATATTGTTCTAAAGTGTATTAATGGAACGCAATTTGATACCTTTCATCTTATATACAACAAACAATCCGGTACATTTTCCAGTACTTTAACTTTGTTTTTTTATATTCACTTTTGCTCTGATGGCCCCATGGGAAGTACCGGAAAAGAATTTTTTAGCGTGATTGATTTTAATCCTGATATTAAGGAACACAAAAAACTCCTTGAATCGCGTAAAGAATTGAAAAACTGGAAAGAAGAGGATAATCCTGTAATTGTTTTATATGATCTTGATATGTGATATGTTATGAACAGGAAAATTGTATTTTTTTTGAAAAATATTCGGTGAATTATTTTTTTATACCTTACTTTGTAGTCGAATTTTAAACAAATACTAAATGACTTCAATGAAAAAGAATATTTTACTCTCTGTTTTTTATCTTTTTTTGCAACAATACTGCATTGCTCAGGAACTGCCGAATTATACATTAGAAGATGTACCTCTTGTGGCAAATCTTGATTCAATCAGGATGATTACTCCGGAATTATTGAAATTCAGCAATACCAGATATATTCCTTTAGAAACCAGTGATGATTGCCTGATAGGCACCACAAGTAAGGTTCTCATCAGGGACAATCGAATATATGTTGCCGACTTTCATAAGACGCTTGCACTGTTTGTCTTTGATATGAATGGCAAATTTCTTTTCAAGATTTCCAATAGAGGCCAAGGACCGGGTGAATATATCCGTTTCAATGATTTCGATATTCAAAGTAACGGGGATATATACATGTTTGATCACTTCGGAAAGAAATTTTTAGTATTCAATTCAAAAGGAAAATATCTGAAAGAGATCAAAACGGATTACTATTTTAGTTTTTTTTGCATAGTAAAGGATAATCTGTATTTGTCATGTCTTACAGATGTTGGAAAAAAATTTGCTGATCTGGCCGTTTATGATATGGTGGGTAACAAAACGGAATTTTTGCTGAAAGATAAGAAATTTCTGACAGGTAATAATTTGTTAAAGTACGGTTCATACAAATTTTTCAATTCCAATTCCGACGTTACCTATTATTCTCCCAGATTTTCCCCAATTATCTATGCGATTGACGATAATGGCGTACGTCCTGCTATCGGTATCAAGGGCAAGAACCTGCGCATACCACCCGAAGATGTTGTCACTGAATGGGAATCAAAAATACTTTCAAGAGGAGGAGACCCTTCTGCCATGATAGCAGACAATAAGTATTTTAAAGAAAATACACATATATACGAAACAGATAAGCATATAACCTTTGCATATATTCAAGAATATGGAAAAGTCCTATATTTAATATACGATAAACAATCCGGTATGTTTTCTTATGTTTTTTCAGTATTTCTTTTTATGAACCTTGGTGCTGAAGGCCCCATGGGAAGTACCGGAAAAGCGTTTTTTAGTCGAATTGATTTTAACCTTGGCAACGAATATCACAAAAAACTCCTTGAATCGCGTAAAGAATTGAAAAACTGGAAAGAAGAGGATAATCCTGTAATCGTACTCTTTAATTTTGATTTATAGTATCATGAACAGAAAAATTGTACTTTTTTTTGAAAAATATTTGGTGAATTAATTTTTTATACATTACTTTGTTAGTCGAATTTTAAACAAATACACCACTATTGACCGACTAAACCGTTTAGTCAGGTGATTATTAATTATTTACAAAGTACTACCTCCTACTTAAAAATTGATTCGTAAAAAGTAGTGAAATACAACATGAAAATAAAAACAGGAATAAATAAATTGAATTTCTTCTCTCTTTTGGCGACATTGTGTCATATCATTATGTCATACAGAAGAGGGGTGAATCTATATAAACTCCTTTTTATCAACCGACTACATGATTATTGTGTTTGTTTCCTTTTGGTATGTAACAAATGTATTTTAAAGAAAAAAGACTTTGCCAAACATAAAGTTAACACAAAAACCTTTTATCTTTCGCATGAAAAACCACTCTATACACAACTTACAAGGGCAGTCCGGTTTCCCCACCCCTTTAGTTATTCCGCTTGACTTGGGGACAAACGGAGGAGGGGTAGTATAACGCCTGTACTTATCGGAAGAAATAAAACTGGCTTTGCGGAGCATTAATTTACTGAAAACAAATAATTTATTTATTAAAATATAGTACTATGACTAAAAATATAAAAATATTAGGAATATGTATAGTGGTAGCCATTACTGGCTTATCAATAGAAAATGCCTTGACAGGACACGGAATCAAGGGTAACAAGAATTTGAATCCATCGGTTCTGGCAACCGGTTCAAATTCAGGATCCGGAAGCTGTACAAGTTCATGGCCGGGTGATTGCATCGCAACAGGAAACCATATCTATCAAATTCTATTAGAGCTAATAAAAGAATACCGTAAAAATATAAGTAGGGTTGGCAATCTCTGGTGTTATGATTATGTGCAAGAATGTCGTATTGATTGTAAGATTGGTGGTTCTACAACATGCACTCCTGGTGGATTGTGGTACCTTTATGGATATGGTTGTTCTCTTTCTCTCATAAATTGAATGAAAGATATTCGGAAAGCCGTATTGATCAATGACTGTCATAACGGCTTCCGGATACACTTTTTTTATATTAAATTTCAAAACAATGAAGCAAACAAGTTTATTGACAGTATTTTATCTTTTATTGATACAGGTCTGCACCGGTCAGGAACTTCCGGACTACACCTTAAAAGATGTTCCCATTGTAGTTGATCTTGATTCAATTCCAAATATTCAATTTGAATCGTTGAAATTCAATAATATACAATATATTCCATTGGAAACATCCGAGGAATGCCTTATAGGACATGCCGATAAAACGCTGATAAGAAACAACAGAATTTATGTTGCCGACTTTCATGTATCTATCGCTCTGTTTGTCTTTGATATGAATGGCAAATTTCTTTTCAAGATTTCCAAATTTGGACAAGGCCCAAGCGAATATGTCAGTTTCCGCGATTTCGACATTCAAAGCAACGGTGATATATTTATGTTTGATCACTTCGGGAAGAAATTTCTGGTGTTTAATCAGGATGGGAAATTTTTGCATGATATCA
The DNA here is from genome assembly GCA_025996865.1 of Bacteroidia bacterium. Taxonomy (GTDB): domain Bacteria; phylum Bacteroidota; class Bacteroidia; order Bacteroidales; family Azobacteroidaceae; genus Azobacteroides. The sequence continues at coordinate 24,099 of BNTV01000021.1, forward strand.
GAACAGACTACGCATTTTCTTCTTTTTGCATAGTTAAGGATAAGTTGTATTGGGCTAATCTGTATGATTCAGGAAAGAAGTTTTCCGCTCTGGCCGTTTATAACATGTCGGATAAAAAGATAGGGTTTTTGCTAAAAAACAGGAAATTCCTGATGGGCGCTGATCAGTATAGCTACGTTTCGTACAAATTTTTCAGTTCCCCTCCGGACATAACCTACTATTCTCCCAGATTTTCCGATATAATCTATGCTATCGACGACAGGGGCATTCATCCTTTTATTGGCATCAAGGGCAAGAACTTGCGTTTACCACCGGAGCATATCATCAGGGAATGGGATTCAAAAATGACATCGAAAAATTTTTTTGACATGTCAGAAGATAAACTGTATTTCAAGGAAAACACGCATATATACGAAACGGATAGATATATTGTTCTAAGGTGTATTAATGGAGCGCAATTTAATACCCTTCATCTTATATACAACAAACAATCCGGTACATTTTCCAGTACTTTAACTTTATTCTTTTATATTCACTTTTGCTCTAATGGCCCCATGGGAAGTACCGGAAAAGAATTTTTTAGCGTGATTAATTTTAATCCTGATAATAAGGAACACAAAAAACTCCTTGAATCGCGTGAAGAATTGAAAAACTGGAAAGAAGAGGATAATCCTGTAATTGTTTTATATGATCTTGATATGTGATATGTTATGAACAGGAAAATTGTATTTTTTATTGTTTTGAGCGTATTGATACTCCTGATTGGGATACCATTGACTCTCAAACAGAACTGGAAACAGTTTTCGAACACAAAGAAAGAGCTGCGGCAGTCGTTATCAGGCGCCATTAATAATGTGAAAACATTTAACGAACGCGAAGAAATGTCATTGAAGCAGGTCATTGCCGACTCCGCCCGCATTATGTTCAGATTCCCGCCTAATTCCTGTTCATGTCATGAACTTGATTTTTCGGAGGCGGTAAGCCGTGCTAAAGAAGACTTTGGCGAAAACAGGGTTTTTGCAGTTATTGCGGCGAAAAATTCCAAAGAGATGTTCTTTTTCCGCGAACGGACGAAACTGTCCTGTCCCGTTTACAGCGCTACCGATACCATATTTACCCTGTTTGAGGCGAGTCAAACTCCTTATGCCTGCATTGTTTTTCCGGACATGACCGCTCAAAACATCGTATCCGTCAATACCTATAATATCAACGAACTGATCGCTTATGCAAAGAAAACTTTCCGCTGATGCCAGGGCCTACCTGTTTCTATGCCTTGCCTGTTTGTTAGTCTATTTTCCGGTGCTAACCCTTGATTTTCAACGGGGCTGGGACGACGGTTGGATGGTGCTGAATCATTATACCGTTTTTGGTTTTACACCGGAAAACCTGAAAGCCGTTTTTACCGAATTTTACGCAGCCCAGTATGGACCCGTTAATGAAGTAATCTATATGGCGATTTATGCCGCGTTCGGCGGATACAATCCTGTCGCATTCCACATTTATCCGCTGCTGTTGCATATTGTCAACAGCTGTCTGGTATTGCTGTTCGTCCGACAACTTGTCGGCGGGCGTACAGATGTAGTAACCGCACGGTGGGTATCTTTTTTAACAGCGTTGCTTTTTGCCGTACATCCCCTGCAAGTTGAAACCATTGCATGGATAAGCGCCTCAAAAATACCCCTTTATACATTGTTCACATTGATGGCCATGCTGACGTATATCCGCTACATACGCACCGGAAAAATCGGGTTTTATATCGGTACATTCCTCCTGTTTGTCTGTGCTTTCGGCAGTAAGGAACAATGCGTAGTCCTGCCTGTCACGCTGATGCTCCTTGACTGGGCGCTTGATCGCACGTCCCTTGCCTGTGGAGAAAACAAGGGCGACAATCCCGTTGAAAAAAGGTCGTGGGGTTATCTGTTGCTCGAAAAACTGCCTTTCCTCTTCTTTGCACTCTTTGCCGGACTTGCCACTTATGTCAATCAGAGCGCTCACCTCATAGACCAGTGGGCCGGTTATCCGTTCGGTCAAAGAATGGTATTTGCCTGCTATTCTCTGGTGGAATATCTTGGGAAACTGGCTTTTCCGGTAAATCTTCTTTATCTGTATCCATTTCCAATGGCTCCGGGCAAGGAGCTTCCCGTTCATTTCTTCGTCTATCCGGTCGTTTTTGCGGCACTCATCCTATTTCTCGTCAAAGTAGTCAAACGCAGACACTGGTTCGTTATTTTCGGGTTGCTGTTTTTCCTCGTCAATATGGCGCTGATGTTGCATATTGTCGCCATGTCGCGTTTTTCCATAATAGCCGACCGTTACGTATATCTCGGTTCCGCAGGAATATTTCTTATTGCCGCATGGTATGGAGTGTTATGGTTTCGTAAAAGGACGGGTACGGCAAGAAAAGGGATAATAGCCGTCGCAGTATGTTACCTGCTCTATTTGGGCGTATATGCCCATTTCCGTACATATACATGGAAAGACAGCGAAACGCTGAAAAAAGAATTCAGGGAACTGATTAACGAAGATTTGTTGAAACAAACCCCAACCCCCGAAACACAAAACTCGAAACTTTAAACACAAAACTTTAAACTTTAAACTCAAAACACTCATGAAAATAAGCCTGTTAAGCATACTTGTTCCTGTCTATAACGAAAGCGAGTGTCTGCCGCTGCTCTACGAAAAACTGTGCGAGGTAACGGCTGCATTGCCCTGCGCCACGGAAATACTTTTTGTGAACGACGGAAGTACCGACGATACGCTGGAACGTATCAAAACTCTGCAACAAAGCGACTATCGCATTGTTTACGTTGACTTGTCGCGCAACTATGGCAAAGAAACAGCCGTAAGTGCAGGTATTGACCACATCCGCGGCGATGCATTGGTGATACTCGACGCCGATTTGCAGGATCCGCCCGACCTTATGTTCAGCGCCAAAGCCATCGACGCGCTTCGTCAAATAAAAGAGAGCGAGCGCAATATGAAAGGGTTGTTTTCCTACATCGGATTCCGCAAGAAGTGCATTACTTATGAACAGCCGCCCCGAGCTGCAGGCAGCACCAAATGGAGCTTTCTTAAATTGCTTGATCTGGCGATAAAGGGCTGGACGTCCTTTTCGGTACTCCCTTTGCGTATTATCTCGTTCACCGGTGTTACCGTATCGGTCGCTGCCTTGTTCTATTTGTTGATAGTACTCCTTAAAGCGTTGGTTTTAGGCGATCCGGTAGGTGGCTATCCTTCCATGATGTGCGTCATACTTTTTCTGGGCGGTTTCGTGCTTCTTGCGTTGGGTATCATTGGAGAATATCTCGGCATTATTTATCAGGAAACAAAGAAGCGTCCCTACTATTTTGTGAATAAAGTATTGAGAATAGAGTCTTGAAGATTGTGGAAAAAACAAAAAACATAGCCAATATACTGTTGTGGACAGTCGTTCTGGTATTGCTGGCGAATGCGGTACGTCTGCGGATAGCCGGTGTATGCCTGATTCCCACCGACAGCATGGAGAATGCAATAATGGCAGGTGACCGGATTATGGTCGGCAAAGTCCGGCGCGGCGCAATAGGACGCAACGATGTGATAATATTCAGCCATCTCGACGGAAGCGGCGTTCAGTTGGTAAAACGGTGCGTCGGTCTTCCCGGCGATACGGTAGCGCTTCGGGAGGGTATCGTGTATGTCAATGGCGAGGCAATTGTCGTTCCTCCAACGGTGAAGGCGTCGCCGTCGGATCATGTTTCGGACTTCCCGCTCCGGAGTCTCGGATGGACAATAAACAATTATGGTCCTGTGGTTGCGCCCGCAAAAGGATTGTCCGTGCCGCTGGATTCTGTGAATGTAAATCTGTACCGGCATGTCATCGGGATGGAAAGGGTAGGGGATATTCAATATTCAGATACCCTGATTGCGCATTACACATTCAAAACGGATGCTTATTTTGTACTTGGCGATCATCGCAACAATTCACTCGACAGTCGATACTGGGGATTCGTACCTGAAGATTCGATCATCGGAAAAGCGCTACTGGTCTGTTTTTCGAGAGACGTGAATCAAAAACGAATTAGATGGGAAAGGGTTGGGAAAATCATACACTGAATTACTGATTTTTTTGCAAATGTATAAAAAAAATACCATTTGTCAAATGCGGCTAAATCATTTTTTGAGTTGCTATGAAAAATAATTACTATCTTAGCCGACAAAATAAAAGCCAATATTATGAGACGCAAAAAGAAAGAACCCCAGCCGGTAGAGCAATTATTTTCTACGGCAATGAGTATGCTTGTTCCGGCACATATACTGGAACATTTTGAGATGTGGGATGCATCTGCATTATTGGTATAAAAATATTTTGAGCGATTATTTACCAGACAAACAGAGCGGTAAGTGGTGTTCGGAAAAGGTAGAAGTCGTTAATAAAAGGACGGAACAACTCTCAAAAGAAAAGAAACGGACACCGGAAGACAGGAAAATACTCTATGAAATTGAACTTTTACGACGGGTCTCGCACGCCATAACCCAATCGCCTGACAAATGGAACCAAGAAATGCAAGAAACGATGGAACAAGTGTTTATGGAAAACAAAGACTTAAAAAACGCTTATCAAGTCAGTCAGGATTTTAAGCAATGGTACGCATACGAAAATACGGTAAAGTCAACTGAAAAAATAAAAAACAATCTGCAACAATGGTATCTGCAAGCCATGAAAATAGATGAATATAAAAGTGTTATAAAAATGATACGCAAACATGAACCGGAAATAATCAACTACTTCAAACAGGGTTTGACCAATGCAAAAGCAGAAAATCTCAATGGTAAATTACAACGATTTGTTTCCGCTAACTATGGACTGAAAGACATGGATTTTTTCCTGTATCGTACTGCCGGGTATTTTTCATAGCACATTCTAAAAAAAAATTAGCCTTATCATTGCCCTTTCCCAAAACGCGAAGTATCCACTTCTTTTCTCTTTTCCTGTGAGATTTCGCCTCCGAATCTATAAGTAAATGACAGAGAAATGGTTCGGGAATCGGGAAAAACTTTCATTCCGAAGTTTTGATTGGCGTACTGCATACGTACATCCGGCGACCATGTATTGAAAAAATCTTTTCCTTTCAGACTTAATTCGGCTTTTTTGTTTGCGAAAGTCCATTTGACGCCGGCATTGAGACGCCACATTCGACCTAAATCCATCGGGCCTTGGATATTTTTATCCGTATAAGCGGCCTCTACTTCGGCTTTAATATCCGGTTTGGAAGAAATGATAATTGTATTATTTGAACTCATATAGAAACCACATTTCTTTTTGTCGAAAGACAAATCATGGAAATGGCTGTTTTTGGCTTGGGCGTAAAAACCGCTGAAGGTGAAGCGCGGCAACCAAAAATCTTTTACGTTGAATGGTAATACGATATTGCGACCGGCATGTTTTTCAGAAATTGCATCAGTTGTTCGGTGGTCATTGTGGTTGGTTTGCCGTTGATAATGACTGTCAGACTATTTGCGCCGATAAGCATTAGTTGATCGCTTTGTTCCATTACGCCCGGCAATTGCAATAAGGACTCATACGCATTGTTTACGATTTTGTTTTCTACGAGGCGTTCCATATCGTAAGTCATCAGACCATTAATGACTTGAACCATAGGTCGTTCCCCTTTGATTAGCACTTCATTCAATATATTTTCTTTTTCGGAGAGGAAAATTGTTCCGGCATCTTGTTTTGAAAAGGAATTTTCATAAGGCAAATAGAGTAAGTGTTGTACGATTAAACGAAATTCGGATAAATTCGACTGGAATTGAAATGTTCCCAAAGAATCGGTGTAAGTGGAACTGACAAAAGCCGAATCGGGCGTTTGCAAAACCACTGTTGCGTAATCGACAGGAGCGTTGTTTTTATCCGCAACTTTGCCTGTTATGATTTGAGCGTTAGCGGAAAACAATGTAAAAAGTAGTGCTATGATAATAACAATCTTTTTCATTTTATTCAGCTTCCAATTCCAACAAAAACTTTTTCCGCCAAAGCCCGCCGCCATAACCCGTTAATTGTCCGTTTGAACCGATTACGCGGTGACAGGGGACGACGATGGAAATCGGATTCATTCCGTTGGCATTGGCAACCGCCCGGACAGCTTTCGGCATTCCGATAGCCGTTGATTGTTCTTTGTAAGAACGGGTTACGCCGTATGGAATTTCTTGCAACGCAGCCCAAACTTCTTTTTGGAACGGAGTCCCATTGATGGACAGTTTTACGGTAAATTCCTTCCGTTTTCCTTCGAAATATTCTTTTAGTTGGGTTTCCAATTCGTTGATATGCACATTATCATTGGGGATAATCGTGGCCTTTAATGTTTTGGCGAAAGATTCTAAACGTTTGTCCGCTGTCGGTTTGTCGGCAAAATCCAGCCAACAGATTCCATCTGCGGTAGCGGCTACATTCAAAAGCCCAACGGGAGAGTCGATTTTTTTTAAGTCGATTTGCATGTGTTTGTGATTTAATGAGTATTTTGTTATAAAAAATTTACAACAAAAATACTCATTTTTTTTATATAATTCAAACCGGTTAATATCTTTTTTTCATCGTAATAATAACTACTCCGTTTTTCCCTTTTTCGCCATAAATAGATATGGCCGCGTTATCTTTGAGCACCGATATAGACTCTATATCTTCCGGTCTCAGATTGCTTATGGAAGCCACTTCTTGTCCATCCACAATATACAATGGAGAAGCATCTTTAAAGTTACGTATCTTGATTCCTGAGTCGCATGAAACGTATTTTTTTGTCGTAATGACAATTACTCCGTTTTTCCCTTTTTCGCCATATACAGAGGTAGCCGGTTTATCTTTTAGAACCGCTAGGGATTCTATATTTTCCACATCGTTTGGAGAAGAAGTGTATTCCTCTCCATCTACAATAAATAATGGAGAATCTGTCTTGCCCCAATCGTCAGTAGAAAATGCAAGCTGTTTATTTTTAGTTAAGTCGGTGTTTTCCGTCGGTTCGTTTGTTTCATCTTTTACAACTACTGGGTTGGTTACTTTCTTTGCGGATTCTTTGGTAGGTTTGGGAGAGGCCGAGACTGTTTTAAAATGCGTTGTCTTTGTGACGGTATCCTGAACTACAGGTTTTTCCGGTTCTAATTGAGAAGAAAGGATGGTAGAATAATGATATTCCGGTTGTGCAAAAGCTGCTAAAAATGCCGCTAATGCAGGCAAAAGCAATAATACGGCCCATTTTTTAGCCGGTTTGGAAACATTCTTTTTCATGATTGTGATTCTTTTAAATTTATGATAATAAGCAAATGAATTTGTAAATGCAAAAACAGGTACTTTAAGCGTATTGTTAAGCAAAACTGCTTGATAAACAGCCGGTGAATAGCCTTTGTTGATAACGGAACGGTCAGCCAAAAATTCATGATTTTGTTTGACGGCGCTCAAATACAGCCATGCAAAGGGATTGAACCACTGAAATACACACGCAAGCTGAGCGAGTACAATGTCTATCCAGTGTCGCTGTTCGACATGCGCCATTTCGTGTGCCAGAATCAGTTCCTTTTCAATATCCTGCGATTCGGCTTGCGAATCCATAAATACGTATCCGAAAAAAGAGAAAGAAGACTGAATACCTGATACATAAATAACTTTAGGTTTTTTGCCGGAATTTAAATTCTGTCTGTGAATCAGTTTCCGGACTTTGTACAAGCTAAATCCGTAATACAAAAATAGAATAAGCGCTCCGGCAATGTAAATGAACAAGAACAGACTATCGGGAGAAACAGAGGTTGCGTCATTCACAGCCACGGATGCGCTTTCCGTTTCAACCGGAACCAGATTCATAATTTCTACCGGATAACGGAATTGACACAGAGCCAGCGCAAAAGAAGCTGCCATTCCGACCAATAGAAATGCACGGTTAAACCTCAAAAAGGTTTCGTTCCGAAGGAAAAAACGGTAAATTCCATAAAAAACCATTATCCAAATCGCCGATTTAAGGCTATACAAAATAAAATCATTCATACATTCCGCTCTTTTTTAATTCTTCTCTTGTTTCTTCCAATAACTGGTCCAAATCGGACAAGGATAAATTTTGTTCTTTGGCAAAAAAAGAAGCCATTGAAGCAAAAGAATTGTTGAAATAATTCTTCAAAACGCCAAACAATTGAGATTTGGAATAATCTTCTTTCTTTATCAATGCCGAATATATATTGAGTTTTCCCGTGTTTTCGCGCTTGACAAAACCCTTGTTTTCCAAAATGCTAAGCACTGTCGCTACCGTTGTTCGAGCCGGCTTCGGCTGCCCGAATTTTTCCAGCACTTGTTGAACGGTCGCTTGTTCAAACTCCCAAACGATTTGCATTACCTGTTCCTCTGCCCTTGTTAATTGAGTCATGTTTCCGATAAATATATTGAGTTTATGAATAGACTGCAAATATACGTCTAAATATTTAGACAAACAACAATTCCGTGTTAAATATTATTAAATTACTTAAGCCTTTCATCATTCAATTATTTTTCGTAATTTCGCAGCTGATTTACAACTTTTTAAAATTTTATGACATGAGAAAATGGCGGGTGGAAGATTCGGCCGAATTATACAACATTCACGGTTGGGGTTTGGATTATTTTTCCATTAACGAGAAAGGACATATTACGGTTACTCCAAAGAAAAATAGTGCGCAAGTCGATTTGAAAGAATTGATGGATGAATTGGTGCTCCGGGATGTGGAGGCGCCCGTTTTGTTGCGTTTTTCGGATATTCTGGATAATCGCATCGAAAAAATTTCCAATTGTTTCAAAATTGCAGCGGAAGAATACAATTACGAAGCGCAGAATTTTATCATTTATCCGATAAAAGTCAACCAGATGCGTCAAGTTGTAGAAGAAATCGTGAGCCACGGAAAAAAGTTCAACATCGGACTGGAAGCCGGCTCTAAACCGGAATTGCATGCCATATTGGGGATCAATACAAGTCCCGACTCCCTGATTATTTGTAATGGTTACAAGGATGAGGATTATATTCAGCTGGCGCTTCTGGCTCAGAAAATGGGCAAAAGGATTTTTATCGTTGTGGAAAAATTAAACGAACTGAAACTCATCGCAGAATTGGCTAAAAAGTTGAAAATCCGTCCCAACATCGGTATCCGTATTAAGTTGGCAAGCGCGGGAAGCGGCAAATGGGAAGAATCGGGCGGCGACGTGAGCAAATTCGGACTTTCGTCGAGCGAACTTTTGGATGCGCTTGACTTTATGGAAAAAAGCAAAATGGAAGATTGTCTGAAATTGATTCATTTCCACATCGGCAGCCAAGTGACCAAAATCCGCCGCATCAAAAATGCTTTACGCGAAGCCTCACAGTTTTACGTGCAGTTGCGTAGTTTGGGATATGCCGTTGACTTTGTGGATATTGGCGGAGGCTTGGGTGTGGATTACGACGGCACTCGCTCGTCCGGAAGCGAAAGCAGTATGAACTATTCGATTCAGGAATATGTCAACGACTCCATTTCTACTTTGGTTGATGCCAGCGCTAAAAATAACATTCCTCAGCCGAATATCATCACCGAATCAGGGCGTTCATTGACTGCTCACCATTCCGTGCTGGTATTTCAGGTGTTGGAAACAACGACTTTACCCGAATGGGGCGAAAATGAAGAGTTACCGGAAGATGCGCACGAATTGGTGAAAGAGTTGTACAAATTGTGGGACGAAATGAACCAACCCCGTTTGATTGAGACTTGGCACGACGCCCAGCAAATCCGTGAAGAATCACTCGATTTGTTCAGTTTGGGTCTGTTGAATCTGATTACCCGCGCCCAGATTGAGAAACTTTATTGGTCTATCGCACGCGAAGTTCAGCAAATGGCAATGAACATGAAACATGCGCCCGAAGAACTCCGGAAAATTTCTAAAATGTTGCCCGACAAATATTTCTGTAATTTTTCCCTGTTTCAATCTTTACCCGATTCATGGGCGATTGACCAGATTTTCCCGATTGTCCCGATTTCCCGGTTGGACGAAAAGCCCGGTCGTACAGCCACTTTGCAGGATATTACCTGCGATTCGGACGGGAAAATCGACAATTTCATCAACATGATGAATTATACTTACCATTTGCCGGTACATTCCTTAAACAAGAAAGAGCCGTATTATATCGGTGTGTTTTTGGTCGGCGCTTACCAAGAAATATTGGGCGATTTGCATAATTTGTTCGGGGATACGAACGCCGTACATATTTCGGTTAGTAAGGATAGTTATCAGATTGAACAAGTGATTGATGGCGAAACGATTGCCGATGTATTGGAATATGTGGAATACAGTCCGAAAAAACTGGTTCGCACGGTCGAATCCTGGGTAACGTCTTCTATGAAAGAAGGTAAAATTTCTTTGGAGGAAGGGCGGGAGTTTCTTTCTAATTACCGGTCGGGGCTTTACGGTTATACTTATTTGGAGTAAGAACTAAATTTTAATAAAATATGGAACTGACACTGGATATGAACCGGCGTTATACTTACGCCGATTATATGACATGGTGGGATGATAAACGCCGTGAATTGATTAATGGTTTTATAAAAATGATGTCGCCCGCAGCTTCCATGTCGCATGCAAGAATAAGTGGACGGATTTACAATTCCATGTATAATTATGTTAACAGGCGTAAAGGGAAATGTGAAGTTTTTACCGCGCCTTTTGATGTACGTTTGCCGAAAAACGGCGAAAAGGAAGATAACGAAATCTATACAGTTGTCCAACCCGATATTTGTCTGGTTTGTGATTCTGCGAAACTTGACGAACGCGGCTGCATCGGTGCACCGGACATGATTGTGGAAGTGCTTTCGCCCTCTACACGCAAACATGACCTGAATGACAAATACCGGCTTTACGAAACTTCGGGTGTAAAGGAATACTGGGTTATAGAGCCGAAAAGCGACGTCACCATATTTCTTTTACAGGAAGACGGCACTTATGACAAAGGTATTGTATATACGGAAAAAGTAAAAGTTCCCGTGCATAGCTTGCCCGGACTGGAAATTGATATAGAGGAATTATTCACATGAAAATAATATCATTCAATTTAAACGGAATCCGTTCCGCAATCAACAAAGGATTGTTCGAATGGCTGGGACAGGAAAGTCCCGATATTTTTTGCGTACAGGAAACCAAGGCGCAACCCGATCAGATTGACGGCCTGACTTTGCAAAGTTTGGGTTATGAGAGTCAATTAATTCATTCGGCAGTAAAGAAAGGATATAGCGGAGTTGCTATTTTCAGCAAACAAAAACCCGATTATTATTCCATTGGAATAGATAGGCCTGATTTTGATAATGAAGGACGCGTCATTCGTGCCGATTTCGGAGATATTACTTTGGTTTGTGTTTACATTCCTTCGGGAACAACCGGCGAAGTGCGGCAAGCCGTCAAAATGCAATTCCTGGAAGTATTCACGGATTATCTGTTGGAATTACGGAAAACCCGTCCGAATATCGTGATTTGCGGCGACTACAATATCTGCCATAAACCCATCGACATTAATCATCCCGAACGGCACAACAATGTTTCCGGCTTCCTGCCCGAAGAGCGGGAATGGTTTGACCGGTTCATCGACCTCGGTTTTGTCGATTCGTTCCGCGTGTTCAACCAAGAACCCAATCAATACAGTTGGTGGAGTTTTCGCGCCGGCTCGCGACAGAAAAATATCGGTTGGCGTATTGATTATCACATTGTTACGGAAAGTTTGAAACCGAGATTAAAATCAGCGGCGATTTTTCAACAAGCGGAATTTTCGGATCATGCTCCCGTTATGATAGAAGTACAGGTTTAAATGATGTCTTCCGGTAAAACATTCAGATATTTGTTTATTTTTGTGGCAATCATCATTGCCATTGCATCCGTATGGGTAACGAATGGCTTGGTGAACGAACTGAAAGAGGAAGAACGCAAAAAAATTGAAGTCTGGGCGGAATCTCTCGCCCTGATCGGATCTCAACCGGAATTTGAAAATTTAGACAAAGCAGTTGAAAATACTTTCAACCGCTACAAGTCCAATTTGTTGAAAATCATACAACAAAATAATACGATTCCGGTTATTGTTACAGATGAAACGGGGAATGTAATTGACCAAAAGAATATGGATACTCCGGAACAAAATTCGGAAGAATATTTGAAAGAAAAAATAAAGAAATTTGCAGACCGGCACGAACCCATTGTGATAGAATCAATTGAAGAAAATGAACTCTATACTTATTACAATGTTTATTACGATGACTCTACCGTTTTGAAGAATTTGCAATTGTTTCCGTTTGTGCAATTAGCGGTCGTTTTTATTTTTATCGCCGTTTCTTTCCTCGCGTTGAACAGTACCAAAAAAGCCGAGCAAAACCGGGTTTGGGTAGGTTTGTCGAAAGAAACCGCACACCAGTTGGGAACGCCGATTTCCTCCCTGATGGCCTGGGTGGAATACCTGAAAGCTAAAGATTTGGATCCCAATCTATTGACGGAAATGGATAAAGATGTTCAACGCCTGAAAACCATTGCCGAACGTTTTTCCAAAATCGGCTCCAATGCCGACCCCGAACCGATGGATTTGGCCGAAGCCGTATCCCATGCCATCGAATACATGGGAAAACGGATTTCCACGAAAGTGAATATCCAAACGAATTTCCCCGAAGAACCGGTTAGTGTATGGATGAACGAATCGCTTTTTGGCTGGGTAATTGAAAATCTCATTAAAAATGCGGTGGATGCTATGGACGGACAAGGTTCAATCACCATTTCCACCTTTGTCAAAGGACAGAAAGCAATTCTTGATGTGAACGATACCGGAAAAGGCATTCCAAAATCCAAATTTGATGCCGTATTTCAACCCGGTTACACAACCAAAAAAAGAGGATGGGGATTAGGTTTATCGCTTGTCCGGCGGATAATCGAATCTTACCACAAAGGGAAAATATTTGTGTATAAATCGGAAATCGGGAAAGGGACTACTTTTCGGATTGAATTGTGGACGAAATGAATGTCTCGGGAAAAGACATATTAGATGCATTGAAACGAGGAAATGAAAATGCCATAAAAACGTTATTTGAGGCTTTCTACCGTCCTTTGTGCGTCTATTCCGTACAAATAACCGATTCCATAGAAAGTACGGAAGATATTGTGCAAGATGTTTTTCTCCGTTTTTGGGAAAAGAAAATCTATCTCTCCATTCAGGAAAATCTGCGGGCTTACCTGTTTAATGCCGTACGAAATGCTTCTATTGATTACTTGCGTCAAAAACGTCCTTATGTGATGGAAGACATTGAAGAATTTTCGTATCTCACTATGGAAGAGGATATTGATGAAGAGGAACTGCTTCGGGAAAAAGAAAAACTGCATCTTCTACTGCAACAATTACCGCCGCAGGAATACCGTGTGTTGATGAGTATTATCGTTGAAAACAAAAAATACAAAGAAGTCGCCGAAGAATTGCGTATTTCGGTTAATACGGTAAAAACGCACCTTTCACGCGCACTTAAATTTTTGAGGACACAACAGATGTTGAGAACATTTTTTTACACTTTTCTTTAAAAATTTCATTTTTTTGTCACCCATTTTATAATGATAATCGTCTTGATAATATAAATTAACAGTATAAAATTGTTTAAATATTATGCAAGACGATTGCTTTTTGACACTTTTTCAACGATATTGCAACAATCAGTTAAAAAAATTCAGTATGCGAAAAAAAGATCCCTGCGAAAAATGGTATATAAACCATTTGAAAATGAAGAATCTGATATTTTTTTTCCTTTTACTCTTTTTTGTACCTATGTGGGCTAATAATTTGGAAGATACGCCATTAGTAACTATTCAGAACAAGAGTATCAGCATTAAAGATGCGTTAAAATCGACGGAACAACAAAGTAAAGTGCACATTATGTATCAGGAAGATTTGATAGACAAATCAAAACGGCTTGATCTAAATTTAGAGAACGTTACGTTGAGAAATGCTTTGGATGCAATTTGTATTCCTGCCAAGTTAAAGTATGAATTTGTAGATAATTATGTCTTAATCACCCGTATGCAGACTGTGACAATTGTGGCCATTGCTTCCGACAAACCGATTGTTATTTCCGGAATAGTTCTGGATGAAGACCGTAAACCGCTTCCCGGAGTAAGTATCCGGTTAAAAGGAACACAAAATGGAGTTGTGGTAGGAACCATATCAAATCAAGATGGAAACTACGCTTTGACTGTGCCGGCGGCGGATAATTTCACATTAGTATTCTCTTTTATCGGGAAACAAACAAGCGAGGTGAAGTATGCCGGTAAAGACAATATTGACGTGGTTATGAAAGACGCAATAGCCCTTTTGACGGAAGTAGTTGTGAATACAGGATACCAGAATATCGACCTGCGAAAAACGACCAGCGCCATTCAATCAATTAAAGCAGAAGATATAGTGGTTCCCGGACTAACTTCTATTGACCAGATGCTTGAAGGGTATGTTCCCGGGATGGTCTTCATGCAAAATTCAGGACAAATCGGAGCGACTCCCCGCTTGCGTATCCGTGGAACTTCCACCGTGTTGGGAAATCAGGAACCGTTGTGGGTTATTGACGGAATCGTACAGGAGAATCCGGTCAATATTAATCCGGAACAAATCAATGACCTCGATTTTGTAAATTTGTTGGGTAATGCCGTATCCGGTCTGAATCCTGATGATGTTGAGCAGATTGATATTCTGAAAGATGCATCGGCTACCGCTTTGTATGGTGCACGTGCGGCTAACGGGGTAATTGTTGTCAGTACCAAACGTGGAAAACCCGGACCTCCTGTCTTGTCCTACTCCTTTTCAGGCACTTACAGGCAACGCCCTTATTATTCCGATGCAAGCGTTAATATGATGAACTCCCGGGAAAGGATTGACTTTTCCAGAGAGTTGATAGAGAAACAAGTAACCTATCCTTTATTGACCAATGGTTGGGTAGGTTACGAGAAAGCCATGCGGGATTATTGGCTGGGGCGGACTTCGTTTGATGAAATGCAATCGGAAGTTTCCCGTTACGAGTCTGCCAACACCGATTGGTTCGATGTATTAATGTATAATACGTTTTCCAATAAGCATACCGTAGGACTTTCCGGTGGAACGACCGGCTTGCGCTACTATGTTTCGGCAGGTTACACCGAAGACAAAGGAAATATCAAAGGAGAAAGTAATAAATCCTATACGGGAACAGTAAACCTGACGGCCAACTATAACCGGTTTACAATTCACTTTATTATGGGCGGTAATTCAGGCAAAAAAATACATACTCCCAGTGATGTGGAACTTACAAAATACGCATACGAGACTACCCGCGCTTTGCCGGCTTACAATGATGACGGCTCTTTGTGGTACTATCAACGACAGGTATCCAGTGAAATATCCTCAGGTTCGATTATCAATCGCGATTTTAATATCATTAACGATCAAAGAAATACGTCTCAAGATATTCGCAATACAGGTTTTAAAGGTTCTGTCGTGGTGGATTATAAAATCTCAAATCCGCTGAAAGCATCTTTAACAGCTTCTTATTCAACCGACAATACGACACAGGAAATATGGCATGGTGAAAAATCATTGGAAGCCATGCGATTAGCTTATGTGACCAATGCCACCCAAGGAAGCGCCTTACCGGCAGGAGGGGAATTAAAATACCAAAATTCGGAGCATTACGCCTATACTGTCCGTGGCCAGCTTGATTTTAATAAACACTTTGACAGTGAAAAAAAACATTTTGTATCGGCCTCTGCCGGAGGTGAAGTGTCTTCCAATCAATATTTTGGTCTTTCGCAGACTTACAGAGGTTATTTGAAAGAGCGCGGTAAAAAGATGGCTGAAATAGCCCTGAATACATCTTTTTATACCAATTGGAAAGCGACGAATTCGGCGGCTTTGGGCGAATGGAGCGATAAATTGACAAATATTGCTTCAACTTATGGTACATTATCTTATACGTTCAACAATGTTTATACGGTAAATGGAAATGTGCGGTTAGATGCATCCAACCGCTTCGGGTCAAGGGCAAACGAAAAATTGGCTCCGATCTGGTCTTTATCTACCCGCTGGCATATCAAAGAGGATATTCTGAAAGATGTTAAGTGGATAAATGATCTTTCTTTGCGGGGGTCTTTTGGTTACCAGGGTAATATGTTGGAGAATCAAACCTCCAAACTGGTTTTGCAACGGGGTGCACTAAACGCTGTTTATCAGGAATATGTGTCTTCTATTTATCAAGGTTCCTATCCAAACCCCGATTTAAGATGGGAAAAAACAGCCTCATATAATGCAACCCTCGATTTTGCTTTCTTGCAAAATCGAGTGGCAGGAAGTATTTCTTATTTCTATAAAAGAACAGAAGATGCATTTCTCTCAAAAACGATATCCTCCATCAATGGTTTGGACAGATATGTCGTGAATCAGGGAACATTGGAAAATCAAGGATTAGAATTAGGCCTTCAGTTTACCGTCATTGATACCAAAAGGAAAAATCCAAACGGTGTTCGTTGGTCGATGTCTCCCAATGTCGGACAAACGCTTAACAAACTCTTTGGAAATTCTAAAGACAAAGCGCTGACGAATCAAATTACTTATCAAAATCTGTTGGATGGAACACTTGAAATGGAAGGACGCCCGCTACATTCATTCTATTCCTATAAATATTTAGGTTTGAATGCAAACAATGGAATACCCATTTTTTATGGTTCCCAACAGATTCAAAATTTGGGGTATCAAACGGTCAACTTTGTGGATAAATACCGGAACATGGATTTAATTGACATTTTCACCGACGTGATGGAATATTCCGGTACACGGGTTCCCACCATTCAGGGAGGTGTTCAAAACTCGGTAAGCTGGAAACAATTTTCAGCGACTGTGAGCGTAACATACAGTTTCGGTTCTAAAATTCGCTTGTTGCAGATGTATCCCACAGCGAACACATCCATGGTTTCCATTGCTCCGCAACCAACGACCAATGTACGCCGGGAATTTTTAGACAGATGGAGAATACCGGGAGACGAAAAATATACTGATGTACCGGGTATCGTTTCTCTGACTGATTATACACAGACAATCGGCACCCAATTGTGGTGGTCAGGCCAACGCAACAGTAAAAACGAAGCTTATTCGTTTGGTAGTTCTCTGTGGCAAATGTATGATAGATCCAATTTGCGAGTGGTAAATGGTGATTTTGTAAAAATACAATCACTTTCCTTACGCTATAATGTTCCGGATAAGCTTTGTAAATCTGTGAGTATTAAGTCTGCCCATATTGGCCTTACAGGGACAAATTTATACACCTTTTGCAGTGATAAATTGAAAGGTCAAGACCCTGCTACGCAAGATGGAGTAGCCCCAACCATCAATATGTCGCTTCGTCCTACTTATTCTTTTAGTTTGAATGTTTCATTTTAGAAAAAAATTATGAAAAAAACAGTATTTATTCTATTGATAACAACAGGACTTGCATTATTCTCTTCCTGTAGCGATTTTTTGCATGAATATCCCAAAGATTTGACGTATGCAACTTCTTCCGATGATTTGAAGGAATTGTTGATAGGGAATGCGTACATTGGGTCCGATTTGTATATTTTTCTTCCAAAGTTAAGTGATGATCTTGTTTTTGTGAGATCAAGCACCGCAACACGCGGAAATTTAGATGCGTATTGGTGGGACCCTATGCCCAATACGGAAGTTTACTGGAAAGACTTTTACCGGAGAATCAGTATAACAAATGTAGTTATCTATGATATTGAAGAATTTAAAGACGAGCCGGGCGATGGTTACCGGAGGGTGAAAGGAGAAGCTCATTTTTTAAGGGCGGCATTTTATTATTATTTAGTGAATTTTTATGGCAAGCCTTACTCAGCGAAAACAGCCAATACGGATTTAGGCGTTCCGCTGAAATTATCCCCGGCAGTTGAAGATAAACGTTATGTCCGGAATACTGTGCAGGAATGTTATGACCAGATTATTAATGACTTAAACATTGCAATCGAGTGTCTATCCGGAATTTCATCCGGCGTCTATCGCACCGGTGAAAGCGCTCCACACTTCTTATTGAGCCGCATTTATCTTTATATGGGCAGATGGGAAGAAGTGCTGAAGCAGACTGAAATCCTCTTGGCTAATCAGAGCTATAGCTTGTTGGACTATAATAAAGTGGGTCCGGTTGCCTCTGCCGATGTAGTGTGGGCAGGTTCTCCTGAAGTTGTTTTTACTAATGGGCAATGCGCTTATGGTGAGATGGAATATTACCCAACCACCTTTTATAGCCGTGCCAATGATGAAATCATCGGCATGTATGAGTCAAATGATTTGCGGCGAGCATACTTTTTTCGTGGAGATGCTATTTTTTCACCCCGCAAAAAAAGATCAAGCGGAAGAAATACAGTGTCTGATTACTTTATTTTCCGGTTGCCGGAGATTTACCTGAATCAGGCGGAAGCCTTGGTCATGTTGGATCGGGATGCTGAAGCGATTGCCGCAGTGCAAAAACTTCGTGAAACCCGATACGTTACCGGAACCCTTCCGGCATTGAATCTCTCCGGAGAATCTTTAGCAAATTTTATCCGGGACGACCGGCGCAGGGAATTTGCTTTTGAAGGACAACGCTATTTCGATTTGCGACGGTATGCCGTAAGTCCCAAATGGCCTTTCCAAAAGGAAATTCGTCACCCCTATTATCCGGTGGGCGGAACGGAAGTTATCGGTGACCGGGTATTGGGAAAATATGATGATGAACCGGAATTTTATGTATTCCCTATTCCGGAGTCTGAAATTGTTAACAATGCAGGTTCCTTGATACAGAATGAAACGAGAGCGCAAAAATTACCTTTATAAAACAGAATGGATATGAAGAAATATATATTAATGTTCTTTTGTGCAACTCTGATATGGAGTTGTAACAATGATGATAACAGCACACTCGAACCGAGTTATACCGATGTAGATTGGTTTGAAATCAAAGATGGTCCGGACGAAATAGACCATTTGCGTTACGAAATATACAAATCCACAGGAATTTCTGTTTTATATTCAGATGTCTTGGGAACGCAATTTCGTGGATTTGATGGTTTTGGAGACAGCATCATCCATGTACAAAAATTAGATCCTTATTATGCCATTACCGGCAGGTCGGGAAATATTTCTTATACCTTCTCCGGAAACAAGACGGATATTCGCAACGGTGTCCTGTTTTTGAAAGAAGAAGTTATCCCATTACTAAATCCTGTGATTTATCCGAGGAGTTTTTTGTTGGTGGAAAGTTTAATCCTGAATGCCAGTTCTACCGTAGCAGCCGGTAATCGGGAAGGAAACGTTTTCAAAGGAATGATGACCACCTTTGTGGGTTATGTTAGTCGAATGGAAAACTTGAACACGGCTGAAAAACATGCACTTGCTGCTGAAATTTCAGCGCCGATATGGACTGTTTACTTAGAAATGGAATTTACAGAAGAATTAGTCCCTTTTTATCTTGTATCGAATAATTCCGTAACCAATTGGCCGACATCGGCTACCAATAAAAATACATATAATCGCGATGTGCGTTCTAATCCGGGCAATTATGATATTCCTACCAAACCGCATTGGAATGAGTTTGGATTCTTGATCCGAAATCCGGATATCATATCGAATACAAATATTCCAACCTTATTGTACTATACTCCGACACAGACGCAAGATTTAACTTCGTTTATCCAAGCGGCTTTGACTTATAACGAAGCGGAATTTCAGGCATTGTATGAAAATGTGACGGGATACAATCTGTTGATAACTAAATACAGGATGATAAAAGGACTTATTGATGAGGTAAATAATAAATATTAAAAGGAAATATGAGAAATTTATTCATAAATTTAAGTATCGTTGCTTGCGGATTGCTTTGTTTTGCTTGCAGCGAAAATGTTGAAGAAAGTGTCTTGAATCTTTCCGTTACGGATATACATTTGGATGCTTCCGGAACCGAACAACAGATCAAAGTGGAAACAAATGAAATATTGTGGCAAATATCAGGCAATCCTGATTGGATAAGTATTAAGAGAGATTCTTGTTTCCTTATTATCAGTGCAGACAATAATCCGACTCGCGAGTCAAGATCGGCTAAGATTGCTGTCGTTGCCGGAGACAAACACGTTCGGGTAGATGTGTCGCAGGCGGAAGGTCTTCGCGCTCTGGGGGAACTATATCCCGATGCCATAAATCCGGTCGGCGTTATTTTCAAACTTATGGATGGAGGTAAACACGGAAAAGTAATTGGATTTAACGAAACAGTAGGCGTTTGGGGACCAAGAGGAGAGCCTCATTTGGACGCCCGCGATTTATACAACGGAAGGAAGAATACCTTAACCGTCCTCGGTACACGCAAAGACCAGCCAAATTTCCAGACAGACTATCCCGTTTTTTATTGGCTTCTCAATGAGATAAATGGTGGTGATATGAATGGGATGTGGTACATTCCGGCCTACTATGAATTGCTGGAAATGCATGCTGTCGTTACCGGTAACAAGCTTGTTATACCGGCCACATTAACAAATAGTAATCCTGTGTACATCCACAATAGCGTTGTTAGGGATTATTTTAATAATCAGATCATGGCGTATGGTGGCGTTCCATTCTCGTTCACAAATAAGGTACACTTTTCTTCCTCGGAGTACGACTTGAATCAGGCACGCTGTGTAATGTTCGCGAACAATATTCTTTTCACGAATCTTTCTGCGAAAAGTGAATTAAATGTACTTTTTCGTCCCATTCTTGAATTTTAATTGTAAAAAACAATCATTTTTCAATTTTTTTGTCACCCATTTTATAACGATAATCGTCTTGATAATATAAATTGACAGTATAAAATTGTTTAAATATTATGCAAGACAATTACTTTTTGACACTTTTTCAACGATATTGCAACAATCAGTTGACAAAAGATGAATACATGGCTTTACGGCAGTGGTTAGCTGCTTCTTCGGAAAATGAGCAGTTGATGATTAATTTTTTAAAACTCAACAAAAGAGAAAAGCAATGGAATGCCTTTCAAGATATTGACCCACAGCAAGCGTGGTCGCAAATACTCAGTAAGCGCCGGAAACAAAATATCCTTATAACATTTTACCGTTATGCAGCCGTAGCTTGCATCATGTTGGCGCTTGGATTTGGGTCATACTTCTATTCAAGGATGGACACGAAACCTTCTTTGGTCGAACTGTTTCCCAACCAAGGGGCATCCAAAGCGATACTCACTTTGTCCAATGGAGAAATTGTGGATTTAACCGGGAGCAATGTTATTGTGGATAATGGTGCAGTGGTTGGCCGGAATGTAGATAATCTTCTATCATATACGGACAGTATCCATAAGAAAGAAGAAAATATTCAATTCAATACCATTACCGTTCCACGCGGCGGAGAATATTCTCTTGTTCTGTCCGACGGCACGAAAGTCTGGTTGAATGCGGAATCGTCATTGCGCTATCCTGTCGGATTTGACGAAAAAACACGAAAAGTAGAACTGATCGGCGAAGCCTATTTTGAAGTCGCAAAAAAAGAAGTTCCTTTTATAGTGGAAGCGCAAAAAAACCAAATAACAGTGTTGGGTACGCATTTCAATGTATCTGCATATATCTCCGAAGCCATGGTTACCACATTGGCAAGCGGAAGTGTTGAAGTACAAAATCATTCCGATAAAATAATACTTCAACCGAACCAACAAGCCGAGATTGGGATGAATGAAACTCAAATCACCGTTCGACAGGTAAATGCTAATTATTACACCGCTTGGGCTACCGGCTTGTACCGTTTCGACAATACTTCCTTGGAAGATATTACAGCCCAATTGTCGCGGTGGTATAATGTAAAAATCGAATATGATTCTCCGGAAATAAAGCAAATCAATTTTACGGGAACCATTGTACGGAGCAAATCATTGGGATTCGCGCTGGATTTGATTCAACGGATTTCCGATGTGCGGTTTAAAAAAGAAGAAGATCGGATAAAAGTTTATAAACACTGATATAGAGAGACTTTAAAATATATTTCACTAATTTTTTTGAGTATGCGAAGAAAAGAGCCTTGTAAAAAATGGTATATAAACCATTTGAAAATGAAGAGTTTGATATTTTTTTTCCTTTTACTCTTTTTTGTACCTGCTTGGGCTAATAATTTGGAAGATACGCCATTAGTAACTATTCAGAACAAGAGTATCAGTATTAAAGATGCGTTAAAATTGATGGAACAACAAAGTAAAGTGCACATTATGTATCAGGAAGATTTGATAGACAAAACGAAACGTCTTGATTTAAACTTAAAGAACGTTACGTTGAGAAATGCTTTGGATGCAATTTGTATTCCTGCTAAGTTAAAGTATGAATTTGTAGATAATTATGTCTTAATCACCCGTGCGCAGAATGTGACAATTGTGCCCGTTGCTTCCGACAAACCGATTGTTATTACCGGAATAGTTCTGGATGAAAAAAGCGAACCGCTTCCGGGAGTGTCTGTCCGGTTAAAAGAAACGAATGAGGGAACAATTTGTGACAATAACGGAGAGTTTAGATATGTATTAGCGACAACTGTTCCGTCGCAGACCTTGATTTTTTCTTTTTTAGGATACGGAAAAAAAGAGGTAGTCGTCAAAGATCCGTCTCAACGTTTGGTTGTTTCCCTAAACCCTGTGGATGCGGAATTGGAAACAGTTGTCGTGACAGGTTACGGAAATATCAGTAAAGGGAATTATACCGGAGCAGCCACTACGGTTAAAGCGGAAGACATCCTGTTGGCGGGCGTCGCTTCTATTGACGAGATGTTACAAGGAATTGTACCGGGAATGTTGGTTCAGACTGTTACCGGACAAGTGGGAGCTTCGCCGAAAATCCGGGTGCGGGGTACCTCTACCATCTTGGGAAACCAAGAACCTGTATGGGTTGTGGACGGTGTGATTCAACAAGATCCTCAACCTTTCAATGTGGACGATAACACCGCTTTTTCTGTAAGCGAAGATGATATACGGCGTTTGGCCGGGAATGCCATTTCTTGGTTAAATCCAATTGACATTGAAACGATTACCGTGTTGAAAGACGCCTCTGCAACAGCTATTTACGGCTCGAAAGCAGCAAATGGAGTTATCGTGATTACCACAAAAAAAGCTTATGTAGGAAAAATTTCCCTGCAATACAGCGGTGACCTGACCATAGGGCAACGTCCCAATTATAGTTTGTATGATCGTATGAATTCAAAGGAAATAATGCAATTTTCCAAAGAAATGTATGAGGAGCGGGTCAGTTATCCGAGCCAAATCGTACCCATGGGTTATCCCGGATTGATAGAGCGATTGGTAAATAAAAATATCAGCGAGACGGAATTTGTGGATGCGTATAAGAAAATGGCCGGTCAAAACACAGACTGGTTCGATATCTTGTTTCGCAACTCGGTGAACCAAGCACATACGATCAGTTTGAGTGGTGGTTCGGAGATATTGCAGAACAGAACTTCTTTCGGCTACAATGAAATGAAAGGAGAGGCTATCGGAAATGATATGACTACATTCACCGCTTCTACCAATACTACTCTTGTGTTAGGAAGCAAATTGACTGCCAGTTTACAATTGAACGGTACAAGCCGTGAAGTAAACGGATTTGCTTATGGTACAGCTCCTTACGACTATGCTTATAATACTACACGTATTCTGCCGGCCTATAACGACGATGGCTCGGTAGTGTCATAAATTATCAGAATAAATTATTAACTTTGCAGTCAAAAAAAAGGGAATCAGATGATACATACGAGCGCAATAGAATGTCCTCACTGCCACAGTAATAATTTGGTAAAAAACGGCAAA